>JANWLR010000026.1 GCA_025450755.1 Sphingomicrobium sp. | reverse complement strand
TTGAAGTCCTGAAATCGGTCTATGATCCTGAAATTCCAGTAGATATTTACGAACTGGGACTGATCTACGACGTCGACATCAGCGAAGAGGGCGACGCGACCATCACCATGACACTGACGACGCCGCACTGCCCCGTCGCGGAATCGCTTCCGAACGAGGTCGAGCTTCGCGTCCTGTCGGTGCCCGGAATCCGCGACTCGGTCGTGAATTTGGTCTGGGACCCACCCTGGGACCCCTCGAAGATGAGCGACGAGGCCAGGCTCGAATTGGGAATGCTATGAATAAGGAAACCAAAGTCCGCGCGCGTCCGGCGGCGATCATCCTGACCTCGGCGGCGCAAGAACGCATTGCCGAGCTGATGGCGAAGGCTCCGGAAGGCGCGGTCGGGGTCAAGCTGTCGACACCCCGTCGCGGCTGCTCCGGCCTCGCCTACTCGGTCGATTATGTGACCGAGGAGAAGCCGTTCGACGAGAAGATCGAAACTCCGGGGGGCGCCTTCTACGTCGATGGCGCATCCGTGCTCTACCTGATCGGATCGACCATGGACTGGCGCGAAGACGATTTCGCTGCGGGCTTCGTGTTCGAGAACCCGAACGCCAAGGGCGCATGCGGCTGTGGCGAGAGCTTCACCGTCTGATTGACGTCCGTCAAACCGCGGGCGCGCCCCGCTTCACGACCTCAACCCATAATGCTATCCTGCATGCCGCACAGGAGGTGACCGATGCGTGTCCGTTCGGCTCTCGCAGCGTTGCTGATTTTGCTGCCAGTGACGGCCATCGCGGCGCCGGCCGCTCAAGGTCCCCAAGCTCCGGGTGCAAGCAGAGCGTCCCATTGCCCTCAGACAACGAGCTATCTTGCTGACAAGAGCGGACTTTATCGAGGCCAGCAGCTTCGGCCAAGGAAGCTGACGGAGCTGCCTGCAGGCAAGGGATACATGGCAGTATATCGCAAGATCAACGGCTGCGACGCCCCGATGACGATGGTGGAATACAGGACGCAGGGCCGTCGGCATTAAGCCTCGGGAAAAAGGAGCATTTGAACTCCGCCGTCGTCTGCTCCCTTGAGAGAGGCGCTCTAGAAGCCGAGGCTGAACCGAAGTGCGGCGCCCTTGTCGTCGGGCACGCTCGCGATATGCCCCGGCTGGCGGCGATAGTAGAGGTTAGTTCCAAGCCATGCGTTTCCGCCAAGGAATGTCGAACCGTAGCTGAGCTCCGCGTCGAACTCGCGCCCGCTCGGGCTGAGCGACATGCGGCTCAGCGTGTCGGTCGCCGTGCCGGTCACATAATCATATGAGGTGGGCAGCATCATCGCCAAGCCGCCATGTTCGACACGCAGTGGCTGCGCGAGGCGAAGACCGAGCGAGTCATGGTTCGACAAAATGCCAAGCTTGGCGAGGTCGAACGAATAAGCCCCGGTCTGGAACTTGCCGCCGGCAAAATCGGTCCAGCCGCGCCGCGCCGCAACTGTGCCCACCCACCCGTCGCCGAAATTGTGCCGCGCCTCGGCATCGAGGAATGTGGTCGTCGCTCCGCCGCCGCCGAGCGCAGCCGTCATTCGGCCGCCGAGCAGCGAGTCCTTCTCGTCCAGCTGACTAACCCCGAACGATAGCCAGTTTCGTCCCAGCGTCGTGTCGGCGGCGACGCTCGCGAAGCTGTAGGGCGAGCCGGTCGCGCTGGTTCGCACGTCCTGCCACACCTTGCCGGTTTCGGCAGAGGCCGTGAGGCCAATGCCCCCGAACTGGTGCCGCACGGCCATGCTGCTTCCGTGCTTGGCGGCGAAGCCGGGATTCCCGACGATATCGCTGGCGATGAGGAACGAGCCCGCCGACGCACCGGTCAGCCGCCGCTCCATCTCCTTCGCGCCCTCGGAAAAACCGAAAGCGATTGCCGTCTTATTGTCGATCCGAGCAACCGCCGAGCCGGCGATCAGCCGCGACTTGCGCAGGTCCTCGGGGCCGATCCCGACCCGATCGAGGCTGAAGCCTTCGGCGACGTCGTGGTTCTGCCGGACCGTCATCGCGATGCTGATAGGTCCTGCCTGGGCGCCAGCGACCTGCACGTCGTTCTGAAGCGCACGCGATAGCGGGTGGTCGACATCCGCTCGGCGAAGCATCTTGGCGAGGTTCAGGACATATGCGCGGTCATAGCCGTCGAGAATGATCGCACCCAGGGACTTGGTGCCCGCCGCGTCGCCGGCGGCCGACGGAAGGTCGCCAACGCTCCCCATGACAGGGGTCTTGCTGTCGGCGAGGTTCATTGTGCCCTGCGGCTGGAATGCAGCCGCGATGTCCAGGCGACCGTGACCATATGTCGAATCGACGCCCGCCGCTCCGAGGTCATCGGCGGTATTGAACAGGATCTGCACGATCTGCTTGCCGGTGAGATTGGGAAAAGCCTGCGCCATCAGCGCAACGGCGCCGGAGATGGTCGGGGCCGAGAAGCTGGTGCCGTCCCACAGGAATTGCGCTCCTGTATTGTCGGGCGCGCGGTCGTGATAGCCAAGTGCCATCAGATAATATTGAGCGCCGGTGCCGGCGCGGTTCGAAAAGGTCGAGATCTGGCTCGAGTCGGTGCCGCCGGCGCCATTGTCGATTCCAACCGAGCCGGCAATGATGACCGAGCCGGGAAATTGCTGCGCTGGAGTCAATGCAAACGGGTCGGCGTTCACGCCTTTGGTCGGATCGGCCCCGTCGTTCCCCGCCGAGATGACGAAGACGATGCCAGCATTGACCGCGCGTTGCATCGCCTGGAGCAGTACGGTTCCCGGATCGGAGCCGCCAAGCGAGAGATTGATGACCCTCGCCCCAGCGTTGCGTGCGGCGTCGATACCGGCGGCGATCGCATTATCGTAGAATTGGCAGCCACCCGTCTGGCTGCACGAGCCCGGGTCGTCGGAGCGTTCGCTGACGATCGTCGCATTGAATGCGACGCCCATCGTGTTCTGGTTGTTGCGCGCTGCCGCCGCCACAGCCGTAACCGCAGTACCGTGGCCGTTGTCATCGCTGACGCCGCGCGTGCCGGCGACGTCGCCGCTCGCCGAGTCGATACGACCGGTGAACTCGCTCAAATTCGGATTCACGCCGGTGTCGACGATGCCGATCTTGACACCCTGGCCGGTCGCGCCCGCATTGTAGGCCGCAATGGCGTTCGAGACGACCGAATATTGCGAGTTCTGATACTCGGCAGTGTTGTAGTTCGTGCCGGGAGTTGGAGTCGGAGTGGGCGTCGGAGTCGGAGTGGGCGTCGGAGTCGGAGTGGGCGTCGGAGTCGGAGTCGGCGAAATCGGAGGCGAGGGGATGGCTGAAGCGCCGCCACCGCCGCCGCATGCGCTGAGACCAAACGCCATCACCAGCAGGCACGCGCTGGTTCCCAATAGCCGCCCGTTATTCATTCTCGCTCTCCGCTCAAGCCGTTGAAAACGCACGGCTTCCCAGTTGTGCTTATGGTTTATGATTCCTTTCAATTTGCTTAAAGCCTCCAAGCGGCTACGCGAGCAAAGCACAGATGGACTGCCGCTTCTCCCATATACGCGATTGGATCTTCGATCTCGACAATTGCCTTTATCCCGCATCGACCGGCCTGTTTTCGCTGATCGACGAGCGGATGGGCGCCTATATCGAGCGTCTGCTCGGCTGTAATGCCGAGGAAGCCAAGCGCGTTCAGAAGGCGCATTTCCATGCGCACGGGACCACGCTCGCCGGCCTCATGAAAGAGCATGACGTCGATCCGCACGATTTCCTCGCCGACGTTCATGACATCCCGTTGGACCGAGTGCAGTTCGACGAGCGGCTTGCACGCCTGCTTCCGCAGCTGCCGGGCCGACGGCTGGTCTTCACCAACGGCGATGCCCCCTACGCCCGTCGCGTTCTGGAGGCGATCGGGGTCGAAAGCCATTTCGACGAGCTCCACGACATTCACGCAAGCGAGTTGCGGCCCAAGCCGGATCCGCACGGCTATGCGCTCTTGTGCGAGCGTTTAGGAATCGATCCGCTGCATGCCCTTCTCGCGGACGACATGATCCAGAACCTGGTCCCCGCGAAACAGCTGGGAATGACCACCGTTTGGGTCGACAACGGCTCCGAACGCGGCAACCACGGCTATGGCGTGGGGATAGCCGATCTCCGCGTGAGCGATGTCGGCGAATGGCTTGAGAGCATCTTGGGGAACGAAGATGACGAATGAGCTTCGGGCGGTGATCGATCGCGCCTGGGATGACCGCGATTCCATCGGCGCCAATACCAAAGGCGAGGTTCGCCATGCGGTCGACTCCGCGATCGCCGCGCTCGACAGCGGTGAGGCGCGGATCGCCGACAAGGAAGATGGCGAGTGGACCGTCCACCAGTGGCTGAAAAAGGCCGTGCTCCTGTCATTCCGGCTCAACCCCATGGAAGCGATCGCCGGCGGACCCGGAGGCGCGCATTGGTGGGACAAGGTCCCCTCGAAGTTTGCCGGTTGGGGCGAGAAGGAGTTTGCGGCCGCTGCTTTCCGGGCGGTGCCCGGCGCAATCGTTCGGCGCGGGGCCTTCATCGCGCCGGGCGCGGTCCTGATGCCGAGCTTCGTCAACATCGGAGCAAGGGTCGGTGAGGGTTCGATGGTCGACACCTGGGCGACAGTCGGAAGCTGCGCGCAAATCGGCCGCAACGTCCACATTTCAGGCGGCACCGGAATCGGCGGAGTGCTCGAACCGCTCCAGGCCGGCCCAGTCATCATCGAAGACGATTGCTTTATCGGCGCCCGTTCCGAAGTGGCCGAGGGGGTCGTGGTCGAACGCGGCTCGGTGCTGTCGATGGGCGTGTTCCTCGGCGCTTCAACGAAGGTCGTCGACCGTTCGACGGGCGAGGTCCGCTTCGGCCGAGTCCCGGAATATTCGGTCGTAGTCCCCGGTACGCTGCCGGCGAAGGACGGCGGGCCCGCGCTTGCCTGCGCGGTGATCGTCAAGCGCGTCGACGAGCGCACTCGGTCCAAAACCAGCATCAATGAGCTTCTAAGGGACTAGATAAGCTCAGCTTATCGCCAGCGATCCGTCATTTGTTGGCTGGCACATGGGCGTAACCGGTAAATCCGCCGGGCCATGAAACCCATCGATCCACACGCGTTTGACCGCAACCAGGCGGAAGCAATCAAGCCGGCCGCGGCCCAGGATGCGCACATGATCCGTGCGCAGATGAATCGCAGCGACTGGCTGATCCTCGGGCTTCTCGCACTGATCTGGGGCGGTGCGTTCTTTTTTATCGGCGTCGCGGTCCGCCACGTGCAGCCGCTGACCTATGTCTGGCTTCGGCTGACCATCGCTGCGGCCGGGATGTGGATCTTCGTCGCTTTCAAAGGCGAGAAGCTCGGGCTTCCGCGCTCCGTCTGGGGTTCGATCGTTCTGCTGGCGATCCTCAACAATGCGCTGCCCTTCGCACTCTTCGGCTGGGGCCAGACGCACATCGCCAGCGGTCTCGCCTCGATCCTCAATGCGACGACGCCGATCTGGGGCGTGGTCGTGGCCCATTTCCTGACGAACGACGAGCGGATGAGCCCGCGCAAGATCGCCGGCGTGCTCCTGGGCTTTGGGGGCGTCGCAACGATGATCGGCCCAGCCCTACTATCGAACATTGGCACGAGCGGCCTCGCCGAGCTCGCCTGCGTCACCGCTTCGCTCAGCTATGCGCTGGCGGCCGTCTGGGCGCGCCGTTTCCGCAAGCAGGGCATCTCCCCCTTGAGCGTCACAACGGGCCAGCTGACCGCGGGCGCTTTGATCATGCTTCCGATATCGATGATCGTCGACAAGCCCTGGACCCACGCTTTCCCGCCGGCGACAGCGATCGCCGCGATTAGCGCGCTCGCGCTGATGTGCACCGCGTTCGGTTACGTGCTCTATTTCCGGCTGATCGCGACCTCGGGTGCGACCAATGCTTTGCTTGTCACGCTGCTGGTACCGCCGGTCGCGATCCTGCTCGGCGGCCTGTTCCTCGGCGAGACGCTCGCGCCGCAGGATTTCATCGGCCTCGGTCTGATCGCGCTCGGCCTCGGTGCGATCGATGGGCGCGTGCTGTCGCTGGTTAACGAGCGCCAGAGGACGTTCAAGCCGCGCCCGACCTTCGCCGGCTGGCGCTAGGGCCTAGCTCGCCTCGGCGAGCAGCTTGGAAGCTTGGGGGGTCGTCCAGTCGAGGTCGCCGACGTAGCGCCACACTTCCTTGCCACTCGAATCATAAAGGATCGAGGTCGGAAGCACGGTATCCGGCCCGAGCGCTCCTGAAAGGCCCATTTTCGCGTCCTGATACGGCTCCAGCGTCGCGATCTTGTGCACCTGGAGAAAGGCGACAACGGAGGCATGCGGACCATCGTCCTGGCTCACCGCCAGCACCTGGACCTTGCCGGTGCGAGCAAGGCGGTCGAGCGTCGGCAATTCCTTGACGCAGGGCGCGCACCAGCTCGCCCAAAGGTTCACGAGCAGCGGCTTGCCCTTGAAATCCGCTAGCTTAGCGGGCTTGCCGTCGAGATCCGTGAAGGCGACTGCGGGCGCGGGAATGCCCTTATGATCGCGATGGACGCCCTTGATGCCTTCCCCCGCGGCCTGCCCCGCCGCGCTTTCGTTTGCGGAAGGCTGCTGCTGGGCGGCCTCGTGGCACGCGGCGATGGAAAGAAGGGCGGTGGTCAAGAGAAGGAAGCGCATCGAGGGCCGATACGGGCGTGTTCCGGTTGCCGCAAGCTGGCGCTTCATCCGCGGAGCGGCTAGTCGGGGGCGAATGAAGGCCAGGCGGATTCTTGTCGTCATGACAGCGCTCGCGATCGCGAGCTGCGGGCGTGTGACCGACCTTGAGCCCGCAACCGGGCAGAAGATGCCGGTCAAGCCCGAAATGGCGCGCGCTACCCCGACCTTCGAGCAGCTGCTGACTCCGCCGACGCAAGCGCGTCCCGACCGGATCGACGAGCTGGTCAAGAAGTCGCAGCCGCGCCCGAACGATCCGTTCGAGCTTCCGCCGCCGACCGGCGGCAACGCGCCGTCGGAGCCGGCGGGCACCACTCCCGGCCCCGTCACCAACAACGCAATTGCCGCGAATCCCGGAGAGTAAATGCCAACACGCGTTCGCAAGGCGGTGTTCCCGGTCGCCGGCCTCGGCACCCGTCTGCTTCCCGCCACCAAAAGCATCCCCAAGGAGATGATCACGATCGTCGACCGGCCGCTGATCCAGTATGCGGTCGACGAGGCGCGCGAGGCGGGGATCGAGGAGCTGATTTTCGTCACCGGCCGCGGCAAGTCGGCGCTGGTCGACTATTTCGACCAGGCCTACGAGCTCGAGGCGACGCTCAAGGCCAAAGGCAAGGGCCTCGACGTGCTGGAGCCGTCCAACGCCCGGTTCGGCGAGGTCGTCACGGTCCGCCAGCAGCAGCCGCTCGGGCTCGGCCATGCGGTCTGGTGCGCCAGGCATATCGTCGGGGACGAGCCGTTCGCGGTGCTCCTTCCCGACGAGCTGATGGTCGGCAAGCCCAACTGCCTGGCGCAGATGGTCGAGGCCTATGAAAAGGTCGGCGGCAACATCGTCGCCGCGCTTGAAGTGCCGGAGAGCGAGATGCACAAATATGGCGTGATCGACCCCGGTGCGACCGACGGGCGGCTGATCCAGATTAAGGGGCTGGTCGAGAAGCCCGCGCCGGGCACGGCCCCATCGAACCTGATGCTCCCCGGCCGCTACATCCTGCAGCCGGAGGTCATGCGTGCGCTCGATGCGAAGGAGAAAGGCGCTGGCGGCGAAATCCAGCTCACCGACGCGATGGCCAAGCTGATCGGCGCCCAGCCGTTCCGCGCCTTCAGGTTCGAAGGCGAGCGGTATGATTGCGGCAGCGCAGCGGGATTCGTGATCGCCAATATCG
>JANWLR010000025.1 GCA_025450755.1 Sphingomicrobium sp. | reverse complement strand
ATCCGGCACGCCTCGATCGCGCATTCGAACGCGTCGGCGGGCGAACGGGCGGCGAGCACCGGCACCGGCGAATCTGCGTTGCGGCCATAGACCGCCTGGTAGAGATCGGACTGTTCGGTCTTGGTCGGCAGACCCGTCGACGGCCCGCCGCGCTGCGAGTTGACGACGACCAACGGAAGCTCGGTCATGATGGCTAGGCCGACCGCCTCCATCTTCAGCGCGATTCCCGGCCCTGACGAGGAGGTGATGCCGAGCTGGCCGGCATAGCTCGCGCCAATCGCGGCACAGGCGGCGGCGATCTCGTCCTCGGCCTGAAAGGTCGTGATCCCGAACTCCTTCAGCCGCGCGAGATGATGGAGCAGCGGGCTTGCCGGAGTGATCGGGTAGGAACCGAAGAACATCTTCAGGCCGGCGAGCTGGCAGCCCGCGACGAGGCCCAGTGCCAGCGCCTCGGCACCCGTGACGGTGCGGTAGAGGCCGGGCTCGGCGGGCGCCGGCGCCAGATGATGCTGCTTGAACGGCGCGCCCATCTCCGCCGTCTCGCCATAGGCATGTCCGGCATTTAGCGCTGCGATATTGGCCTCGGCGAGCTCGGGCGCCTTGGCGAACTTGGCCTTGAGCCAGTCGACGATCGGCTGGCGGTCACGGTCGAACATCCACAGCGCAAGCCCCAGTGTCCACATGTTCTTGCAGCGGAGCGCCTCCTTGTTGCCGAGGCCGAACGGCTTCACGGCGTCGAGGGTCAGCTGCGAGATGTTAAAGTGTACCACCTGCCATTTGGCGAGGCTGGCGTCCTCCAGCGGGCTTTGCTCGTAGCCCGCCTTGGCGAGGTTGCGCGCGGTGAACTCGCCTTCGTCCGCGATGATCAGCCCGCCTTCGCGGACCTCCTTCGCGTTGGTCTTGAGCGCTGCCGGGTTCATTGCGATCAGCACGTCGGGCTGGTCACCGGCCGTGTCGATCGCGCAGCTGCCGAAATTGATCTGGAAGGCGGAGACTCCGAAGGTCGTGCCCTGCGGCGCGCGGATCTCCGCCGGGAAATCGGGGAAGGTCGCAAGGTCGTTGCCGGCAAGCGCAGTCGAGAGGGTGAATTGGCCGCCGGTCAGCTGCATGCCGTCGCCGCTGTCTCCGGCGAAGCGGACGACGACCGCTTCCTGCAGCGGATGCGCGGTCGCTTCCTTGTCAGTGATGAGATGGGTGGCGGTTGCCACGGACGAGTCCTTTACACACGCGAGTTCTGGGTTGCGCCTAGTTTAGGCTCCTCAGTTCCCATTCGCCACCGTTTCCTGACCGGCGCATCGATGCAGCAGGCCTATGGCGCTTCTGTAATGGGCCCCTGTGTCAAAGCTGCCCCGGTTTATCCTGTCGCTGGTACCTTGCTTCTGTCCGTGGTCGAGAGCGATGTGAATGATGGCAAACGGGATAGATCGGAGCTGGGACACCCCACCGAATGTCAAAAGGCCATAAAGCCCGCAATTCCAATTGGGACCCGGCTCGCGGACTCCATCACAGCGAGCAGTCCTTCGAGTGGCTGCACCAATAGGCCGAAAAAAAGACTGCTTCCGACCCACGCCAAACCATCATCGTCGATTGCAATGCGGGAGCCATCCAGTGGGGACAAGACATTAGCGTGCGGCCCTTGATTGAATGTTCTCGAAAAGATCGTTGAGAGTGCCGATGTCCGGCGGCGGCGGGGGAGTTGCCTGAAGGAAAGCCTGGAATTCAGGCGAGTAAGCGTGATGACGGTGCGGCCACCAACCGGTCTTGACGCCTTCGCTGTGGTAGTAGGCGCGAAGCAAAGTTTCCCAGCCTGTCCATTGCGTCTCGTCGAGCACGTCTGTCTTTCGCTGATACCATGCGCTCTCCGACAGCTTGAAGAACGAGAATAGAAAGAAGTGCGCGACGATCCGCTGGTCGCGAGTTGCAGTTGCCCAATCGTGAAGCGCTTTCGAGAGGGCATTACCTAGTGCTGGCGATTGCATCGCCGGAACGTTGATGGCGGCAATCGCCGCCGCGAGTGAATCGACAGCAACAACCCGCTGGGATCTGGTATTTTGCCGAATCTGAAGGCCAACGAACACGAGCGAGCCCAGGACCGCGAGTGCGGCTATTACTTGGCTCAAATAGGATGCTTGTTCCAAAGACATAAGCGCCTCCCGAGGCTTCGGGGGACAGCCACTCCTCCAGTCGACCGGAAGGCGCGGCCCATTACCGTATCTTTCCACCCCTTCCTGCCATTAGCACCTTGGCTCGCTCAAGGCGGATTTTCTAGCCAATGGAGGCTTTGCGGCCCAGTTAGGGGACGCGCACGTTTACTTTTCGTTAGGCGCGACTCCATGTCACGTGCTCTGGTGGACGCGGCCGAATTACCGGCCTGAGGGGTATTTCATGAAGAACATCGTCCTGGGTGCCGCGGGCGCCCTCGCAATCGCGTGCGCGTATGCTCCAGTCGCTGCCGAACCCTACGTCGATTACACGCCGCAAAAGGGCTATTGGACGATCAATGCCGTCGAGGTCGATCCGAATCACGTTGATGATTATTTGACCGGCCTGCGCAGTTCGCAGGTGTCGGCGTTCGAAGTACTCAAGCGGCGCGGTCTCATCGATGACTATAAGTTCATGGTGAGAACAGGTTATGTGAAGGGGTCGCCGAACGTGTTGATCATGACTCACGTACCGAACACTGCGCTCGACGATCCTGATCAAGCGCGCGATCAAGCCGTGGAGAAGGAAATCTACTCCATTTTCAGTAAGCAGAAGGGCGATGAAGCCGTGCGCGGATACGAGAAGTATCGGACGTTTGTCGACAATGGGAATTGGCAGACGATGACGATGAATAAGTGATCTCGTTGGAGGATCACGGTAGAAGGACGGGCGCTACAGCGCGCCCGTTTTCTTATTGGCGAATGTCAGCTTTCCGCGGTGCTCACAGGAGGTCGACTCAACACTTTACCATGAGCGACGTTTGGTCGTCATCCCGACCTTCAGTCGGGACCCGTTGTTCTTAGCTGATCCGCAATGGAAAAGTTACCGTTCGTGTACATCCTTGCGAAGGCTTGGATGTTGCCGGACGGAACTGGCAGCACCGTGAGGCCTCGCTCCAGACTTCACACAACGATACGGGATCAAACGCTTCGTGTGGTTCGAACGCCGCGTCCCCATGGAAGCGGCGATCCTGCACGAGAAGCGGATCAAACGATGGGCGAGAGCATGGAAGTACGATCTCATCGATGAGCAAAATCGGGCCTGGCGCGATCTCGCAGGGTCCCGGCTCAAGCCTGGGATGACAGCTGTTCACTTGTTCTTCGCGTTCGGACCTGCCTTTCTTTCCGCGCCGCTCAAGATAAGACGGCGGAATGAGCTCTGCCTTGATCCGGCCCGACGTCCGGAAGTTCCTCGATTATCTCGAGAGCCTGAACCGGCCGAAGGGCCACGAGGTCGGAGCGGAAGCGGCGCGGCAGATGATGGTCGCCTCGCGCCACGCATTCGAGCCGCCGGCGCACGAGATCACGGTTGTGCGGGACATCGCGGGGCCGGTGCCGCTGAGGCTCTACGATGCGCGGGATGAGCGCGGGCCGGGGCCGCTGCTGCTGTTCATCCACGGCGGCGGATGGGTGATCGGCAATATCGAAACCCACGAACCCTTCTGCATCGACGTCGCGATCGCGCTCGATTTGCCTGTGGTCGCCGTGGATTATCGTTTGGCTCCGGAGTTCCCCTTCCCTGCGGCGTTCGAGGATTCGATCGCCGCGGCGCGCTGGGTCGCATCGGGACCGCAGGAGCTGGGCCGAACGCCGGCGGGCCTGTTCCTCGCCGGCGACAGCGCGGGCGGCAACCTTTGCGCGGCCATTTCCGCCGCGCTGCGGGACGAACCGGCAACCGTGCCGATCCTTGGCCAGTGGCTGATCTATCCCGCCGCCGACCCGATGGTCCGCTATCCGAGCTACGACCATTTCTGCGAAGGCCATTTGCTGACCAGGGAGAGCATGGACTGGTTCGAGGAGAGCTATGCCGGGCCCAAGGGCGACTGGCGTTACAGCCCTCTGCTCAAGGGCGCGGCGGGCCTGCCGCCGACCTTTGTGACGACGGCCGAGCTCGACCCGATCCGCGACCAGGGCCGCGCCTATGCTGCGCGCTGCGCCGAGGCGGGAGTAGAGACCATCTATTGGGAAGCACCGGGAACGATCCACGGCTTCCTCAATTTGCGTAAGGGGATTCCGTCGGGCCAGAAGGATTTCGCCAAGTGCCTGAGTTACCTGAAACCATGGGCGGAAAGAGCGCGTGACCAACGATGACCGCTACCGCCGCGGGGTCGGTGTCATGCTGCTCAACAGCCAGGGCAAGGTATTCGTCGGCGCGCGCATCGATAACACGGATGAAGCTTGGCAGATGCCGCAGGGCGGAATCGACGAGTCCGACGACGACGAATGGGCAACCGCGATCCGCGAACTGGAGGAAGAGACCGGAATCCCCCCACACCTCGTGGAGCGGATTTCAGATTGCCCGGAGCGGCTAAAGTATGACCTGCCGCCCGAGCTTCGCGGGAAGCTGTGGGGCGGCAAGTACAAGGGCCAGGACCAGGACTGGTTTCTCGCGCGGTTCCTGGGCGACGACCGCGACATCAACATCAACACCAAGCATCCCGAGTTCCGCGAGTGGAAGTGGATCGAGCCGCGGCAGCTCCCCGAGCTCATCGTGCCGTTCAAGCGCGACCTCTACCGGCGATTGTTGAGCGAGTTCGCCGACCACCTATAGCCTCCCGTCGAAAGGCCGTATCGGATGGCCAGCGAGCCGCTACGGCTTCACAACCCAAAAGTGGAGATCCGGATGCGCAGCTTTGCCCTGATGACCCTGGCAACGATTCTCCTCCTGCCGGCCTGCTCCGATGCGGCCCCGCCCAGGGCGGGCTCGACCATCCGGCAGGCGGTTGCCGACCCCGCCCGACCCGCCGGGTATCGCGCCGCGGATCCGCTTCGAAAACCCGCGGAGACGCTCTCGTTCTCGGGCGTGAAGGGGGGAATGACCGTCGGAGAATTCTATCCGGCAGGCGGCTATTTCACACGCATGCTGAGCGACATGGTCGGCTCGTCGGGGCACATCTACGCGGTCGAAAATGCGGGCTGGAACGATAGCGTGAAGGACGACCGGAAGATGCTTAGCGAGGGGAAATGGAAGAACGTCTCCCTCGACGTCCAGCCCTTCGGGACGGTCAAGTTTCCAAAGCCGCTCGACCTCGCCTGGGTCACGCAGAACTACCATGACCTCAAGATCGACAAATATGGACCCGGCGGTCACGCCGTCGACACGGTCGCGTTCGACCGGGCCGTGTACAACGCGCTGAAGCCCGGCGGCATCTTCTTCATCCTCGATCACGAGGGACCGGCCGGGATGAGCGAGGCGGACATTGCCAAGATGCACCGGATCAACCGTGACCTCGTCGTGAAGGAGGTCACCTCTGCTGGATTCAAGCTGGCCGCAGAAGGCAAGTTCCTGCGCCGTTCGGGCGACGACCACACCAAGCCGATCTTCGATCCTTCGGTCCGTGGGCATACCGATCAATATGCGCTGAAATTCGTGAAACCCGCCTCTTAGGCGGCAGGTCAGTTGCCCTGCGATGGAGCGTCCGATAAGCGGACGTTGCCGCAGCAGGGGGTAATATGTTCAACTGGTTCCAGGCCCTCCTCCCGAGGACCAGCGACTTCTTCGGCATGTTCGAGAACCATGCAGCGACCCTTGTTGCTGCGGCCGATGCGCTCAGCGAACTCGCGGCAGGGCATTCGCCACCCCAGAAATATATCGCCGAGATCAACCGCTGCGAGCACCAGGCCGACGACATCATTCGGCAAGTCTTGCGGTCGGTACGCCAGACTTTCCTCACTCCATTCGATCGCGGGGCAATCACCTCGCTGATCGGGGCGATGGACGATTCAATCGATGAAATGCAGGACACGGCGCGTGCGATCTCGCTTTACGAGCTGGCGACCTTCGAGCCGGAGATGAAGCGGATGGTCGAAATCATCGTCGAAGCGGCAGGCCTTACGGTCGAGACCATCCCGATGCTCCGCGATATCACGCGCAATGGGCCCAAAATCCACACCCTCACGGAAAAGCTCGTGCATCTGGAAAGCGAAGCGGACGTGGTCCACGCTGCGGGACTGAAGAAGGCGTTCCAGCAACATTCGAGCGAGCCGATGCAATTCATGGTTGCTCGAGAGATCTACAAGCATCTCGAGCGGATCACCGATGCGTTCGAGGACGTCGCGAACGAGATCGACGGCATCGTCATCGACCACTCGTGAGCCGGACCGCCTGACTTGCACCAGCTCGCGCTCCCACTTCTGATCGGCCTCATTGCCGTCGCGCTCGCGTTCGATTTCCTGAACGGGCTGCACGATGCGGCGAATTCGATCGCGACAGTGGTCGGAACGCGCGTCATCAGTCCGGTGGGAGCGGTAGCCTTTGCGGCCTTTTTCAACTTCGCCGCCTACTTTCTCGCACTAAGATGGCCCTCGCTGCACAATGTTGCCGACACGATCGGGAAGGGCCTGATCGACAAGGATTTGGTGACTCCGGCGGTCGTTTTCGGGGCGCTGATCGGAGCGATGTTCTGGAACGTCGTCACCTGGATGAAGGGCATTCCGTCGTCGTCCAGCCACGCACTCGTCGGCGGCATCGTGGGCGCAGGAGTCGCGCATGCAGGGTTTCCGAGCATCCAGTGGATCGGCCTCAACAAGACTCTGATCGCCATCGTCCTTTCCCCTCTTCTTGGCCTGCTGCTCACGATGGCGATCATGCTGATCACGAGCTGGCTCGGGGTTCGAGCGAGCGCGCGCGGCGCCGAACGGACCTTTCGCGGATTGCACCTGGTTTCGTCGGGGACTCTGTCGCTCAGTCATGGTCTCAACGATGCGCAGAAGACCATGGGGCTGATCACCGTTCTGCTTTATTCGACCGGCTATCTCAACGGCCATTTCGCGGTGCCGAATTGGGTCGCTCTTAGCTGCTACATCGCAATGGGCTTCGGTACGCTGACTGGCGGCTGGCGAGTGATCGAAACGATGGGGACCCGGATCACCAAGCTGTCGCAGCACCAGGCGTTCAGCGCGTCGGCCGGCGGCTCGATCATGCTTTTCGCCGCGTCGTGGCTCGGAATTCCGGTCTCCACGACGCATACCATGACCGGCTGCGTCATTGGAGCTGGCGCTGCGCGCCGAGCATCCGCAGTCCGCTGGGGCGTCGCTGGCGATGTGGCAATCGCCTGGGTTATCACGATCCCGGCGTCCGCGCTGGTCGCGGCCCTGTTCTATTGGCTGATCAGCGGCCTCTTCATCCGTGTTCTCGTCGTGCTCGCGGCGATTGCATTCATCGCTTATTCGGCGAAGGCTTGGCGCATTCAGTCGTAATTAGGGGCGTTTGAAAACCACGAGCTTGGCGATGGTGATTTGCACCACTTCGCTGTCTTGGTCCCGCGTCTCGCAGCGCATGGTCACGATCGCGCGGTCCGGCTTGGATCGGGAAGGCTTGATGTCAATGAATTCGCTGAAAACCTGAAGCGCCATTCCCGGACGGGTTGGCTTTGGCCAACTCACCTCCGCGCTCGCTCCAATGACACCATCTGCAATGGGGATGCTTTCGACCAACAGGCGCATGCTGATCGCCATCGTGTGCCAACCGCTTGCCGCAATCGAGCCGAAGATCGAGCTCGCGGCTGCTTCCTCGCTTAGATGGAAGGCTTGCGGATCATAGTCACGCGCAAAGCGCTTGATCTGCTGCGCATCGACGAGGTGCGATGCACTCGCGAATCGCTGACCAACATAGATATCCTCGAGGTACAAGCGTTCCGCGTCGGAAGCCTTCACCTGGCGATGGTCGCGTGGCATGGCGGGGAGCTACTGGAACATGGTCCTGGGGAAAATAACCGGCGCGCCGGAACGATTGACTAGAACGCCGTAGTGGCGGTCAGCTGAAGCGGCCGAGCAAGGCCTCGCCCTCGCTTCGCGCGTCCTGGCGCGATGCGAGCTTCTCCGAATGACGTTGCATCATGGGCAGGCGACGACTGAGCCTCTGCGGAACGTAATATTTGCGTCGCAGCAATAGTTGCAGTGAAGCAGCCGTTGATGAGGGCAGCGAGGTCGTTGAAATTTCAACCGTTGCCAGGCCGGCTTTCTCGGCAGCAATGCGGAGGCTGTCCACTGAAAACTGGTGCAAGTGGAACGGCAAGTCGGTGTTGTACCATTCTGCGCCAAGCGCATTGGCAAAGACGGATCTGGCGTTCGGAACCGCGATGGTCATCGTGCCGCCTGCAGCGAGCAGCTGCCGAAGACCCGACAGAATCTTAACCGGGTCGGGTACGTGCTCAATGACGTGGTTGGAGGTGATGACGTCGAATCGTTCGTCACCATGTTGGTCCAGAAAGTCTTCAAGACTCCCTTCGAAAACGGCGAGCCCCTGCTGGCGCGTTGTTTCGGCGCCGTGGCGGCTCGGTTCAATTCCTTGAACCGCAGCGCCGAGTTGCCTGCATATATTCAGGAAGAATCCACCGCCGCAGCCGAAATCCAGGACCCTCTTCCCGGCTGGTATCGGAATGTGCCGGAACTGATGCGCTGACCTGGCTTTGGCGATCGTCGCGCTGTCGTCGTCGTGCTCGGCACCGTGCTTTGCGGTGTATGCGGGATAGGAGGCCTTATAATATTCGCTGAGAACCTCCGCATTGGGTTGCGGATTGATGAATCCATGCCGGCATGAGAGGCATTCGAACACCGGCCAACGCTTGCCGTCGGCCGGGTTACGGTTAGTGAAGCCATAGAACCTCAGCCCGATTTCACCGGAACCGCAAATTGGACATGTCTTCATCTCGGTAACGTGTGGGTCGCGCTCACTCATGCTCGCCTTTCCGGGATGCAGACCCCCCTCAAGCGTCGGCGAGCAGGGACCTAGCCGCCACGATCGTCCTCAATTCACCGCTCGCGTAGGGCTTGCGCAGGGCGCGAGCGCCTCGCGGCATGTCGGATGCTGACGGTTGTTTGCCCGCTGCCGTGACCACCAGTCGTACGTCCGGTCGCTCCTCAAATACGCGGTGCGCGAGCATGAGCCCGTCCGATGTGCCATGGAGCTCGGCGTCTGTCACAACGAGCTCGATCTCGGGATGCTCGTCCAGGACCTGTGCGGCACCTTCCGCGTCGAACGCGTGAAAGGTCTCGAATCCCGATTCCCGTAGGATGTCGGAAGCGACCATTCCGACAAATGGCTGATCCTCCACGATCAATGCGGCAGGCCGACTCGATCTCATGAGAGTGCTAACCTATGTTGCTTGTCGATCAATCGTCGTGACCCTTGGAAGAGTCAACAACACTGGGTTGAGTTCACGTCCTAACGCGACCGATTGCCCTTCGCACTTTCCTCGCTCGCGAGGGTCTCGAGGGTTCGTCGACCGATGTCTAAAGCCAAATCCCACATGACATTGCCCTGATTGGCAGTCTTCTTGGACAATGCGTTCAACTGATCGCCCGCGTCGCTCGCGAGCCGCTTCGCTTTCTCCGAATCCTTGAGCGCGGAAGCCATTGCGACAAGCGCGGCTGCGACCACGTCTGCAACCAGCGGATTATGAGTGATCGCCTGCAGGCTCTTGGTGGCTTTCTTCGACGCCTTCGCAAGCGATGTCCCGCTGTGCTTCTTCTTGTCCTTTTTGTCCTTCTTGTCCTTCTTATGTTTGTCCTTCGACACTGGCTGGCCCTCCCTCGGCGTCGCGAAGGGCGGCGCCATACCATTTTTCGTCACATCTCTGTAACAGGGCTCTGTTTCAGTTCGGCGACATGCTTTGGACCAGAAAACTCGGATTCGTTCGTTGCGCGAAGAGCTGATGGACAGCGCTTCTCAAGGCGGCGCTGCGCCGGCAGGCGCGATTGCGGTTGAAACGGCGCTTGCGGAGGGCCGTTACTTCAACCGCGAATTGAGCTGGCTCGCGTTCAACCGCCGGGTCCTCGAGGAAGCGTCCAATTCCAAGCACCCGCTCCTGGAGAGGGTCCGTTTCCTGTCGATCTCGGCGAGCAATCTCGACGAGTTCTTCATGGTTCGGGTGGCCGGACTGAAGGCGCACCAGGCGCTCGGCGTCGAGGAACTCTCTCCCGAAGGTTTGACGCTAACGCAGCAGCTTGCCGCGATCGTCGTGGACGCCGATCGGTTGGTGACGTCGCAGCACGACTATTGGGCGACGCTCCAGGCCGAGCTCAACGAAGCCGGAATGCAGGTAGTCGGGGACGAGCCGCTCGATGCAGAGGCCGAGATCTGGCTCGACCAGCATTTCCGCGAGCAGATCTTCCCGGTGCTGACGCCGCAGGCGATCGACCCGGCGCACCCCTTCCCCTTCATCCCCAACCGAGGACTTTCGCTGATCTTCGAATTGAAGAAGGGGAAGACGAGCGTCCGCGAGTTGATCATGGCTCCGCCTTCGATCGCACGTTTTGTCCGAATCCCCGGCGACAAGGGACGCTACATCGCAATTGAGACCCTGATCCGCCGCAAGACCGAATATCTCTTCCCCAAATATGAGGTGCTGCGCGGCGGCGCATTCCGAATCAGCCGCGACAGCGACATCGAGATCGAGGAGGAGGCGGAGGACCTCGCGCTCTACTTCCGAACAGCAATCAAGCGCCGGCGGCGCGGCCGGGTCGTTCGGCTGGAGCTCGAGCCGGACATGCCCGAGAGCCTGGTCCAAATCGTCAAGGAAGGTCTCGACGCGACCATCGCGATCACTTCGCAGACGCGCGGCTTTCTCGGCATGGCCGACCTCGCGCAGCTGGTGGAGGAGGACCGGCCGGATCTCAAGTTCGTGCCGTTCAATCCCCGTTTTCCCGAGCGCATCCGCGAACATGGCGGGGACTGCTTTGCGGCGATCAAGGAAAAGGACATCCTCGTCCACCATCCCTACGAAAGCTTCGAGGTGGTGGTCGAATTCATCCAGCAGGCCGCCGCCGACCCGGAGGTCGTGGCGATCAAGCAGACGCTCTACCGCGCCGGGAAACAGTCTGCGATCATCAAGGCGCTGATCGACGCCGCCGAAGCGGGCAAATCCGTGACGGCGGTAATCGAGCTGAAGGCGCGATTTGACGAAGAACAGAATCTGATGTGGGCCAATGCGTTGGAGCGCGCGGGCGTGCAGGTGGTCTACGGTTTCATCGAGTGGAAGACCCACGCCAAGGTCTCGATGGTCATCCGGCGCGAGGAAAAAGGCTTCCGCACCTACTGCCACTTTGGCACGGGCAATTATCATCCGGTTACTGCGCGTATCTACACCGACCTCAGCTATTTCACCGCGGACTCCAAGACCGGCCGCGATGCCGCCAAGCTGTTCAATTATATCACCGGCTATCTCGAACCGAGGAACCTCAAGCAGCTGGTTATCTCACCGACCCAGATGCGCCCGGAGTTGATGAAGCTGATCGACGCCGAGATCGCCAATGCAAAGGCGGGAAAGCCGGCGGGAATCTGGGCCAAGCTGAATGCGCTTGTCGATCCGCCGATCATCGAGAAGCTGTACGAAGCGAGCGCGGCGGGCGTGCCGATCGACCTCGTGGTGCGCGGGATCTGCTGCCTGAGACCGGGCTTCCCCGGAATGAGCGAAAACATCTACGTGAAGTCGATCGTCGGCCGTTTCCTCGAGCACGGAAGATTGTGGTGCTTCGCGAACGGCCACGAGCTGCCCCACGCCGAGGCAAAGGTTTACATCAGCTCGGCGGACTGGATGCCCCGCAACTTCGACCGGCGGATCGAATATATGCTCCCGATCGGGAACCCGACGGTGCACGCGCAGATTCTCGACCAGGTCATGGTCGCCAATCTCATCGACAATGAGCAGAGCTGGCGGCTTAACCCGGACGGAACCTACACGCGCCTGCAGCCCAAGCCGGGCCAGGAGTTCAACCTGCACGATTATTTCATGTCCAACCCTAGCCTGTCAGGCCGCGGCCAGGCCCTCAAGAAGGGCCGGAAAGTTCCGCAGCTGCGCTTCCACCGAGGCCGGTGAAGCACGCTGAACCCATAGCAATCATCGACATCGGGTCGAACTCGGTCCGCCTGGTTGTCTATGCGGGTCCAGTCCGGATCCCGACACCGATCTTCAACGAAAAGGTGCTTGCCGGCCTCGGAACAGGCCGGGAGAGCGACCGGACGCTGCACGAAGAGGCGCGAGAGAAAGCGCTCGCCGCGCTGAGACGCTTCAAGCTGCTGCTCGATTACATGCGCGTGAAACGGACTCAGGTCGTCGCCACGGCAGCGGTCCGCGATGCCGAGGACGGGCCCCAATTCGTTCGGGAGGTCGAAAGGATCGGCTTCGACTGCGAGGTGCTGAGCGCGGAAGAGGAAGCGTCGCTCGCCGGCGAAGGGGTTATGTCAGGGATCCCTGATGCGAACGGGATCGTCGGCGATCTCGGCGGCGGCAGCCTCGAACTGGTGGACGTGAGCAATGCTGGCGCTTCCGGCGGAATCTCGCTTCCGCTCGGAGTGCTCAGACTTGATCCCAGTCCGCCTGGCGAGCGCGAGGCACGCAAGATCTTGAAGGCAGCTCTGAAAAAATCGCTGCTCAGGGATGCAGCACGCGGCCGTGCCTTCTACATGGTCGGGGGATCGTGGCGCGCGCTCGCCCGCATCGACATGCTCGCCACCGATTTTCCGCTGCCGATTACGCATCACTACCGAATGAAGCCGGCACGAGCGAAGGAGCTCAGGAAGCTGGTGCGCGCGCTCGATCCGCGTCTCAGCAGCGCCGCGGCGCCGCCGCGGCTGGCAAGCTCGCCCGCCGCCGCGATGATGCTCGAGCTTCTGGTCAACGAGCTCGATCCATCGCACCTCGTCGTATCGACCTACGGCATCCGCGAAGGGCTTCTCTATTCGAAGCTCAGCCCGCGTGCCCGCATGATCGATCCGCTGATCGAGGAAGCGCGCGACGCGGGTGGCGGCGAGCACCGCTTCGGCCAGCACGGGGACCTGCTCGACGCCTGGATCGCTCCCTTATTTGAAGACGATCCCTGGATGCGGCGACTGCGCCTTGCCTCATGCCTGCTCGCCGATGTCGCTTGGCAAGCGAACCCCGGATTTCGAGCGGATCGTGGAATTGAGATGGCGCTGCACGGCAACTGGGTCGCCGTGAACCCCGCCGGCCGCGTGATCATCGCCCAGGCGCTGTCGGCGAGCTTCGGTCGCGATCGCCTGCCCGATGCCCGCCTCGTGCAGCTCTGCAAGAGCGAGCAATTAACGCGCGCGCATTGCTGGGGCGAGGCGATGCGCCTTGGCCAACGGCTATCGGGGGGCGTCGGGTCGGTGCTGAAACGCACCAGCCTTCACCTCACCAATGGCGCCCTAGAGCTGACCGTCCGGCGCGGAGAGGAGGCGTTGATTGGCGACCAGGTCCAGCGGCGGCTGACGCGGCTCGCGGAGCTGCTCGAACGTGAGCCTGTGATCGCTACACAATAGCCGGGGTGGCGCGCTTCAACGAGCGCGGCTAGAGCCGTTTCCATGGCGTTACTATCGTCGGATGAGCGTGCGGTCATCGAACGCGCGGGCGGCGAGCCGATGCTCGAACAGGTGCTGGATTGGTCGACCGTGAACAGCGGCTCGCGAAATCTGCCGGGCCTCGCTCGGATGGCTGGCCTGCTCGCGGACGCCTTTTCCGCGCTGCCGGGAGAGACAATTCTCGAGCAGCCGGCGAAGGTCGAG
Organism: Sphingomicrobium sp.; assembly: GCA_025450755.1. Classification (GTDB taxonomy): domain Bacteria; phylum Pseudomonadota; class Alphaproteobacteria; order Sphingomonadales; family Sphingomonadaceae; genus Sphingomicrobium. The sequence goes on along the minus strand of JANWLR010000025.1, from coordinate 16,352 downwards.
ACTGTCGATGCGGCGGGCAAAATAGTGGAGGTCGAACATGGGCAGCACCTGCACCTCAAGGTTCGGCCGAACGCTCGGGTCCAGCTGCTTCTCACTGGCCACATGGATACGGTCTACGGCATCGACCATGACTTTCAGGAGACGCGCTGGATCGAGGACGGCGTTCTGAACGGCCCCGGTGTCGCGGACATGAAGGGCGGGCTTGCGGTCATGCTCGCCGCGCTCAAGGCGGTCGAGCAGAGCCACCCAGCGAAAAGCATCGGCTACGAAGTCGTGATCGACAGCGACGAGGAAGTCGGTTCTCCGTCATCGGCAGCGCTGCTCACGAGGGCCGCGAAAGGCAAGCGTGCAGCTCTCACTTATGAGCCGTCGGCGCTTCCGGACGGAACGCTCGCCGGTGCTCGGCCTGGCAGTGGCAATTTTTCGTTCGTCGTGCGCGGCCGCTCGGCCCACGCCGGCCGCAATCCGGAAGAAGGACGAAATGCAATCGTCGCCGCGTCAGAGCTCGCGCTGCGGCTCGATGAGTTGAAACGCGCCGGACTGAGCGTGAACCCGGCGCGGATCGAGGGTGGCTCGCCAAACAACGTCGTGCCGGACCTCGCCATACTGCGGGTCAATCTTCGCCCTGCTGACGCAGAATCGCAGCTGATCGCGAAGACCGTCATCGCCGATCGAGTTAGAACCATTGCCGAAAAACGTGACGTGCAGATCGAAGTGCACGGTGGGTTCGGTCGTCCGCCCAAACCGATGACACCGGAAGCGAATGCCCTTTTCAATATTGTCGCTCAGGCGGGCGCTGACCTCGGCCAGGCCATTCGATGGGGATCGACCGGCGGAGTCTGCGACGGCAACAATATCGCAGCGTGCGGCGTGCCCGTCGTCGATACGATGGGCGTGCGCGGCGGCAAGATTCACAGCGCGGAGGAATATCTCATCGTCGAAAGCCTTTCCGAGCGGTCCGCGCTTTCCGCGCTCACAATCCTTCGGCTGGCCGGGGACATTGCATGAGCTTCCGCGTACGCCCCGCCACCCCCGGCGACTTCCCCGCCATCTATGAAATGGCCAAGCTGACGGGTGGCGGATTTACGAACCTGCCGCCCGAACGCGCGACCCTCATCGCCAAGCTCGCCAGGTCGCAGAAGAGCTTCGCCCGCAAGGAGGACAGCCAGACCGGCGACATGTACATGTTCGTGCTCGAGGATTCCGAGGCGAAAAAGGTCCGCGGCACATGCCAGGTCTTTGGCCAGGTCGGGGTCATCCAGCCTTTCTATTCCTACCACTTGAGCACGCTCACCCAGACGAGTCCCGAGCTCGACAAAATCTTTCGCAACCAGCTCCTCACGTTGACCACCGATCTTGAGGGTTCATCGGAAGTCGGCGGCCTGTTCCTGCATCCGACCGCACGAGCCGGAGGCTGGGGCTCCTTGCTCGCGCGCAGCCGCTATCTCTTCATGAAGCTGCATCGGGGACGGTTCGGCGACCGAACGCTCGCTGAACTTCGCGGAGTTATGGACGAGGCGGGCCATTGTCCCTTCTGGGACGGTCTTGCCGGTCGATTCTTTGGAATGAGCTTCCCCGAAGCCGACGAGTTCAACGCAGTCCACGGGACGCGTTTCATTGCCGACCTCATGCCGAAGACGCCGATCTATGTCGGGCTTCTCGCGGAGTCGGCCCAGGCCGTCATGGGTCTGCCGCATCCAAGCGGCCGGGCCGCGCTGCGCATGCTCGAGGAGGAAGGGTTCGCCTATGATCGCTATATCGACATTTTCGACGGCGGTCCGACTGTCACTGCGGCTACCGATCACATCCGCACGGTCGCGGAATCGAAGACCGAAACGGTCGCTGAGATCACCGATTCTGGCGGACGCACCAAGATGCTGCTCGCTGCCGGCCGCCTGGACGATTTCCGCGCCTGCTGCGCGTCGGTAAAGCGGAAGCGCGACAACCAGCTGTGTATCGACCGACAGTCCGCCGAGCTGCTCGAAATCGGCCTCGGGGACGAGGTCCTCGCGGTGACGAGGTGAGTCTCTGCGAAATCAATTTCGACGGGATCGTCGGTCCGAGTCACAATTATGCGGGCCTTAGTCTGGGCAACTTCGCGTCGACGCGGAACGCCGGGCAAGTATCCCAGCCGCGCGCCGCGGCACTCCAGGGCATCGACAAGATGCGGGCGAACATCGACATGGGCCTGGCGCAGGGCATTCTCCTGCCTCACCCGCGGCCGCACCGCGCGTGGCTCGCCGAGCTTGGCTCGACCATCGATGAGGCTGATCCGGCGCTCGCTGCCAATGCGATGTCGGCTTCGTCTATGTGGGCGGCCAATGCATCGACGGTTTCGCCCGCCGCCGATACCGCAGACGGCAAGTGCCATCTGACCGTCGCCAATTTGAGGACGATGCCGCACCGCAGCCACGAATGGCCTGCAACTCTGGCACAGCTGCGGCTGGCGTTTCGAGCCGAGGCATTTTCGGTGCACGGGCCCGTCCCTCCCGCATTCGGCGATGAAGGCGCGGCCAACCATATGCGGCTCGCGCCCGCGCACGGTGAGCCCGGAGTCGAGGTGTTCGTCTATGGCGTTTCGGACGGCGCATATCCGGCACGCCAGCACCTTGAGGCGTCGAAAGCGATCGCTCGCCTCCACCGTCTCGATCCCAATCGCCTCGTCTTCGTTCAACAGTCGAAGGAAGCGATCGCCGCCGGTGCGTTCCATAACGACGTTGTCGCGGTCGCCAACGAGCGCGTGCTCTTCGCGCACGAGCTGGCGTTCGCGGACAAGGAGACCCTGGTCGCCGCGCTCGCGCAAAAGGTGCCCGGTTTCGAATATGTCGAAGTCCCGGAAGCGGACGTGCCGCTCGCCGACGCAGTGCGCTCGTACCTCTTCAATGCGCAGCTCGTGACACCGCCCGACGGGCAGCCGACGTTGGTGATTCCAACCGAAGCCCGCGAAACGCCTTCAGTGTGGCGATGGATTGAGCGGCATGTCGCCGGCAACGGCCCGATCCGCAGAATCGAGATCGTCGACGTGCGCCAGTCGATGGCCAATGGCGGAGGCCCCGCATGCCTCAGGCTCCGCGTCGTCGCCGATCCTTCCGCCGTCGATCCGCGTTTCATCGTCGACGAGCCCAAGCTCGATCGCATTGCCGACATCATGAACCGACACTGGCCCGAAGAAATCCATCACGGCGATCTCCAAATGCCGGCGCTCATTGCCGATGTCGAGCGAGCGCGGGCTGTCCTCCTCCAAGGGCTCAATCTGGCAGAGCTGATCTAATCCGTCCCAATTTGGGATTTTCGTGAAGAGCATTTTAACCTTGTTCTTTAGGAAAATTCGGGCTCAAAGCCGTCGTTGTGACGTTCAAACGTTAACGATGGATATGCTGAGCAAGATCGGTCGACTATTCCAGATCAAGACCCGCTTCGAAGCGTGGCTGGTGATCTATGCCATTGCGCTTGGTGCGGTGGAGCGCGGCCGGCACTATCTCGACACCTACCCCGGCTGGGGCGGCTGGCTGCTCGCGCTGGCCTGCACTGGCGTGGTGTTCATCGCCGGGGGGAAGCTGCTCGATTCTGTGAAGTCGCCGAAGCCGGCGCTTGCAACAGGGCCCTATCGCGCCCCGCTGCCGCGGCGAAACCTCAATGGTCGTAATCGACCCACGCGCCTGCCGCAGCGTCGCGGTTCAGAGTCACGGATTTCACGTCGCAGAGATTGACGTCGGCCCAGGTGACCGCCCCAGCGCCCGGAACGTTGGCGCGAATGTCGAATGCGCAATCGGGATCGCTGAACTTCATGTCCATCCGCGCGCCGACGCCTGGAGCGCTTCCGAGCGTTTTCCACTCCTGCGTGCCCGACCGGCGGATCGACAACTGGGCGAGCGCGGCGCCCGTGCCGTTGACGAGCGTGAAGCCCGAGGCTCCAGCCAACGCGGGCGAAGCAACGCTCGCGAGAGTCAGCAAGATGATGAGTCGCTTCATGCGCACGAGCATAAGCCCATGCGCATGAAGGCGAAATCGAATTCGATTGGATTCTTAAGCTGCGAGGTCGGCGTAGTTCGGCCGGATTCCGCTCCAGAACACCGGGGCCGCGGCGGGCCCGTGGGTCAGCGCTTCCTTCAGCGGCAGCGCGGTCGAGCAGAAGGCGCACTCTGCCGAAACCCGGCCGATGATCCAGTGGGTCCGGCCGCAGCCGGGGCAATGGTTGACCTCACCGTCGTGATAGACCGCGTGGTAGCCGCGCGCACTCGGATTGAATGCGGTACGGCGGGATTCGATCGAACTCAGCATGGTGCGTTCCTTGGAAACCATTCTTTGCCCTCTCCAACGAGCGGCGAATCGTTAGGTTTCATCGATGTTCCGTGATCCGGTGCTTCGGGTCACTCCCCTCTAACCAGAGTGTTCCAGTGCGGGACGAACAGCGCCGCCTCCCCTCTGTGGGCGAAATGCAAGAACGGCTGTGGATATTAACTCTCTCTTAGCGACTCGCGGGTGATGGTCGTTGGGTCTCGGAGCGGAGGGACAAGTGGAGTCGAACGAGCGTTATTATCGTCGGCGCGCGGTCGAAGAGAGGATGGCAGCGCAGCGTGCGGTTACTGAAAATGCGCGCGCATGGCATGCCAAGCTGGCGCAGGATTTCGCCGAACGGGCGACCGCCTGCACAGCGCCGATCTGCGGCACCGTCGTCCTGAACGGTTGATCAGTCCGGTCATTTTGCCGCAGCGCAGCGGATCAGCTCGCGCGCGTGTTCAAAATTTTCATCCACGTTACTTCAATCGCATCGAGCACCGCTTCCGGCTGAGCCGCATTAGCTACTCAAACCACGTTCCCCAGCCATTTGCGGGAGGGTTGCGCGGTGCGGTTCCTCCCCCTATGTCGCGCCCCTGCCGATTCCGGCACCCGCGCGCCCGTAGCTCAGCTGGATAGAGCACCAGACTACGAATCTGGGGGTCAGAGGTTCGAATCCTTTCGGGCGCGCCATTTTCCTTTTACAGCCACTGCAGATGCGCAGGACGGCTCTTCTTTCGATCGTGGCGTTGAGCGCATGTTCAGCGCCGGGCGGTCCTTATCCATCGCTCCGGCCGCGCGCCGCCGAAGCGATCGACCCGCGCGTGCCAGTCACGCGTCCGATGAACGAGCGACCGGTCTCGCCGACGCTCGCGAGCCGTCTCGCCGCACTGGTCAGCGAGGCGCACAGTGGCGACGCGGCGTTCGAAACCGCAGCTTCGCACGCCGAAGGACTTGCCGTCTCTGCCGGAGTTTCGCAAAGCGACAGCTGGATCACCGCGCAGGAGGCGCTCACCGTAGCAATCGCGGCCCGCAAACAGACCGCGGCTGCGCTTGCTGACATCGACGATCTCGGCGGCGACGCGCTCCAGACGAACGCCGGCATCGCGCCAAATGATCTCGCCGCAATCAGGAGCGCTGCCGCCGAAGTGGGCGCGCTCGACCAGCGGCAGGCGAAACGCATCGATGCAATCCAGAAGCGGCTGGGTCTTTAGCCGGCGATCAGCCGCGCGGCATCGACAGCGTGATACGTAAGGACGCCTGTTGCACCGGCACGCTTGAACGCAAGCAATGTCTCTAAAATCAACGCGTTCCGATCCGCCGCCCCTGCCGCAGCGGCATGCTCGATCATCGCATACTCGCCCGACACCTGGTAGGCGAAGGTCGGTACGCCGAACGCGTCCTTCACCCGGGCGACGACATCGAGATAGGGCAGGCCCGGCTTCACCATCACGAAGTCGGCTCCCTCGGCGAGATCGAGCTCAACCTCACGCAACGCCTCCTCGATGTTCGCGGGGTCCATCTGGTAGCCGCGCTTGTCGCCCTTGAGGCGCCCCAGCGATCCAACCGCCTCGCGGAACGGGCCGTAGAAGGCCGACGCATATTTGGCCGCATAGGCCATGATCGCGACATTCTGATAATCTTCGCGCTCGAGCACTTCGCGGATCGCGGCGACGCGGCCGTCCATCATGTCCGACGGAGCGACGATGTCGGCCCCGGCGGCAGCCTGGACCAAGGCCTGCTCGACCAGAATGCTCACCGTGTCGTCATTGACGACGTTACCGAGCTCATCGATCAGCCCGTCATGGCCGTGGGCCGTATAGGGATCGAGCGCCACGTCGGTGAGGACACCGATCTGCGGAACCGCGTCCTTGATCGCGCGGACCGCTCGGCAAATGAGGTTGTCGCGGTTGAGTGCTTCCTCGGCTCGTTCGGTCCGCAGCCCTGCGGGCGTATTGGGGAAGAGCGCGATGCACGGGATTCCGAGTGCCGCGGCTTCCTTAGCCTTTGCGCCGAGCCGGTCGATGCTCCAGCGGTTGACGCCCGGAAGCGATCCGATCGGCTCCTCGCAATCCTGGCCCTCGCAAATGAACAAGGGCCAGATGAAATCGCTGGGATGCAGACGGTTTTCGGCAAGCATCGCGCGCATCCACGGGCTCGAGCGGCCGCGACGCATGCGCAGGGCTGGGAAGGAAGCGGACATTGGACGCCTATAGCGCTGAGAACCCCCCTCCCTGCAAGGGAGGGGAAATCAGCCGGCCGGATTAAGCCGCCCCCCTGGTTCCGCCTCGGCCAGCGCTTCCTCGACGCATTCCTGCTGATCCATGGGCGCGTGCCTCACCTCCATCCGCGCCTTCTTCCACCCACCGTGCAGGTAAAAGGCGATCGCCATCGAGATGTTGGCGAACGAGCTGACCGGGAAGCTCAGCCACAGAGCGTCGGCCTTGAGCCACGGATAGGCACCAAACGCGAATCCGAGCCGAACCGGCCAGAGCCCGATGGCGAGAATGATCAGCGGACCCACGACTGCGCCATTGGCGCGGACGGTCCCGAAGATGACCATGGTCGTCCCCATCAGGAGGAAGCTCCAGGTGGCGAGCAGCTGAATGTGCCGTGCAATCGGAAGCGCGGGGCTGTGGCCGCCAAGGAACAGAGCAAGCGCGGGCCGGTCGGCGACCGCGAGGAGCACCACGAGGACCCCAGTGATCGCAAGTGCCTGGACAATTCCGGAGCGCGTGATCGAGCCGACCCGGTCCCACCTGCCAGCGCCGATGTTCTGCGCCACCATCGCACTCACGGCAGCGCCGAGGGCCATCGCAGGCATCTGCAGGTAGGACCACAGCTGCATGACCACGCCGAACGCGGCCGTCGTGTCCACGCCCTCGCGGTTGACGAGACCGATCAGCGCCAGCGCCGAGGCCGAGATGACGATCATCTGCAGGCCCATGGGGATCCCCTTGATGATGATCGTCTTCAGGATCGCGCGGTCGGGGACGAGATACTTGAGCTCGCGACCCTTCAGCCGCAGCGGCAGGTCACGGACATACATGTAGATGATCAGCCCGATCAGCGCGGCATAGTTGGCGATCACCGTCGCCGTGGCCGAACCCGCGATTCCGAGACGCGGCGCTGGGCCAAGGCCAAGAATGAACACGGGGTTGAGGCCGCTGTCGAAGATGACCGCGACCATCATGAACCACAATGGCGTCATCGCGTCGCCTGCGCCGCGCATGCCCATCATCAAAAGCACGAGGATCAGGATCGCGGGCATAGCGATGAAGATCACGCGCAGGTAGGCGAGCGCGAGCGGCGCCGCGTCGGCGGGCGTGGCCAGCACCTTCAGCAGCACTGGCGAGAAGACCCATCCGAGCACGCCGATTGCCGCGGCGACGAACACGAACGAGCCGATTGCGGTACCGATCACCCGCCGCGCACCGTCGACGTCGCGCCGCCCGAACGCCTGGCCGACGAGAACCGTCGACGCCATTCCGAAGCCGAACACGAATGCCATCAGCAGGAACATGATCATGTTCGAGTTTGAGGTCGCGGCGAGCGCGCTTTCGCCGAGGAAGCGTCCGATCCAGATCGCGTTCACCGTCCCGTTCAGCGACTGGAGGATCGAGGAGATCAGCGTCGGAAGCGCGAACGCGAGCAACGTCTTGCCGATATGGCCCTGCGTCAGATCGCCGCGGCCACCCGGATTTGCTTGTCGTGCCGAGTCGGCCATTTGGTTTCCCCTGAAAGATCGATGGCACGCTTGTACAAGTTGGCGCAGGGTCAACTTCAACCGCTTATTTTTCAGCTCCTAGCCTAGCCGCTCCAGCGCCGCCCTCAAACGCTCGGCTTCGGCCGATTTGGCCTCATGGTCGGAGCGCGCCTTCTCGACCGCCTCTGGCTTTGCGCGCTCGGTGAAGTTCGGGTTGGCGAGGCGCTGAGCGAGGCCGTCGCGTTCCTTCTCGGCTGCAGCGGCGGCTTTATCCAAGCGAGACTTTTCAGCATCGAGATCGATCGCATCGCCGAGCGGAAAGGCGATGGTCGTTCCATTGACCACGACCTGAGCGGAGTTCGGAGGCGCGGTTTCGGCGAGCATTGGCGCTGCCAGCTTGGCCATTCGGGCGAGCGTTGCAGCGTCACTGCCCAGTCGATCAACGAGCGAAGCGTTCCCGATAATGTGCGGAGTCAGCGTCGCACTCCAAGGGATGTTCAGCTCGGCGCGCATCGTCCGTGCTTCGGCGATGACGCAAACGAGGCTCTCGATCTCTGCCTTTGCCCTGCGATCAACCTGCGCACGCGGCTCCGGCCAATTGGCGACGATCAGCTCGTAGGGCCGCGGGAAAGCGCTCCACAGCTCCTCGGTGATGAACGGCATCAGCGGGTGGAGCATTACCAGGATCTGGTCGAACGCCCAGGCGGCGACGGCCTTGGTCTCCTCGTCGAACGCGCCCTTGATCAGCTCGACGTACCAGTCGCAGAAGGTGCCCCAGACGAAGTGATAGATGCTATCGGCCATCTCATCGTAGCGAAGCTCGTCGAAGGCGCGGTCGAGCTTGGCGAGCGTCTCCAGCACCTCGCCGATGATCCATCGGTTGACCGGAAGCTCGGCTGCCGGTGCTGCGATGCTGTCGCTCGCTCCGACGCCGTTCATTTGCAGGACGCGCGCGGCGTTCCACAATTTGGTCGCGAAGTTGCGGTAGCCCTCGACGCGCTTCTCATCGAGCTTGATGTCGCGGCCCTGGCTTTCCATCGCTGCCAGCGTGAAGCGCATCGCGTCGGCGCCATATTTGTCGATCAGGCCGAGCGGGTCGACGGTGTTGCCCTTCGACTTGGACATCTTCTGGCCCTGCGCGTCGCGGACGAGGCCGTGAAGGTAGAGCGTCTTCCAGGGCACCTCGCCCATGAACTCGATGCCCTGCATCGCCATGCGCGCATCCCAGAAGAACAGGATGTCAAAGCCGGAGATGAGGACGTCGTTGGGGTAGTGGCGCTTGAGCTCCTCGGTCTCTTCGGGCCAGCCAAGCGTGACGAACGGCCAAAGCGCGGATGAGAACCAGGTGTCGAGCACATCCTCGTCCTGGCGAAGCGGCTGGTCGCCGGCCTGCTTACGCGCTTCCTCCTCGCTCTCGGCGACGAAAACCCGGCCGTCCTCGGCGTACCAGGCCGGAATGCGATGCCCCCACCAGAGCTGCCGCGAGACGCACCAAGGCTGGATGTTCTCGAGCCAGTTGAACCAGGTCTTGGCCCAACTCTCGGGCACGATCCTGATGTCGCCCTTGGTCACCGCTTGGATTGCCGGAAGCGCCAGCTTCGCCACGTCGGCATACCATTGGTCGGTTAGCCACGGCTCGATCACCGCGCCGGATCGGTCGCCGAATGGCGTCGGGATTACGCGGTCCTCGACGCGGACCAATGCACCCTCGCTCTCGAGCATCGGGATGATCGCCTTGCGCGCGTCATCGCGGCTAAGGCCCAGCAGGTCCTGCGGGATCAGCCCATCCTGCGTCTGGACGACATTCGCCTCGGCATCGAACATGTTGAGCATGTCGGCGGGCTTGAACCCGGCGCGCTTGCCGACCTCATAATCGTTGAAGTCGTGGCCCGGCGTAATCTTCACGGCGCCCGATCCAAGCTCCGGATCGGCATGCTCGTCGGCGATGATCGGGATCAACCGCCCGGTGATCGGGTGCTTCAGCTGCTTGCCGATCAGCGCACGATAGCGCTCATCCTCGGGGTGAACCGCGACAGCCATGTCGGCGAGCATCGTCTCGGGCCGCGTTGTCGCGACCTGGATCGCGCCGCTATTGTCGGCAAGCGGGTAGCTCAACGTCCAGAACTTGCCCTGGACGTCCCTGGTCTCGACCTCGAGGTCGCTGATCGCCGTCTGGAACCTGGGGTCCCAGTTCACGAGGCGCTTGTCGCGGTAGATCAGGCCGCGTTTGTGCATCTCGACGAAGACGTAGGCGACTGCGCGCTGGTAGCGCTCATCCATCGTGAATCGCTCGTGCGCCCAGTCGCAGGACGCGCCGAGCCGGCGGAGCTGCCGCGTGATCGTGCCGCCTGACTGGTTCTTCCAATCCCAGACGATATCGAGGAACTTTTCGCGGCCGAGCTCCTGCCGCTTCAGGCCCTGCCCGGCGATCGTCCGCTCGACGACCATCTGGGTCGCGATTCCGGCATGGTCGGTGCCGACCACCCAGAGGGCGTCCTTGCCGAGCATCCGCTCGCGGCGAGTCAGGACGTCCTGCAGCGTGATATCGAGTGCGTGGCCGATATGGAGTGAGCCCGTGACGTTGGGCGGCGGCATCACGATCGTCCACGGCTTGGCGTCGCCGCGCTCGGGCCGAAACAGGCCGCCCGATTCCCAGTGCGCGTACCAGCGCTCCTCAATTGCTTTGGGGTCGAAGGTCTTGGGAAGCTCGCTCATGCCTTGGCGCGGTTAGCGATGCCGCGCTGCAGCATCAACTGGCGCGTAGCGTCGCCCGGACTTGATCGCGAGCGTTACAATTTACCGCCCCACCCGCAAGGGGTAGTAATGGAGGCGCGTCGTGAGCGCGCGGGATCACGTCGAAAGCCGGGGCCCGCTTATCTTTGCAGCGCCGGAACAAGGCGGAACCGGCTCGGGGGCCGGGATAACGTTATCCCCGCTCAGGACGGCCAGCGGGAGCCGGAGGAGCGGATTCGACCGAAGCGCCCTGCCCCAGCCACTGCCGCTCCCAGCCGAACACTTCGTCGTACCACTGGACAGAGTTCCTCGGCTTCAGCACCCAATGGGTCTCATCCGGGAAGATCAGCAGCCGCGACGGGATGTTCCGCCGCTGGAGCGCCGTGAAGGCGGCGATCCCCTGCGTATAGGGGATTCGGAAGTCGTTCTCGGACGTGACGACGAGCTGCGGCGTTCGCCAATTGGTCACGAAGTTGACCGGGTTCCAACGCTCGAACTCCTGCGGCGCCTCATAATAGGGGTGGCCGCCGTGCTCCCATTCGTCGAACCACAGTTCGTCGGTTTCGTAAGCCATCGCGCGCGCGTCGAACACGCCGTCGTGCTGGACGATGCACTTGAACCGGTCGGGCCAGTTCCCCTCGATCCAGTTCATCATGTAGCCGCCGTAGGAGCCGCCCAGCGCGCAGACGTTTTCGGCCTCAAGCTGCGGGTCGTGCGCCGTCGCGTATGCGAGGCCCTTCTGCAGGTCCTCGAGCGGCCAGCCGCCCCAATTCTGGTGGATCGCGTCGGTGAAGGCCTGGCCGTAGCCCGTGCTCCCGTGGAAATCGACGCTGACTGCGGCATAGCCGGGCGCGATGAACAGGCGCGGGTTCCAGCGATAGGACCAGCTGTCGGAGAAGCTGCCCTGCGGCCCCCCGTGAACGAGGAAGGAGATCGGCAGCTTCGCGGCCGTGTTCGAAGGCTTCAGCGTCCAGCCCCAAACGCGGTCATGGTTCGCGCCGGTGAAGCTGAACTTGGTGAAGGTGATCGGGTCGAGCTGAGCTAGGAGCGGACCGTTGACGTCCGTGAGCTTGGTGATGCGACCGCCTGCGTCGATCCGATAGAGATCGTCTGGCGCGGCGATGCTGTTCATCGTCGCCAAGACCGATCCGCTGGCCACCGCATGGACATTGCCGTAGCTGCCGTCGCCCGTGAGCCGTGTAACCTTGCCGCTCGCTACGTCGATGCGGAATACCGGCTCTTCCAAAGTGTCATTGGTGGTGACAAGGATGCTGCGTCGGTCCTTCGTCCATTCAATCGAGCCGACCGAGCGGTCCCATTGCTCGGTGAGCGGACGCACATCGCCGGAGACAAGGTCGCGGAGCATCAGCACCTGCCGGTCGGACTCGTATCCCGGCCGCTTCATCGCGACATAGGCCAGCGTCCGCCCGTCGGGCGAGACGGTTGGCAGAGTGTCCGTCGCGCGGTTCGGCGCTGTCAGGTCGATCGGCGGCGCGCTACCGTCCGCGGGCGTCGCGAAGATGTCCAGGTTGGTCGACAGCTCCTCCGTCCGTCCCGCCTCGCGGAGCGCGAAATAGACGGTGCGACCGTCCGGCGAGAAGCTGATCTCCTCACCTCCGCCAAACGGCTTGGACGGCGCGTCTCCGACGAGATTCCCCTCGATCGACACGCCCGCGCCGGCGAGCTTTCCGCCCGCAATCGGGTAAGTAAACAGCCGCGAGCGGACGCCCGGCTCCTCCCAAATATTCCAGTGCCGGATGAACAGCTGTTCGAAGGTGCGACCAGAGCCAATCTCGGCTTTCTTCGGCAGCCCGGCGCAATTGAGGTCGCGGCAGCGAAGGTCGCGGTCTGCCCAGACAACGGCTTCGGTGCCTGACGGCGACAGCTTGAACCCGCCAATATCGCCCTTGAAGCTGCTGACCTGCACCGGTTTTCGACTGACGGTCATTCGGAACAGCTGGTCCTGGTCACCGACCGGCATCAGGAACCACAACGATCCGTCCGAGGCGAACACGGCATCGTGCCCCTTTTCGGCACCGGCGATGGGCACCGGTTGGGCACCCGGCCGCGTGAGGTCGAGAAGCTCGAGCGTGTTGAAGCGCTTGTTCTTATCCCAATCGGTCGTCGAGAGCGTGAACACCGCGTAACGGCCGTCGGGCGAAACTTCCGGCGAGCCCATCCGATGCATCGACTGCAGGTCGATCGCCGTCATTGGGCGCGCATGAGCGGAGGAAGCCGCAAGGGCTGCGGCCGCGGTGGCGAGGAGCTTGGGCTGGATCATGCCCCTAGGCGTAGCAAACAAGCGATACTCTGCAAGGTTTACAGTTGCCGCCCCGTAATCCGCGAAATCTCGCGCTTCACATGCTCGTCGACCATCTGCGGCAGATGCTCGTCGAGCCATTGCTTGAGCATCGGCCGAAGCATTTCGCGGATGATTTCCTCGAGCGGGTTCGCGACCGGTGCGGCTGGGATAGTCGCTGCGACCGTCTGCAGCGCTTCGAGCTTTTGGCGGCTTTGACCGGCGACCTGCTCGTCGACGAGCGGCGGGCCAAGGTCCATAGCGGGCGCTAGCGGCTCGTTGAGTTCGAGCACGTCATCTGCTGGCGCCTCGTCTTCGGGCAGCGGCTCGTCCTCGACGGAATCGACGGGCTGAGCACCGGTGCGCGATTCCTTCTCCTCGGCGATCACTTTCTTGATCGACGCGAGGATGTCTTCCATCGAGGGTTCGCGCCCGGGCGTTTGCATCTGCCGACGATAGCTTCAATGGCGCGCCAGAGTCACGCCCCACTGACGCTGAACCCGCAATCAGCCGCGTTCGGGCGAGCTTTGTGGCGGAGGCGTCGTACCTGTTGCTGGTGGCGTCGTCCCCATCGCTGGTGGCTCGGAGGTTATTGCCGGAGGCGCGGGCGGAGTCGCATCGACGCGGGCAGAATCAATCTGGGGGGTGACGATTGGGTTCGCCGGCATTTCTTCGGGAGCGACGGTGCGCGTGGCAATTGTCGGATGGCGCGGGTCGCTCGCCCAGTCGTTCCAATTGTTCGCGACGTGGCGATAATTGCCGAGCGGGTCGTAGAGCGGGCCGCCCTCGAGCCCGAGCTCCTGCGCCTGGGCCTGACCCATGGCATTGAGAAGCTGGAACCCGTCGACGTACGCATCGCGCCTGGCGGTCACTAGGGCTACCTGCGAGTTCAGGAGCTCCTGCTCGGCGTTCAAGACGTCGAGGACGGTACGGGTACCAACGCTCTGCTCGGCGCGAGCGCCCTCGAGCGCGAGCTGGTTCGCCTGGACGGCGACGGTCTGCGCCTGGATCTGCCTTTGAGCGGATTCGTAATTGGCGAAAGCGGAGCGAGCGGTTTGGACCACGGCGCGCTCTGTGCCGACCAGGTTTTCGAGCGCCTGGCCCTGCTGCGCTTGCGCCTGCCGAATGCGTGCGGCGGGTAGACCGCCCTGGAAGATCGGCACCCGAGCGCTAAGGCCGATGGTGGTCTCGTTGCCGGTATTCGGAAGCCTTAGAACTCTGGATCCTGTCGGTGAGGTCGGATCGGTGACTGTTGTAGAGCTGTTACCCGCCAGATTGTTGACGTAAGTGTCGCTGCCGACGACGGACAGGGTCGGCAGCCGGCTCGCTCGGGCAACATTCACGTCATAGCCTGCCGCCATCGCCTGCCGTGATGTCGCTACCAGGTCGGGGTTGCTGGCAAGCGCAATGCGCACTGCTTCATCTGATGTGGTCGGCAGGGGCGGAAGCGGCGGCGGCGGCGCGAGCTGGCCCGGCGGATGACCGATCACCTGGCGATAGGTTGCCTCGCTCGCGGTCAATTGTCCCTGCGCGCCGGCAAGCTGGGAGCGGCCAAGCTGCAGGCGAGCCTCGGACTGGGCGACGTCGGTTCGGGTGAGATCGCCGATCTGGAACCGGTCCTGCGTCGCCTGCAGGTTCGTCTCCAGCACCTTCACGTTGTTCTGGTTCAGTTCGACGATCGCGCGGTCGCGGATCACGTCCATGTAGGCCGATACCGCTTGGGTGAAGACGTCGCCCTCGACAGCACGCAAGGTCGCGCGGCCCGCCTCGACACGCGTTTCAGCGGCGGAGACGGAATTGCGGACCGAACCGCCGTTGTACACGGGGACGCTGAGGTTGACGCCGAGCGAGAGGTTCGGGCCCTTTCCGGTGCTGACCAGCACGCCGCTCTGCGTAATTGCGCGGTTGACCCCGACATCGGCGCTGATCTGCGGACGGCCCGCAGCCTTGGCGATCGCGACGTTGGCGTCGGTCGCCTTGAGGCTTTCACGCTGTCCCGTCAGTGTTGGGTTGGTGTTATAGGCAGATACCAGAGCCTCGCGCAGCGTGTCGGCTGAGGCGGTACCCGCCATCAGTGCAGCAACCAGCGTTGCGGAAATGAGCTTTCGAACCACTGGGTGCCCCCTAAAAGGTGAATTCTTTCGGCCGGCTGAAGCCAGGCAATGCCGGAACACCGGCATCGCCGACCGACAATGTGCCGAACGCGCCGCCAGCCTTCCGGCCTACGACCAGCCGAGTAATCCCGCGGTCAACGATCGAGGTGCCCAGCCGCCCGCCTTCAGCGAGCTGTTCGATAATCGCATCCGGGATATATTCCACGGCGCCGTCGATAAGGATCTGATCATAAGGCGCACGCTCCGAATATCCCACAACGAGCGGGCCCTCAACTACCTCGACTCCTTGTTCCCGCGCAGCATCCGCCAAGGCGGGCGCGCTTTCGAGCGCGGTCACTTCAAGACCCATTCGGGCCAGCACAGCCGCCGAATATCCGGTGCCCGCGCCGACGACGAGCGCTCGCTGCCCGGACCGCGACATCATCTGGGTGAGCAGCTGTCCGAGCACGGCAGGAGCAACGAGAAATCGCCCCTCCCCCGTCGCGACCGAGCGATCAACATAGGCTAGCGGCCGCGTGTGGCTGGGGAGAAATAACTCGCGCTGAACTGTGCCCATAGCGGCGAGGACAGCAGGGTCTGTAACGCCCTGCGGCCTCAGCTGGCTTTCGACCATTGATTCGCGGGCAGCAGCGAAATCGGGGATGGGGCTTTGCACGGTCATAGCTGTTATATGCCAGTAATACACCTAGAGTTCAAGGCTTGTGCCGGTCAAGGTCGGAGGCTCCATCGACGGTCCGCTCATATCGGCCCCTTCTCTGTCAGCCAACCATCATTCATCGAAAGACGAACCGATAAGCGGGGGCTTGACCGCCAGCGGACGGTCGCGCCAAAGCACGCTCGCTCTTCCGGCCCGATGGCGGAGTGGTTACGCAGAGGACTGCAAATCCTTGCACGCCGGTTCGATTCCGGCTCGGGCCTCCACCCACACTTAAGTCATTGAGTCTCCACGACAATTCATCGGAAAAGTCGCGCAAATCGGCCTGATTTCACCCTCCAATCCGTCTGCAGAGACTTGACTCAAATCAGCCATCTGGCGCGATTTTCCTAGCCAGTCTCTGCCGCAAAATTCCGGCGCACGGTTTGATACCAAGCCATGGCGGGAGATAATAAGCATCCAATTCAACTAACGCGCTCGAAAAGATCAGGAAGTTGGTCACCTGAGCCGTTGGAACCTCGGCGTCTTTGCTCCACTTGAGGACGAATGACGCGCTACCGGCCTGAT
>JANWLR010000024.1 GCA_025450755.1 Sphingomicrobium sp. | reverse complement strand
GCTCTTTGACGTATCGAGGCCAACGCGGATAATGTCTGTCACGGACGGCTTCCTTTTGTGAGTCCTACAACGACCTCACCTTGGCACATTGCGATGCCGCTGGGAGCCGTCCACCCCAACAGCTTTCCACCCCATTGAGACCCTTAGCCGGGTCAGGTCTGCACCCATTGCGGGCGTTAGCAGCGCCGCTATGCTGACGAGATGAACCAAGCTGGACCAATTGGCATTGTGGTGCCGCGCTATGGAACGCTACGCCGCGCACTGCTTCCCATCTATGGCGTAGACCAGCTAGTTTTTGTCGCAGTCGTGGTATTGCCGTTCGTCTGCCTTGGGTGGGTGAACCCGAAGCTGGCGCTATTCACTGGCGTTGGTGCTTACGCTGGATTCGTGGGCAGTATGCGGCGGTCGACTCCATCTAGCCTGTTGCTACCAGCTATCGACGAGCCTCGCATTGCCGCAATGCTTGACCGCTCCCCGTTTTTCGAGAGTAGAGGCGACGGGCAGTGGAACAGCACCAAGGGGCGCTTGAAGCGCTGGGATTCCGATAACATCAGAGTTGCGCGGAACGGCGAAACAATTCGCATAGAGGGCAGGCAAATCGACCTTCAGAAGTTCGTTTTCCTCTTGGGCGGCTAATGGCAACTTTCCACCCATTGCTGACACTCGCCGACTGATCCTAAGGCTCGTCGATGACCGACGTCCGCGAGAATGATAATCGCCTCCCATCCGGAGGCATGCTCGCGCGCGCTGCCGCCTACCTCCGCAAGGAGGGCAGTCGCATCTTCCTCGAACTGCTGGTCAACTTCATTCTGCCGTTTGCAATCTACGGCTATGCAGCGGCGCCGCTGGGCGACGTGAGGGCGCTACTGCTTTCTTCGGTCCCGCCGATCCTTTGGAGCTTCGTCGAGTTTGTCCGGCATCGCCGCCTCGACGCGCTCTCATTGCTTGTAGTCTGCGGCATTGCGCTGTCGCTGCTGGCAATGCTCGGCGGGGGCGGGGTGCGGTTCCTTCAGCTCCGCGAGAAACTCGTCACCGCAGTGATCGGGCTCGTGTTCGTTGGCTCGGCCGCGATGGGAAAACCGCTGGTTTTTGAACTCGCGCGGGCGACGATGCGGCGGAAATCGGATGAGGAGGCCAAGGAGTTCGAGGGGCTCCAAGTCCATGCGGGCTTCCGCCGCACCATGACAATCATGACCCTGGTGTGGGGGTTCGGGCTGCTCGCGGATGTCGCGATATCCGTGATGCTGGTGTTCGAGCTCAGCATCCGCGAGTATCTGATCGTTAACCCGATCCTTGGTTATGGCACGATGGGCGCGCTGAGCCTCTGGTCGTTGCTCTACGGCCGTCGCGCCAAGCGTCGCGGCGAGGCGCGGCGGCTGCTGGCGCGTGAGGTTTAGGCGGATTTCCGAACGTCGCCGAATGGCAGCTTTCCACCCTTTCGAGACGCTTCGGTTAGTCGCCCCGCGAGCTAACGCTCGCCTGCGCGCCAAGTTCGAACCTGCCCGCGCCAGGTCGCATTGTCGCCGCTCACTGCGCTCCCGCGCTCCAATCCCGGAAGCATGCCCCGGCATGCTGGGATTGGAGCGGGTGAAGGGAATCGAACCCTCGTCGTAAGCTTGGAAGGCTTCTGCTCTACCATTGAGCTACACCCGCTCACGCATTGGCCAATGCCATCTCTAGATTGAAGCCGTCAACCGCCAGACATTGACCCGGGCCAAGTTGCTGCATTAGGACGCGATTCGCATGACGAACCTGGTCGCCATCGCTGCAACCTCGACCGCTCACCGCTGGTGGTGGCGCGTCCCGACGCTTGCGGCGCGATGGCGCGACTGATCGAATAGCAAACCGATCATCGAATGCCCGCCCGCCAACCGGCGGGCTTTTTTATTTCCAGGAACGTGATCATGACCAATGCCATTCTTCTCGCTGAACCCGCCAAAGCGGACCATGCCCATCTGCCGGCGGACGTGCCGGTTCCCAATCCGCTCCCCAAGCTGCTCGCCGGCGATGATCTTTCGAGCGATGAATCCGATCATCTCTTTGAGCGGCTCGTCCTCGGGCGCCTCGAGCCGGCGGAAATCGCCGGGATGCTGATTGCCCTAAGGATGAAGGGGGAGACCGTTGACGAGATGATCGGAGCGGCGCGGGCTCTTTCGGCCGCTGCCCAGCCGTTCGATCGGCCCGACTATCTGTTCGCGGACTGCTGCGGCACCGGAGGCGACGGATCGGGGCTGATCAACGTTTCGACCGCGACGGCCTTCGTCGCGGCCGCGGCCGGCTTGCCAATTGCCAAGCATGGCAACCGCAGCGTGAGCTCGCGGTGCGGCTCGGCTGACGTACTCGAAGCGCTTGGGGCGAAGATTGACGTCGCACCGGGTGAGGCACGCGCCTTACTCGATGAGACCGGCTTCTGCTTCCTCTTCGCTCCCGCGTACCATCCGGGAATGAAGCACGCAGCGCTGGTTCGGCGCCAGCTCGCGGTTCGGACGATCATGAATTTGCTTGGTCCGTGCATCAATCCGGCCCGTCCGCCCGTCCAGCTCCTCGGAGTCGCGGATCCAAGAATGTTGCGGCGCATTGCCGAGACTCTGAAGGCGATGGGCGTTGCCGAGGCGGTCGTGGTCCACGGTTCGGGTCTCGACGAAGTTGCGTTGCACGGCGAGACCCTCGCCGTCCGTCTCTCCGACGGCGAAATCACGCAACTCGTGCTCAGTCCCGAGGATGCCGGGCTCGAGCGTGCTCCGCTGAATGTCGTGACCGGTGGCGACCCGGCCGAGAATGCAGAGCGCCTGCGCTCGCTGTTGTCGGGCACCGGCTCGAGCGCGGAAAGCGACATCACCATTCTCAACACGGCGGTGCTGCTTCACACCGCGGGCAAAGCTGCGAGCTTGAAGGAGGCAGCGGACGATGCGCGAGACGTCCTGCTTTCGGGCGCTGCCGCCGGGGTGCTCGACCGCTACATCGAGGCGAGCCGTGGCTGAACCAACAGGAATCCTCGGCAAGATCGCGGCCGCCAAGCGCGAAGAACTCAAGCAGCGCTTCGAGCGGGTCACACTGGATTCGCTGCGTTCCCACGCATCACCGACCAAGCATAGCCTCACAGCGGTGCTCGTCGAGAATGGGGCGCGCTTCATTCTCGAGATCAAGCGCGCATCGCCGTCGGCGGGCATGATTCGGCGTACGGCCGATCCTGCAGCGCTTGCGCGCGGCTATGCCGGCGTCGCCAATGCGCTCAGTGTGCTTTGCGATCAGCCTTATTTCGGAGGATCGCTCGACGATCTTGCTGCAGCACGGCGCCAGTTCGACGGGCCGATCCTGGCCAAAGACTTCTTCATCGACCTGCGCCAGGTCGCCGAAGCGCGCATTGCCGGAGCCGACGCAGTGCTGGTGATGCTCTCGCTGCTCAGTGACGCAGAGGCGCGCGAGATGATTGCCGAGGCACGTCGCTTCGGCATGGATTCACTGGTCGAGGTGCACGACGAAGCGGAGATGCGCCGCGCCCTCGCGCTTGGCGCGCCTCTGATCGGCATCAACAACCGCGATCTTCGCGATCTGAGCGTCGATCTCGCCACGACGGAGCGCCTCGCGCGCTTGGCGCCTGAGCGCATACTGGTCTCCGAATCCGGCATTGCGACCCGCGCGGACATCGAACGCCTGTCAGGGGAAGTCGATGGTTTCCTGATCGGATCGTCGCTGATGAGCGCCGCTGAACCGGCGCAAGCCGCTCGCGAACTAATAGTCGGGCGCGTCAAATTGTGCGGATTGAACTGCGGCGCTGACATCCGCGCCGCCCGGCCAGCGGCATTTGCCGGTTTCGTGTTCGTGCCTGGCAGCCCCCGCCACGTCACGGCGCATGAAGCCGGGCCGCTGGCCGGAACCGCCCGCCAGTCTGGCATGTTGCCCGTCGGCGTCTTTCGCGACGCTCCGCCATCGACGCTGGTCGATATCGCTACGCTGATGAATCTTCATGCCGTGCAGCTGCACGGGCACGAGGACCTCGGATATGTCCGGGACCTCCGGCGCGAGCTTCCCGAGACTTGCGAGATTTGGACGGCGCTCAGCGTCGGGCGCGAGCCGTTGACCGGCCGCGGCGGTGACCGGATCGTCTTCGATAATGATGACGGAGGAAGCGGGCGCAGCTTCGACTGGAAGCTGGTCGAGCACCATGGCGAGCTTTCCCGCGCAATTGTCGCAGGCGGCATCGGTCCGCATAATGCGCGCGCGGCCCAGCGCCTTGGCGCGTATGCCATCGATGTCGGCTCGGCGGTCGATCTCAAGCCTGGCCAGAAGTCGCCTGAGAAGATCGACGCGCTGTTCGGAGCGCTACGGCCGAAGTCTCGGCAGCGGCTGCGCGAATGCGCCTGAACGGCCGCTTCGGTCGCTTCGGGGGATGCTACGTGCCGGAGATTCTCGTCCCGGCACTTGAGCAGCTCGAGGCCGCATTCCTCGACGCGCAAGATGACCCGGAGTTCATTGCCGAGCTCAATCGCCTGCTTGCCAACTACGCGGGTCGCCCGACGCCGCTTACGCGCTGCCGGAACCTCGCCGGGAACATCTACCTGAAGCGTGAGGACCTGCTTCACGGCGGGGCGCACAAGACGAATCAGGTGCTGGGCCAGGGCCTGCTCGCAAAACGCATGGAAAAGACGCGGCTCATCGCGGAAACCGGCGCAGGACAGCATGGCGTCGCGACCGCCATCGTCGGCGCTCTGCTTGGGTTCGAGACCGTGATCTACATGGGGGCAGAGGACGTCGAGCGACAAAAGCTCAATGTTTTCCGGATGCAGCTGATGGGGGCCGAGGTCGTGCCGGTGACGAGCGGCGGCCAGACGCTGAAAGACGCGATCAACGAGGCACTGCGCGACTGGTCTGCGAGTTTCCCGACCACCCATTATTTGCTCGGCACCGCGGCGGGCCCACATCCGTTCCCGACGATGGTCCGGGAGTTCCAGCGGGTGATTGGACGTGAAGCGCGCACGCAAATCATCGAGCAGCTCGCGCGTCTTCCGGACGCCGTCATTGCCTGCGTCGGCGGCGGGTCGAACGCGATCGGCCTGTTCGCCGACTTCATTGATGATCCCGTTAGGCTTATCGGAGTCGAGGCCGCCGGCAAGGGCCTCGACAGCGATGACCATGGCGCAACGCTCCTGCGCGGGACGCCGGGCATTTTGCATGGTGCCGAGACGTACGTCCTTCAGGATTCGGATGGGCAGGTTACGGACACCTGGTCCGTCTCGGCAGGGCTCGACTATCCGGCAGTCGGACCCGAGCATGCGCATCTCAAGGACAGCGGCCGTGCCCAATATGTCGGCGCGACCGATGCCGAAGCGCTCTTCGCATTCAAGGCGCTGGCGGAAAAAGAAGGCATCATCTGCGCTTTCGAATCCGCGCATGCTCTCGCGCATGCGCTGAAACTCGCCGCGGAAGAGCCAGAGATCGCGATCCTGGTCGGCCTGTCAGGCCGCGGAGACAAGGACGTCGCTCAAGCGCAAGCACTACTGGGGGCGGGGCTTGTCGACGAGATACAGGCGAAGGCGCTCCTTGCATGAGTCGCTATTCCGCCATGTTCGAGCGCCTGAGCGGCGAGGGCGCATTCGGCGCATTCCTGATGCTCGGCGATCCCGATTTAGAATCCAGCGCGGCACTCCTCGACGCGGTGATCGAAGGTGGCGCAGACATGATCGAGGTCGGCATCCCCTTCTCGGACCCGGTCGCGGACGGGTCGGTGATCCAGGCGGCGGCGCAACGCGCGCTCTCTGCCGGAGTCCGAGTCGCCGACTGCCTAGAGCTGATTGCGTCGTTGCGCAGACGCAACAGTCAGGTGCCGATCGGCATCCTGACTTACGCCAATATCGTTCTCGCGCGGCCCGGATTCATCCGCGATTCGGCCGAAGCCGGCGCGGACAGCCTGCTGATCGCCGATGTCCCTGCGCTCGAGGCTCAGCCGTTCGTTCGTGAAATGGAGCAGGCGGGGATCGAACCGGTGCTGATCGCCGCCGCGAACACGCCCGACGAAACTCTCAAGCGGATCGCAAATCTTTCAAAAGCCTACACTTATTGCGTTAGCCGAGCCGGAATCACAGGGACTCACGCGGCCGGCCAGTTCGACGCGGAGCTGATCGACCGAGTTAAGCAGGCCGGTGCTCCGCCGCCGATTTTCGGGTTCGGAATCTCCAAGCCCGAGCACGTCCGGGCGGCGCTCGATTCGGGCGCGAAAGGTGTCATTTGCGGCTCCGCGATCGTCAATCTCGTTTCGAGACGCCAAGATGTCGCAAGCTTTGTCCAGTCATTGAAAGCAGTTACACGGAACGACTCGATGGCGGAGTGAATTGAATCCTGCCGACTAAGGAGGACTCCGAATGGCTGCGCGTGCGATTTGGCGAGGGCAAATCCGGCTGGCGCTGGTGTCAATTCCAATCGAGCTGTTTCCGGCGACCAAGAGCGGTGCGCAGATTCAGTTCCACCAGGTCTATGAGCCGACCGGCCAGCGCATCAAATATGAGAAGGTCGTGCCCGGAATCGGACCAGTGGACCGCGACCAAATCGTCAAGGGCTACGAAGTGTCGAAGGGCCACTATGTCCTCCTTGACCAGGATGAGATCGACAGCGTCAAACTCGAGAGCCGCAAGACGCTCGACCTCGTTGAGTTCGTCGACGAGGACGGCATCGACGCCATGTATTTCGACAAGCCTTATTACGTTGTCCCCGCGGACGACCTTGCCGAAGAGGCTTATGTCGTGCTTCGTGATGCACTGAAGGCCGCGAACAAGATCGGAGTCGGCCAGCTCGCCATGCGCGGCCAGGAATATGTGGTGGCGCTCAAGCCTTGCGGCCGCGGGTTACTTCTTGAGACGCTCCGCTATGCGGACGAGGTCAACAAGTCATCGGGATTCTTTCGCGACATCGGCGACCACAAACCCGATCCCGACCTTCTCGACATGGCATCGATGCTGATCGAGAAAAAGGCCGGCGAGTTCGACCCCAAGGAGTTCCACAACCGCTATGTCGACGCGCTCCATCGTTTGATCGAGAAGAAGCAGAAGGCGAAGGGCGAAAAGATCATCGAGGAGCCCGAGGAGGCGGCGCCCAAGGGATCGAACGTGATCGACCTCATGGCGGCGCTGAAGAAGAGTCTGGGTGATCAGAAGGGCGAGGGCGGGAAGGCCAAGAAGGCCGGAACGAAAAAGGGCACGGCGAAAAAAGAGCCGGCAAAGAAGGCGCCAGCTCGAAAACGGGCGTGAGCCGTGCCGTCCAGCAAGCTCGACATCGGGACTTATAACCGCAAGCGCGACTTCACCAAGACGAAGGAGCCCAAGGGCCGCAGGCTCAAGGGCAAGGGCGACAGCTTCGTCGTTCAGAAGCATGCTGCCTCGCGGCTTCACTGGGACTTCCGCCTCGAGCTCGACGGTGTCCTGAAGAGCTGGGCAATCCCCAAGGGCCCCAGCCTCGATCCCGGCGAGAACCGCCTCGCAATGCGCACCGAGGATCATCCGCTCGATTACGGTGATTTCGAAGGGACGATACCCGCCGGCGAATATGGCGGCGGAACGGTGATGTTGTGGGACCAGGGGCGATGGATCCCCGACCCGCGCAAGGACCCGAGCAAGACGATCGAGGAAGGACATCTCCACTTCACGCTCGAAGGCGAGAGGATGAAGGGCGAATGGGTGATGTTCCGGCTGAAACCGAAGCCCGGAGAGAAGGCCGAACCCTGGATGCTGAAGAAGGTCACCGACGAATATGCCGACCCGGAGAATGGCGACGAGCTCATTGACGATTGCGTGACCAGCGTCACCACCGGACGCACGATGGCCGAGATCGCGGCCGGGGAGGACGAATGGCGATCGAACCGTGGCGGCCAGAAGGGCGGGCGCGGGAAGAAGAAAAAGAGCAAGGCGCCGCCGCCTTTCCAGGAGCCGCAGCTGGCGACGCTCGTCGACCAGGTTCCGCCGGGCGATTCCTGGATCCACGAATATAAATATGACGGCTACCGCCTGCTGCTCGCGATCGGCGATGGCGTCGCGACCGCTTGGACCCGCAACGGCAAGGACTGGAGCGACAAGTTCAAGGCACTGGTGAAGGCGGCGACGAAGCTCCCCGCTCGCTGCCTCATCGATGGTGAAGCAGTCGCGATCGACAAGAACGGCAAGCCGAGCTTCCAGCTCCTCCAATCAACCCTGAAGGACCAGAAAGGCGCGAACCTCGTCTTCTACGCCTTCGACCTGCTCGTCGATCGCGGCGAGGACATCAAGAAGCTGCCCAACATCGTCCGCAAGGACCGGCTCGCGTCACTGCTTGCGGGCGTCAAGGGACCGATCCTCTATGGCGATCACATCGTCGGCCGCGGCGAGGAGATGTTCAAGGAAGTATGCAAACTCGGCGGCGAGGGGATTGTCTCGAAGAAGGCGAGCGCCACCTATGTCGGCGCGCGCACACGCAATTGGCTCAAGATCAAGTGCATCCAACGCCAGGAATTTGTCATCGTCGGCTGGTCGGAAAGCGACAAGCGCGTCGGCTTCCGCTCGCTGCTCCTCGCTGCGAGGGAGAAGGGGAAGCCGACTTACGTCGGCAAGGTGGGAACCGGCTTCAACGCCAAGCTGATCGACCAGCTGATGGACCTGATGAAACCGCTCGCCGTCGACAAGGCGCCGGTCGAGGTGCCGCGCCCCGACCGGAAGGGCGCGCACTGGATCAAGCCCAGGCTCGTGGCCGAAATCGCGTTCAGCGAGTTTACCGATGACGGGATTTTGAGGCACCCGAGCTTTATCGCGCTCCGCGAGGACAAGCCGGCGTCACAGATCGTGTTGGAGACGCCCAAGCACACGGAGACCGTCACGAAACAGCCGAAGCCCAAAGCATCGAAATCCAGGAAGGCGAAACAGCCGACCGCGGAGGATTTCGGAATCGAGATCAGCAGCCCCGAGCGCGTGATCTTCCCCGAGCTTGGACTGACCAAGAAAGACCTCGCCGATTATTATGCGGCGGTCGAGCCGCTCATCATGATCGATGCCGCCGATCGCCCGATGACCCTGATCCGCTGCCCCGGTGGCCGCTCCGGCGAATGCTTCTTCCAGAAGCACGACAAGGGCACTTTCGGGCCGCACGTGAAGCGGATCCCGATCGAGGAGAAGGACGGCCACTTCGAAGATTATCTCTACCTCGATAATATCCAGGGCCTGCTCGCCTGCGTGCAGATGGGAACGATCGAATTCCATGGCTGGGGCAGCAAGGTCGACAAGGTCGAATATCCCGACCGGCTGGTGTTCGATCTCGATCCGGACGTCGGCCTCGACTTCAATAAGGTGAAGGCGGCCGCGGTGCGCCTGAAGGGGCTGCTCGAAGATCTCGGTCTGAAGAGCTTTCCGCTCTTGTCAGGTGGCAAGGGCATCCACGTCGTCGTGCCGCTCGACGCATCGAAGGACTGGCCGACGGTGAAGAGCTTTGCCGACCGCTTCAGCCGCGCCATCTCCGAAGCCGAACCGCAGACCTTCACCGCCAATATCCGAAAGGTTCAGCGAAAGGGCCGCATCTTCCTCGACTGGCTCCGCAATCAGCGCGGCGCAACGGCGGTGATGCCCTATTCCGCCCGCGCCCGCGAAGGCGCCCCCGTCGCCGCGCCGGTCACCTGGGCCGAGCTCGACAAGTACGATGGCGGCAACCACTTCACCATCCGCGACTCCGACGAGCTGCTGAAGCGCGCGAAATCGAAGGCGCTCGCGGACTGGGGACAAGCGAAGCAGGCGCTGCCGGAGGCCTAGTGCATCGGCGACCGTTTGGTCGCGAACTCAAGCTGATCAAGCTCCGCCCTCCACTGCGACAATCGTGAAGCCGGCCTATCCTTACGCCAATATCTGCTGCCGCCTCGCTCTTCCGAGCAGCAAAGTCACAAGCTTGAGCTTGGTCCCCAACTGATGGACCGTTCCGTTGCTGTCCGTGCGTTTGTTTGACACGGCGAAACCATGCTCAAGGGCGAACTGTTCGAGGATTGGATCGATGCTTAGCAGCGGAGCTTCTCGTCGCTGCCATTCCTCCTCAGTGCCGTGCCAACCACCGTTTGCCACATGCGCTCCAGAGCTGGATCGCTCTTAGGTTTGACCCTACCGAATTTCTGACAGCTCCACGCCGCGGGTTTCGCGCGCCAGCAGCGCGCTGACGCCGCTGATCGCGCAGGCGATGGCGACATAGATCGACACCGGCACCGACGAGTGCAGGTCCTTGTACAGCCACAGCGCGATGATCGGCGCCAATGAGCCGGCGAAGATCGCCGTCAGCTGGTAGGCGATCGACACGCCCGAATAGCGGATGCGTGTCGGGAACAGCTCGGTGATGAACGCCGCTTGCGGCGCGTACATCGACGCGTGCAGGACGAGGCCGATCACGATCGCGAGGATGATCAGGTTGTTGTTGCCGCTGCCGAGCATCGGGAAGAAGAGGAAAATGAAGATCGCGGACGCGAAACCGCCGAACGCATAGACTGGCCGACGGCCGATCCGATCTGAAAGTATCGCCAGCAGCGGGATGGAGACGAACTGGACCGCGGCCCCGATCAGCAAGGCGTCGAGCGCGAGGCTGCGGCTCTGTGCGGCGACGTCGACCAGGAAGGTCAGTGAGAAGACCGTCAGCACGTAATAAACGATATTCTCGCCGACTCTGAGGCCCGCGCCGATCAGCACGCCGCGCCGGCGCTCGCGAAACACCTCGATGATCGGAGCGCTCGGCGGCGCCTCGGCCATTTCGATCTCGACCTCGAACATCGGACTCTCGGCGACGCGATTGCGGATGTACCAGCCGGTTAAGACCAGGACGGCCGAGAGCAGGAAGGGCACGCGCCAGCCCCAGGCGATGAAATCGGCCTCGCTCTGAACACCGGCCATGAGCGCGAGGATTCCGGCCGAGAGCAGGCTTCCCATCGGGACACCCGCCTGCGGCCAGCTCGCCCAATAGCCGCGGCGGCGAGCATCGCCGTGCTCGGCGGCCATCAGCACCGCGCCGCCCCATTGCCCGCCGACCGCGAAGCCCTGCAGCACGCGCAAGACGATAAGTCCGATCGGCGCCCACACGCCAATCGAAGCGTAACCCGGCAGCAATCCGATCAGCACGGTCGCGAGGCCCATGGTGACGAGGCTCCACATGAGGAGGCGCTTGCGGCCGACGCGGTCGCCGAAATGGCCGAACACGATCCCGCCGAGCGGCCGCGCGACGAACCCTATTGCGTAAGTTGCAAAGGCGAGCAGCGTGCCGACCAATGGATCGAATTTCGGGAAAAACAATTTGTTGAAGACCAGCGCCGCGGCCGAGCCGTAGAGGAAGAAATCGTACCATTCGATCGTCGTGCCGATCAGGCTCGACAGGATCACGCGAGTGAGGCTGCTGCGCTGTACTTCCACCATAAACTCCCTCCATTCGCGTCATTGCGAGCGTAGCGAAGCAATCCGGTCAATGCACCGCTCGATTGCTTCGTCGAATGCGTCCTCGCAATGACGGGTGGCGCTTGCTCCAAGCTCTGCCGCGTCTTAGCCCTGCGCCATGCGCAAGCTCGTCCTTCCTGCTCTGCTATTCCTCCTTACCGCAGCTTCCCCGCCCGATCTCGCGCGATGGCGAACCGAGGCCAGCCACGTCACGATCACGCGCGACGATTGGGGCATCGCCCACGTCCACGGCCACTCGGACGCGGACGCCGTTTTCGGCATGATTTACGCCCAGGCCGAGGATGACTTCCCGCGCGTCGAGGCCAATTATCTGACGAACCTCGGGCTCACAGCCGAGGCCGACGGCGAGAAGGCGATCTGGCAGGATCTGCGCGCACGGCTCTACGTCAGCCCGTCCGAGCTCAAGGTCGATTATGCACGCAGTCCGCTTGCAATGCGCAAGCTGATGGACGCCTGGGCGGACGGCCTCAATTATTTCCTCGCGACGCATACCAGCGTCCACCCGCGCGTGATCACCCGTTTCGAGCCGTGGATGGTGATGAGCTTCACCGAGGGCAGCATCGGCGGCGACATCGAGCGGATCGATCTCGACAAGCTGCGCGATTTCTATTCGCAGCCCCGCGCGAAGCTCGCGCTGGCCGATGCGCGCGGTCCGGTATGGACCTCAGACGTCGTCCGCATCGACGGGAGCGCCGAAGTGGATTCGCGTGGCTCCAACGGCTTCGCCATCGCGCCCAAGCTCACCGCCGACGGCGGCTCGCTTCTGCTGATCAACCCGCACACCAGCTTCTACTTCCGATCCGAGCTGCAAATGTCGAGCGATGAGGGGCTCGATGCCTACGGCGCCGCGACCTGGGGCCAATTCTTCATCTACCAGGGCTTCAACCCGCACATCGGCTGGATGCATACGTCGAGCGGCGTCGACAATGTCGACGAGTTTGCGGAGAAGGTCGAACGGCGCGGAAATGGCTATTGCTACTGGTATGGCACAACCTGCCGGCCACTGCGCCTGAGGCCGATCACCATCCGTTACCGCAAAGCTGACGGGCGCATGGCGTCGCGAAGCTTCGCCGCCTTGATGACCCAACGCGGCCCGATCGTCGCCGAGCAGGATGGTCGTTGGATTGCGTTCGCGATGATGAACAGACCCGTCGAGGCGCTCCAGCAGAGCTATCTCAGGACCAAGGCAATCGATCTCGCCTCGTTC
Source organism: Sphingomicrobium sp. (assembly GCA_025450755.1). Lineage (GTDB taxonomy): Bacteria > Pseudomonadota > Alphaproteobacteria > Sphingomonadales > Sphingomonadaceae > Sphingomicrobium. Next base: position 33,544 of record JANWLR010000024.1, on the reverse strand, counting down.
ATGCGAATTTCCGACCTCAAGGCGAACAGCTCGAACAACACGGTCTTCGCCGATGACAAGGGCGAGATCGCGGTGCTTGCACCGCAGTTCATGCCGCGCCGCGACAATCGCTTCGATTATACAAAGCCGGTCGACGGCAGCGACCCGGCGACCGACTGGCACGGGCTCCATTCCGTTTCGGAGCTTCCGAACACCATCAATCCGCCGAACGGCTGGGCGTTCAACAGCAACGACTGGCTCTATTCTGCGGCGGGGCCAAATTCGCCGAAGCCGCAGGACTTCCCCGCCTATCTGGACATGGCGGGACAGAGCTATCGCACGATCCACGCGACGCGGCTCCTGACGCAGCCGGGCCGTTGGACCCTCGACCGACTGCAGACCGCTGCCTTCGACAGCGCCCAGCCGTCGTTCGAAATACTGGTGCCGATGCTGGTTTCCGCTTGGCAGGCGCTACCCCCAAGCGACCCGCTCCGAGCGCGCCTCGCCGAGCCGATCGGGATGCTCGCGAGCTGGGACAAGCGCTGGGGGGTCGCGTCCGTCCCGAACACGCTCGCGCAATTCTGGGGCGACGAACTGGTCAAGGCGGTTGCGGCCCGGAAGTGGAACGACCACCAAAACCTCTTCCGCCACATGGAAGCGCTGAGCCCGGAGGAGAAGGTCGAAACGTTCGTGCACGGCCTCGACAGGCTAGAGCATGATTTCGGAAGCTGGCGCGTGGCGTGGGGCGACGTGAACCGCTTCCAGCGCATCTCGTCTGCGATCGATTCTCCGTTCAGCGATTCCGCGCCGAGCATCTCGGTCGGCTTCACGTCCAACCGCTGGGGCTCGATTGCCTCGTTCGGGGCGTCGCAAAAGCCCGGCACGAAACGATGGTACGGCACCAACGGCAACAGCTTCGTGGCTGTGGTTGAGTTCACTCGGAACGGTCCACATGCGCGCGCAGTTACCGCCGGCGGCGAGAGCGGCCATCCGGATTCGCCGCACTTCGACGATGAAGCGCAGCGCTATGCGTCAGGCAATTTGCGCGAAGTCTATTTCCGGCCCGACCAGCTCAAGGGCCATACGGAACGGGTGTACCGGCCTTAAACGCCCGCAAACCTGTCCGTTGCGCGCACCAGCGCGTCGAGGTTGCCCGGCTCGTTGAACAAATGCCCGGCGTCCGGGATGATGTTGAGCTCGACCTCGGGCCACGCCTGCTTGAGCTTCCACGCGGCAACCGGCGGCGTGCACATGTCGTGCCGACCCTGGACGATCACGCCGGGGATGCCCTTGAGCTTCGTCGCGCCCTTGAGCAGCTGCCCTTCCTCGAGCCAGCCGTGGTTCGCCATGTAATGGTTCTCGATCCGCGCAACCGCAACGGCGATTTCCGGGCTCGTGAAATGATCGATGGTCTCGGGGCTCGGGAGCAGGGTGACGACTTCGCCCTCCCACTTGCTCCACGCCTTTGCCGCGCGAAGCTGCGTCTCCCTGTCGCCGCCGGTCAGGAGCCGGCGATAGGCCTCGACGAGGTCACCGCGCCCGCTTCCGGGAACGGCGGCGAGGAATTCCTCGAACTTGTCCGGATAGACCTGGGATGCGCCGCCGGGGGCGTACAGCCAGTCGATCTCATACTGGTCGAACAGGAAGATCCCGCGAAGCACTAGCTCGGTTACACGCTCGGGGTATTTTTCGGCATAAACGAGTGACAGCGTCGAGCCCCAGCTGCCGCCGAACACTTGCCACTTGTCGACTTTAGAGACCTTGGTGCGAAGCTTCTCGATATCTTCGACCAAGTCCCAGGTGCTATTGTGATTGAGGCCCGCATAGGGGATCGAACGACCGCAGCCGCGCTGGTCGAAAACCAGGATCTTGTACTTCTGGGGGTTGAACTGGCGGCGATGATCGGGGCTCGACCCGCCCCCCGGGCCGCCGTGCAGGAAGACCACGGGCTTGCCGCTGGGATTGCCGCTGAGCTCCCAATAGAGGCTGTGCCCGTCGCCGACTTCGAGCATCCCGGTCTCGTAAGGTTCTATAGCGGGATAAAGCGTTCGGCGCTTGGGGCTCATGGCGTCCATCAGAAGCTGTAATCCTCGTAGATCTTGGAGACATCGCGGTCCCAATCCTGCTCATATTTCTGGAGCAGGCGGTCGGCCGGGGTCATGCCCGTTGCAACGACGTCACGCAATGGATCGAGGAAACCGCCTTCGTTGTCGCCAGCGCTGTTGAGCCTGGCGCGGCGGGTGAGGCCGCCCGCGGAAATATCGAGCACCTTGTCTGCGAACTCCCGCATCCTCTGTCCGTCCGGAGTGACGGCATCGAGCGCCAGCTTCGGAACGTCGCGACGAAGCTTCTCCCGACCCTCGATCGACCAGTGCTTCACCAGCTCCCATGATTCGTCGAGCGCTTGATCATCGTAGAGTAGCCCGACCCATAAGGCGGGGAGGGCGCAGATTCGGCTCCAGCGGCCGCCGTCCGCGCCACGCATCTCGAGGAAGCTCTTCAGGCGCACTTCGGGGAAGGCTGTCGACAGATGGTCGGTCCAGTCCGTGACCGTCGGCTTCTCGCCGGGCAGGTGCGGAAGCTTGCCTTCGAGGAAATCGCGGAAGCTCTCGCCGGCGACGTCGATATACTTGCCGTCGCGGTAGACGAAGTACATCGGCACATCGAGCGCATAGTCGCAGTAACGCTCGTAGCCGAAACCGTCGTCGAACACGAACGGCAGCATTCCGGTGCGATCGGAGTCGGTGTCTTCCCAGATGTGGCTCCGGAAACTCTTGTAGCCGTTGGGCTTTCCTTCGGTGAACGGGGAATTGGCGAAGAGCGCCGTCGCGACCGGCTGAAGAGCGAGGCCAACGCGAAACTTCTTCACCATATCGGCTTCAGAACTGTAGTCCAGATTTACCTGGATGGTACAAGTGCGCAACATCATGTCGAGCCCCAAGCCGCCGACCTTGGGCATGTATTCGAGCATGATGCCATAGCGGCCCTTGGGCATTCGGGGCAGTTCGTCGCGTGTCTTGTCGGGCCACATCCCAAGGCCGAGGAAGCCCAGGCCAAGCCGCTCGCCAACTGCCTTGCACTGGTCGAGGTGCCGGCTCGCTTCGGCGCAGGTCTGGTGGAGGTTTTCGAGTGGCGCTCCGGACAGCTCGAATTGTCCAGCAGGTTCGAGGCTGATCGTGCCCTTGTAAGGACCGGTCAGTGCAATGACCTTCCCGCTTTCCTCGACCGGCGCCCAGCCATATTCAGTCAGGCCCATCAATAGGTCGCGGATGCCGCAAGGCTCCTCCCAAGTAGGCGCGCGATGGTCGTCGATGCGATAGACGAACTTTTCGTGCTCGGTGCCGATGCGCCAGGCCTTGCGCGGCTTCTCGCCGCCGGAGAATTCCGCGAGCAAATCGTCGCGGCTCTCGATGAGCGGGCTTGCGCTGTCGTCAGTCCTTGTCGTCATGGCTGGCGGCGCTTAGCCGCGCGAGTGAGGCGGCGCCAGCGAATCTGACTTATGTGTCAATAAGTCCGCCAGTCCCCAGCTACCGCCATATAGGCGGCGAGCGCCGCCAAGGCGGCGGTCTCTGCCCGGAGGATGCGGGGGCCGAGCGAAATGGGAACTGAATTCGGCGCCGAGCGGATGGCTGCGCGCTCCTCGTGCGTGAATCCACCCTCCGGTCCGACCAGGATCACGGAGGGACCGGGCGTGAATGCATCGGGCGCCCATTCGCCGCCCCCTTCGTCGGCGAAATAGAGCGCGCGGGAAGCCTCCCGATGCCGGAGTAGCTGATTGAGCCGCATCGGCTCGGAAATTTCGGGCAGGCGCGTTCTCCCGCATTGCTCGGCGGCTTCGATGGCGATTGCTTCGAGGCGTTCGAGCTTGACGCGTTCCGAAACAGTCCGCTGCGTAATGACAGGAAGCAGTCGCTCCGCACCGAGCTCGGTCGCTTTTTCGACAAGCCAGTCCGTCTGCGCCCGCTTCAATGGTGCGAAGGCCAGCCACACGTCCGGAATCGTCTCGGGCTCGCGCATATGCTCCTCGATAATGAGCGTCATGCGCTTTTTGGCGATTTCGGCGACCCTCGCGAGCCATTCGCCGCTCTTCCCGTCGAACACCAGCAGCTCGGCGCCTTCGCGTAACCGAATCACATTTCTAAGATAATTCGCCTGGCCGCCGTCGAGCTCGATGCGCGCTCCTTCGCTCAGCGGGGAGCGAATGAACAGTCGCGGCAGGCTCCTTTGCGGCCAGGCGGGGGTCGCGGGCATGCTGCCCGCCTACGGGATTCCAGCGAATCCTGAAATCCCGAGGTTAGCTTCCTCTATGCGACGTTGGGATTGCCGGCATCGCGGCAAGGGGCTGGTGTGGGCATTGTGGCCGCCCGGGTCGCCGGGGTTGTACGTCTGAGGGTTGATGTCGAAGATTTGCTGGGTGGGCCGCCTGATGTTTTGATTCAAACCCCGCATCCTGCGGGCTGCAGGCGGCCAAAAGGACAAAGGCGCGGGCGCCCCTCCAAGTGGAATGCCAACGGGCAATTGGCATGCCGGCCGGCGAGGCGCCCGCCGCGGCGGCCGGAAAGGTCGATGAGGGGTCCGACAAACGGCCGTCGCGCGAAGATTAGTGCTACTCTTGGAAAAGCCGGTTCACTGCCACGGCAGACAATGCAGAGCGATGACGCTAACCGTCATTCGTGACCGCGAGCAGCGACATAGTCCCGGACAGCGAGCGGCGCGGGTTCATTGGCGCGTTGCCGGCGCCGCTGAGGCCTTACGCATCGCTGATGCGCCTCGATCGGCCGATCGGCACGTGGCTGCTCTACTGGCCATGCGCATGGAGCCTCGCGCTGGCAGGGGTCTCTGGCCATTGGGAGCTATTCCTGTTGTTGGCGCTTGGTGCCTTCGCGATGCGCAGCGCCGGCTGCGTCTACAACGACATCGTCGACAGAGACCTCGACAAGAGCGTTGAAAGAACTCGGCTCCGCCCGCTCGCGAGCGGCCGGGCGACGCAGCGCTCGGCGTGGCTTCTGATCGGTCTTTTGTGCCTCGTCGGCCTGGCCGTCCTGCTGCAGCTCAAATGGGTCGCGGCAATCGTCGCGCTTGTCAGCATTGCACCTGTTGCGGCCTATCCATTCATGAAGCGCATCACCTGGTGGCCGCAGGCCTGGTTAGGGATCGTCTTCTCCTGGGGAGCATTGGTCGGCTGGCCGGCGGTCACTGGAACGCTCGCACGGGAAAGCTTCCTTCTGTGGTTCGGGAGCATCGCCTGGGTAGTCGGCTACGACACGCTCTACGCGATCCAGGACAAGGAGGACGATGCGCTGGTTGGGGTCAAATCTTCGGCGCGAAAGCTCGGCGAGCGAGCCCGCTTTGGAATAGGCATCTTCTATCTCATCGCCGTGCTTTTTTGGGCCGGCGCGATTTGGACCGTCAGGCCCGACTGGGTCGCGTTACTGACGCTCGTGCCCGCGACGGTCCACCTCGGCTGGCAGGTTGCGCGCACCGATCCGCATGATGGTGATCTGGCGCTGCTCCTGTTCCGCTCGAATCGCACGTGCGGGCTGCTCATTTTCGTGGCGATGCTGGTCGTCGGCCTTTCCGCGCGCTAGGCGCGCCGATTCATGCTTTCACCAGACCAAGCCCGAACGATTGCCGAGACGCTCGTCGAACGCGGAATTGCCGCCGGGGCTAGCGCCAGCGACGCACTTTATGCCGGAAATCGTTCGTCGAGCGTGCAGGTGAGGCTCGGCGAACTCGAAGACGTTAGCCGCTCCGAAGGAGAACAGATCGGCCTGCGACTGCTCGTTGGCCAGCGATCGGCGACGGTGGCTTCATCCGACCTTTCCGACGAGGCGCTCGGTTTGCTCGTCAATCGCTGTCTTGCAATGGCGCGCGAGGCGCCCGAAGATCCATTCGCGGGCCTCGCGCCCGCCGAACTACTCGAGCGCGGCGAGCTTCCCTTCCTCGACGCTGACGATCGCCTCGAGCCCGACCCGTCCGAGCTTCGCTCCCGAGCGCTCGACGCCGAGAATGCCGCGCTTGGCGTCGAAGGCGTCACCAATTCGAGCGGCGCGAGCGCGAGCGCTTCGGCTTCGACCATTGCGCTTGCGACTTCGGGTGGCTTTTCGGGTGCTTACCGGACATCCGGCCACAGTTGCTCGGCGGTGGTCATCGCAGGCGAGGGCGCGACAATGCAGCGCGATTTTGCATCCCGAAGCGCCCATCATCTGGAGGATCTCGAAGCGGCCGTGGAGATCGGGCGTCGCGCCGGCATGCGCGCCGTCGCGCGCCTTAACCCGTCGCGGCCGAAGCCCGGCAAATATCCGGTGCTGTTCGATCCCCGTGTATCCTCGAGCCTGCTGGGCCATTTCTCGGGGGCGATCAGCGGCTCGTCGATCGCGCGCAAGACCAGCTTTCTTGAGGGCAAGCTGGGTGAGGCGGTCTTTGCGCCCGGCGTTAGCATCGTCGACGATCCGCTCCGCCGGCGGGGACTCCGTTCGCGCCCATTCGATGGCGAAGGTGTCCGCGTCTTAAGTCAGGACTTGGTCTCGAAGGGCATCTTAAACCAGTGGATTGCGGAGAGCGCCTCGGCTCGCCAGCTCGGAATCGAGCCCACCGGCCATGCTGCGCGCGGAGTGGGGGGCAGTCCGAGTGCCGCACCGAGCAACTTATACCTCGCCCCAGGCTTGCGCAGTCGGGAAGAATTGCTCGCCGCGTTTCCGGAGGCCGTGCTGGTCGTCGAACTGATAGGGCAGGGCGTAAATCCAGTGACCGGCGATTACAGCCGCGGCGCAGTCGGCTTCATGGTTCGCGGCGGAGAAATTGCCGAAGCCGTCTCGGAGATCACCATCGCTTCAAATCTTATCGACATGTTCGCGACTCTGGAACCGGCAAGCGATCTCGAGTTCCGCCGCGGAATCGACGCTCCGACTTTGCTCATTCCTGAAATGACGATCGGCGCCGCTTAGGCGTCGGCCGCGATCCGCGGCACACCGAGCCGCGGGATTTCGATCTTTGGGCAGCGGTCCATGACAACTTTCAGCCCCGACGCTTCCGCCTTGGCGGCAGCCTCCTCATTGATCACGCCAATCTGCATCCACACGGCTTTCGCGCCGACGAAGATCGCCTGTTCGACCGCTTCCGCCGCGGCTTCCGGTCGCCGAAAGATGTCGACGATGTCGATTGGCACGCCAATCTGCGCCAGCTCTCGCCAGACGAACTCGCCATGAACATGCTCGCCGGTGATCTGCGGATTCACCGGAAGCACGCGATAGCCCCAGTCCTGCAGGAACTTCATCACGCCATAAGATGGGCGACTTGGCCGATCGGAAGCTCCGATCATTGCGATTGTGCGCGCATTGCGCAGCAATTTGGCGATGTCCTCGTCATTGCTAAGCGGCATGCGTCGTTAACGGCTTTAGTGGACAGGTGTTTCCAGCGCCTCGAGCAATTTGGTAGCGATTGCCGCAAAAGCATCGGAATCGGGGCCGCTCGATGCAGCCGGGGGAACTCCGGCATCGGATGCTTCGCGGATGACCAGCGACAATGGCAACCTGCCGAGGAACGGCACCCCCATCTCGGCAGCGGCCTTCTCCGCGCCCCCGCTCCCGAATGGGTGCGACTCTTCACCGCAATTCGGGCAGACGTAAGTCGCCATATTTTCGATGATTCCGAGCACCGGCACACTCATCTTGTTGAACAGGTCTACCGCGCGTCGCGCGTCGATCAGCGAAAGATCCTGCGGGGTGGACACGATGATTGCTCCCGCCGGCCGCGACCGCTGAATCAACGATAATTGGACGTCGCCAGTGCCGGGCGGAAGGTCGACCAGGAGGAGTTCGGAATCGCCCCAGTCCGCGTCGACCAGCTTGGCGAGCGCGCCGGTCGCCATTGGTCCGCGCCAGGCGAGAGCATGCCCCGGCGACACCAGCTGGCCCAGTGAGAGGAAGCGGATTGCGTGGGCTTCGACCGGAATTAGGGTCTCGCCCTCGGCGCTTGGCTTCTTGCTGGTTCCGAGAAGCGTCGGCTGCGACGGCCCATAGACGTCGGCGTCGATGAGGCCGACCTTCTTGCCGGCCCTCGCAAGCGCGATTGCAAGGTTCGCTGACACGGTGGACTTGCCCACGCCGCCTTTTCCGCTGCCAATGGCGACCAAAATCCGGTGAGGCTGCGCTGCTGTCATTGCGATCCGAGCTTCGGTGACGCCGGCCGTGCGAAGCGCTGCGGCGCGCACCTCCTCCTCCACTTTCGACGCATCGGAAGCGCTGAGGCCCGTCGCGTCGACGATGATCGTCGCCACGCCGTTTGCCACTTTGCGCGATCGGATCCGCTGCTCGTGCGGCAGCTCGCTGAGTGGGTCGGCTATGTCGGCCATGTCCGGCACATAGGAAGCCTCAAGCGGCTTGCCACTGTTTTTCGCGTGCGCTGCTCCCTATACTCTCGTGCAATGAGCATAAATCTTGGGTGGGGCGGCCGCGTCCGCGGCTTGTTTGCCGACAGCAAGGGACCCTGGGGTTCGGGCGGTGGCGAAGGCGCCAGCGAGCCGGCTTCCAGCGACGATGGTCCCGGCAATGGCCCGTGGGGCGAACCACCTCGTCGCGGCCGGCGGTCGGCGCTTGGGGGCGGGGCGAGCATCTCCGCACTCGACGAGCTGGTGCGCAGAAGCCGCGCACGTTTCGGTGGCGGCAGTGGCGGAGGAGGTGGTCTTCCCGGCCCGGCCGCTGGTTCGCTAGTCTTGTGGGCCGTCGCCGCTCTCGTCCTGTTGTGGCTGGTCGTAACCAGCACCCACTCGATTGATCCGGGGCAGAGCGGTGTTGTGACGACGTTCGGGCGCTACAGCCGTACACTTGGCCCCGGTGTCAGCTTCACGCTTCCATCGCCGATCGAGCGGGTGACGAAGGTCGATGTGCAAAAAATCCAGACCTTTGATCTGGGCTCCGAAAGTTCCGACGACCTTATGCTCACCGGCGACCAGAACCTGCTCGATCTCGCCTACTCCGTCCGCTGGAACATCCGCAGCCCGGAGCTTTACCTGTTTCAGATGGCACAGCCGGACGAGACGATCCGTGAAGTAGCCAATAGCGCAATGCGCGCGGTGATCAGCCAGGTGAGCCTGAACGATGCGATGGGCGACAAGCGCGCGGAGATCGAAACTCAGGTCGCTGAGAACATGCAGCGAATTCTCGATTCCTATCACAGCGGAATTCAGGTCCAGGGCATCGCGATCAAGCAGGCGGACCCTCCCGACGCAGTCAACGACGCCTTCAAGAAGGTCACTGCGGCTCAGCAACAGGCGCAACAATATGTGAACAACGCCAATTCCTACGCGCTGCAGCTGCACCAAAAAGCGCAGGGCGAGGCGACTGCGTTCGACAAGGTCTACGAGCAATACAAGCTTGCGCCCGAAGTCACCCGGCGCCGCATGTATTACGAAACGATGGAGGACGTGCTTTCGAAGGTCGACAAGACAATCGTCGAGACGCCGGGAGTAACGCCTTATTTGCCCTTGCCGCAGGTCCAGAAAGGGCAAAGCGAGCAGGAGCGGCAGCAATGAGCAGCTTCATTCGCCGCCATACGATTCTCACCGCAATTCTGGGCGGGATTATTGTGGTGCTGCTCTTCTACAGCTTCCCGATCGTGCCGGAGACGAAAGAGGTCGTTGTCGTCCGGTTCGGTAAACCGGTTCGGATTCTCAACCGATACGAAGCTGGCCGACCAATCGGCGCAGCCGGCGCCGGGCTCGCCTATCGGATCCCCTTCGTCGATCAATTCGTCTGGATCGACAAGCGAGTGCAGGACGTCGACATGCAGCGGCAGCAGGTCATTTCGACCGATCAGCGCCGCCTCCAGGTCGACGCTTTCGCTCGCTACCGGATCGTTGATCCGCTGCGGATGTTGATCAGCGCCGGGACCGAGGAGCAACTGGCCGAACAGCTTCGCCCGATCCTCGGTTCCGAGGTGCGCAATGAGCTTGGCCGGGTCGAGTTCGCGTCGCTTCTGACGCCGGAACGGCAAGGTATCATGGACAGCGTGCGCGCTTCCCTGAACAGGATCGCGAGCCAGTATGGCGTGCAGGTGCTAGACGTTCGTATCAAGCGCACCGACCTTCCGGATGGAGCACCGCTGCTGGCGGCGTTCGACCGGATGCGTTCGGCCCGAGAACAGGAGGCGCAGTCGATCCTCGCGCAGGGGGCCAAACAGGCCCAGATCATCCAGGCGGAGGCCGATGCCGAGGCCGCCCAGACCTATGCAGCGAGCTTCGGCAAGGATCCGCAATTCTATGACTTCTACCGGGCCATGCATAGCTATCGGTGCACGTTCATCGGCGAAGAGGGCTGCAAGCCCTCGGGTACGACGACAATCATTCTGTCGCCACAGAATGACTATGTGAAAGAATTTACGGGACGCGCGGAGAAGTAAAGTCTTCGGAACCCTAAGGCGTTCAAATGGCGTTAAGGCCATGGCGACATTACCGCCTTGCGTCCCACCCAGATTGATGGAGTATCGATGAGATCGAAGGAGTCCGGCAAAGTGCGCTATGCCTACGGGGTCGCAATGGCCCTGCTTTTAGGGGGAACCACCTTTTCCTTGGCTACTGGCCAGGCCGGGGCACAGGTCGCGCAGAACGACCGCGCGAGCATGTCGGCGCCGCGGGCCGGCGCTCCGATGTCCTTCGCCGACCTCGTCGCAAAGCTTCAGCCGGCTGTGGTCAATATTTCGACCAAGCAGAGAGTCCCGGTCAAAGCCCAGCAGGACCCGTTCGAGCAGTTCTTCCGCCAGTTCGATCCTAACTCGCAGCAACAGTCGCAGCCTGACCAAAATAGCGGAGGAAGCGCGAGCAGTGGCCAGCAGCCGCGCACCCGAGAAGCCGGCTCGCTCGGCTCCGGCTTCATCATTTCGCCCGACGGCTACATCGTTACCAACAACCATCTGATCGCGGGCCTGACCGGCACCGGGACGGTCGACAGCGTCACCGTAACTCTGACCGACGGCAAGGAATATCCCGCGCGCATCGTCGGTCGCGACGACACGTCGGACCTCGCGCTTCTCAAGATCGACGGTCGCAGCCTGCCGTTCGTTCGCTGGGGCGACAGCACCAAGGCGCGCGTCGGCGACTGGGTCATTGCGATCGGCGACCCCTACGGCGTCGGCAGCACGGTCACCGCGGGCATCGTCTCCGCGCTTCACCGCGGCCTCGGCGGGGGCGGTGCCTACGATCGCTACATCCAGACCGATGCGGCGATCAACATGGGCAATAGCGGCGGCCCGATGTTCGATCTCGAAGGCAATGTCATCGGCATCAACTCGGCCCTGATCTCGCCGACGGGTGCGTCGGTCGGCATCGGTCTTGCCATTCCCGCGGAGCTCGCCAAGCCGGTCATCGATTCCCTGATGAAGGGCCAGCGGCCCTCGCGCGGTTATCTCGGAGTCGGACTCCAGCCGCTCGATGACGAATCGATGGCTGCGGCGCTTGGTCTGCCCAAGAACAGCGGCGAAATTGTCCGCTCGGTCGTGCCCGGCGGGCCTGGTTCGAAAGGCGGCCTCGCGCAGGGCGACGTGATCGTGAAGGTTAACGGCCAGCCGGTCACGCCCGACCAGACCGTATCGTTCCTGGTCGCGAATACCCAGGCTGGATCCCGAGTCCCGCTCGAGATCGTGCGCGGTGGCAAGCATGCAACGGTCTACGTGACCGTCGGCGAGCGCCCGACCGAGGAGCAGCTGGCGAAGATTACCGGAGCGGACACCGGCACGCAGGGCACCACGCCCAATGCCCCGGCGGTTGCGCAGAAGACTCTTGGATTGTCGCTCGCGCCGCTGACGCCAGAATCGGCCCGCGCGGCCAGCCTTCCAGCGACTGCACATGGGGTGCTGATCACCGGGATCGATCCGAACGCCAATGCGGCCGAGCAGGGTCTCCAGCGCAATGACCTCATCATCTCGGTGAACAATCAGCCGGTAACTGCGCCGGCGCAGGTGATCACAATGGTCGAGGCCGCTCGGAAGGCAGGCCGCACGAGCGTGCTCCTGCTGATCCAGCGCGGCTCCTCAACACCGGCATTCGTCGGAGTCGAGATCGGCAAGTAGCGAGCAGCCTTTCCTCGTCCTCGCGCCGCCGCTAGTGCAGCGCTTCCCGGACGAAGAGTGGTGAAGCTGTGAGCGACGACCGCGGCATTCTTAGTGGCTTGATGCGCGACTGATGATCGCGGCGCTCGCTCTGGCTCTAGGCCATGCGCCGGTCGTTGCTGGTACGTATCAGTCGCAGCAGATGGAAGTCGGGGCGGCGCTTGAGCTCCAGAAGAGCGGCCATTTCCGTTACCAGCTCGACTATGGCGCGGTATCGGAAAGCGCCGAGGGCGACTGGACCTTTGACGGCAAGGCCGTTCGCCTGACTACTCGCCCGGCGCCGAAGCTCCCGAGCTTCGAGCTGGTGCGCGACGATCCGGCGCCTCCGGGTGAGCTTGTGCTCGCCGTCGAGCCGCCGGGGTTTGGCGAGGAGGGCTATCGTCTCGACGCCGTCGGCACCGACGCCGTTTCGGGTGAGAAAGGCCTGGTTACAAGCGACGAGCAGGGCCGCGTTGAAGCCGGCGGCCACAGGCTTTGCGCAATCGATCCGCTGGTCCCAGTCTATGGCATGATCGGCGGCCATTTCCCGTTGGCTAGCGATCGCGGCCATCACTTGCTCCTGCGCTTCCACGCCAACGATCTCGGGCGCGCCGCGTTCGAGCGAGAACCTCTCGCCTTGACGGCGCACGGCCTCGTCCTGAATCGTTACGATACGGAGATTCGCTTTATCCGTGTGCGGCCTTAAGAAGAGCCGCGGGGAGACGAGAGAAGACTGTGGCCGATCCTAATTGTGATTTGATTGACGGGCTTGAGCGCGATTGGCGCGATGCCCTTTGCAGCAAGGATATGAAGCGGCTGCAGTCGCTCGTTCACAAGGATTTCATCCTCATCGGCACGCGCTCGACGGGTCCGTTTATGATGAACCGCGACCAATGGCTCGACGCCATCCAGCGCCGGGACGTCGAGGCGATCGAGCTCGAGGTCCAGGACGCGACGGTCCTCGACAATCTGATGATCGGCACGGTCCAGGCGCGCTGGCGGCTCAAATACCTCGGCCGGATCATCGAGGATTGCGTCATGCTCACTGACGTTTGGGTGAAGGACGAGGAGCGTTGGCAGGCAATTCGCCGCCATTCGACACCCGCGCCGCCGGGCGCCTGCATCAATCTGGGAGAATAGAATGGCACGAGGCGACGGCCGGGGCGAGGTTTTACGCGCCGGCGCGAACATCAAGGAGCTGACGATCCGGGGAATCATCCTCGGCGCCCTGATCACCGTCATCTTTACCGCGGCGAACGTCTATCTCGGCCTCAAAATCGGGATCACCTTCGCGACATCGATTCCAGCAGCGGTCATTTCAATGGCCGTCCTCAAGGCGTTTCGCGATTCCACCATCCAGGAAAACAACATCGTCCAGACGATCGCTTCGGCGGCGGGAACGCTGTCGGCGATCATCTTCGTTCTTCCTGGCCTGGTGATGGTCGGTTGGTGGACGGGCTTCCCCTACTGGCTGTCTGTCGCAGTGATCGGCATCGGCGGCATCCTCGGCGTCATGTACTCGGTGCCCTTGCGACGCGCGCTCGTGACCGGCACCGACCTGCCTTATCCCGAGGGCGTCGCCGCTGCCGAAGTGCTCAAGGTCGGCGCAGGAGTCGGCGGTGACGAGGAGAATCGCCGCGGCCTCATCCTGATTGGTGGCTCCACGATCATCTCGGCCCTTTACTTCCTCGTCGCGAAGACGCGGCTTCTGACTGATACTGCCGCAAAGAATTTCAGGGTCGGCGGCGGCGCATCCGGCATTTCAACAAGCTATTCGATGGCGCTGATCGGCGTCGGGCATCTGGTCGGCCTCGCCGTCGGCCTGGCGATGGTCGTCGGCATGGTGATCAGTTGGGTGTTCATCGTGCCGCACTGGACCCAGGATCCCGGAATCATCGCGCAAGCCGGCGGCGACCTCGACAAGCTCGTCGGCACCGCATTCAAGCTCAAGGCGCGTATGGTCGGCGCGGGAACGATCGGCGTTGCCGCGATCTGGACGTTGCTTCGAATTATCGGTCCGATCATCTCCGGAATCCGATCTGCCCTCGCTGCGAACCGCGAACGCAAGGCCGGTCGCGGCGGCGAGCTCCCGATCACCGAACGCGACATTCCGATTGGGATCGTCACCGGCGTCATCCTCGTATCGATGGTACCCATCGGACTGCTGCTGTACGGGTTCGGCAACACTGCCCCGATCGCCGCCACCCCTGGCGCGACAATTGTGCTGAGCATCATCTATACCCTGATTGCTGGCGTCGTCATCGCCGCGGTGTGCGGCTACATGGCCGGGCTGATTGGCGCGTCGAACAGCCCCATTTCGGGTGTCGGCATCCTTTCGGTGCTTGGCATTGCATTGATCCTCGCCGCACTCTTCCCGCATGCAGGGGTCAACGAAACCAAAGCACTGGTCGCCTTTGCCCTGTTCGTGACCGCGATTATCTTCGGCGTCGCGACCATCTCGAACAACAACCTCCAGGACCTGAAGACCGGCCAGCTCGTCGAAGCAACCCCGTGGCGTCAGCAGGTGGCGCTAGTGCTCGGCGTCGTATTCGGGGCGCTGGTCATTCCGCCGATACTCAATCTCCTGAATTCAAGCCTCGGATTTCAGGGAACGCCGGGTGCCGGGCCAAACGCCCTCAATGCGCCGCAAGCCGCGATTATTTCGACCATCGCCCAGGGCGTGCTCGGCGGCAGCCTGGACTGGCCGATGATCGAACTTGGTGCGATCATCGGTGTCGTCGCAATCGCTGTCGACGAAGTGCTGAAGCGCGGCTCCGCAGGCAGGATGCACTTGCCGCCGCTTGCGATCGGCATGGGCATCTATTTGCCTCTCGAAGCCGACCTTCTCATCCCCTTCGGCGCGGTTCTCGGTTGGTTCTACAACCGCTGGGCGTTGACCGCACGCAGTCCGGCATTTGCCGAACGGATGGGCGTGCTGATGGCTACGGGCCTGATCGTCGGCGAGAGCCTTATGGGCGTCGTTTACGCCTTTGCCGTCGGCGCGGCTCAGAAAGCTGGATCGACCGATCCAGCGAACGTGCTTGCGCTCGTGCAGCCCTATTCATCGGTGGTCCTGGTCAGCCTTGTCGTCTTCTCGCTCGCGATCGGCGGGCTGTATTTGTGGACCAAGGGTCGCGCCTCGGTTGCGCCGGTTCCCGGGGATGACGCGATCGCTCCCGAGGCAACCTACCGCTAGGGGCCGAGCACAGCCCTTCGGAGCGCTTTCGCCGACAATGGCTCGGCGCCTGCTTCGGCCTTGCGCACGAGATCGACGATGGCGCGATTGACGGGGGCCGCCCGCTGCAGCCTCTCGGCCAGTAGCACGAGCTCACCGTTGAGGTAATCGATCTCGGTCTTGCGCCCTGCCGCGAGGTCGTCAGCCATCGACGAGCGCGCCTTGGCGTCTATCTTCCAGCGTTTGAGGAAGACGTTGTTGAACAACCAGTCGGGGGCGTCGATCATCCGTGGCAATGACTGCGGGGAAATGGGACCGACCGTTTTCGGCTCGATGTCAGCACGCTTCAAAAGATCGAGGCCCTCGCGCATCGAAGATGCGAAGACGCGACGATAATCACGATGCCGTAACTCGTCCTGAAGGGTCTTGCCCGATAGCGCATTCACCGCGTTGTTGAGGTTGATGAGGAGCTTTCCCCACGCAACTCCGAGCATGTCGTTCGAAATCCTTATCGCCGCGGGACCACCTGCCACCGCCTCGACGAGATCCTGCACGTGCGCGCGCCGCTCGGCGTAAAGGTCGCCCGCGACCCCTTTATGAAAGCGGCCGTTCCCGAGATAGGCGACGTTGTACGGAACCACGCCGCGTGCGATTTCGAAGCGGCCGCCCAGTCCATGCTCGAGTATTTCGACGTTGCTGACTCCGTTCTGAAAGCTGATCACGGTCGCTCCGGGCGTTGCATTCCTGGCAATGTCGTCCGCGGCTGCAGCCGTGTCTCCGCTCTTGACCGTGAGCACGATGATCTCGGCTTCATCAAGGCCTTCCGGACCGCAGCGATAATCAACGTCGCCGGGCGCGAGCCTTGCCTGCCAGCCGCTATAGTCGCTGAGCGTCAGCCCGAACTGATCGACGTCGTTCGACAGCTTCGGGCGACCGATGAAGGTGACCGGCACCCCCGCCGCCGCCCACGCGCCACCGATAAAGCAGCCGACTGAGCCTGCGCCCAGGATCGTGACATTCGGCCCCCCCGCCATGGCTCATCCCCTTCCGCGGTACGGCTGCACCCCTTGATCCGGAAGCCACAGGTCTTCCGGCGGCGCACCTGATTGCCAGAAGACGTCGATCGGCATTCCTCCGCGAGGGTACCAGTAGCCGCCGATCCTTAGCCACCTGGGTTCCATTTCCTGGCAAAGCCGCTGGCCGATCCCGACCGTCACATCTTCGTGAAAGCCGCAGTGATTGCGGAACGAGCCGAGGAACAGCTTGAGGCTCTTGGATTCGACGATCGTCTCGCCCGGCGCATAGTCGATGACGAGATGGGCAAAATCGGGTTGGCCTGTCACGGGGCAGAGCGACGTGAACTCCGGCGAAGTGAAGCGCACAAGGTAAAGCGCCTCGAGCCTCGGGTTGGGCACATAGTCGAGCACCGCCTCGTCGGGTGACGAGGGAAGCGCGCTCGTCTTGCCGAGGTGCGTCGTCTCCATTGTTCGCGTCTTACGCGGCTGTTGCGGTCTCCGGCAACGCCCAGTCGATTGGCCTTGCGCCCCCGCTCTCGAGGAATGCGTTCGCCTTCGAGAAATGGCGGCAGCCGAAAAAGCCGCTGTGCGCCGACAAGGGCGACGGATGCGGCGCTTTCAGCGCGAGGTGCCTGGACGTGTCCACGAACGCAGCCTTCTTTTGCGCATAGCTGCCCCAAAGCATGAATACGACCGGTTCGTCCTTGGCATTGATTTTCGCGATGATGCGGTCGGTGAACCGTTCCCAGCCCCGGTCGCGGTGCGAGGCGGCCTTGCCCATCTCCACCGTCAGCACGCTGTTGAGCAGAAGCACCCCCTGTTTTGCCCAATGCTCGAGAAAGCCATGGCGGCGCGGCTTGATCCCGAGGTCGCTTTCGAGTTCCTTGTAGATGTTGGCGAGGCTCGGCGGCGGCTGGACCCCGTCCCGGACCGAAAAGCAAAGGCCGTGCGCCTGCCCGGCGCCGTGATAGGGGTCCTGGCCCAGGATCACGACGCGAACATCCTCAAGTGGGGTTAGATCAAGAGCTCGGAACCAGTCCGAGCCTCTCGGAAAGATGCGCTTGCCCGACCGCCTCTCGGCGATGAGGAAGCGTTTCAGATCCGCCATATACGGTTCTTCGAACTCATCCTTAAGCCGGTCGAGCCAGCTCGGGTGAAGCTTGATGCCTGCCTGTGCCTCCATTTCGGGCCGAACTCTAGCGGCAGCGTCTGTGGAGTTCTATCAGCTTTCCGCATGGACTCACTGGTCTCGACCGATTGGCTCGCGCAGCATTTGGGCGAGCCTCGCCTTACCATCGTCGATTCAACCTGGTTCATGCCCGCAAGCGGCCGCAGCGGCCACGACGAATTCTTGGAGCGCCACATCCCCGGCGCCCGCTTCCTCGACATCGACGAGGTTAGCGATCATTCGAATCCAGCGCCGCACATGCTGCCTGGCGCTCAGGAATTTGGCGAGGCCATGGAGCGGCTCGGAGTCGGTCGCGACGACCGCATCGTCGTGTACGACAACAGTCCCACGCGGAACGCCGGGCGCGGCTGGTTCATGCTTCGTCATTTCGGCGCCGACAAAGTCTCGATCCTCGACGGCGGCTTCCAGAAATGGATTGCCGAAGGCCGGCCGACGGAAAGCGGCGAGCCCGAGCCTCGTGAGGCTCGTTTCGATCCGCAGGAGCGTCGCAACGAGACCGTCACCAAGCAGCAGCTTCTCGGCGGTGCCGGATCTCCCTGGGTCGACGCGCGCGGCAAAGGACGCTTTGAGGGAACCGAGCCCGACCCACGACCCGGCGTTGCCGCGGGCCATGCGCCGGGCTGCCGGAACTTGCCCTTCTCCGCGGTCTACCGCGAGGACGGCCGTTTCAAGAGCGTCGACGAGCTTCGCCGCATTTTCGAGGAGGCAGGGATCGACCCGATGCGTCCGTTCATCGCCAGCTGCGGTTCCGGCGTGACCGCAGTCAGCCTGCTCTTTGCGGCGCACCTCCTCGGCAACGACGACACGCAATTGTACGACGGAAGCTGGAGCGAGTGGGGCGCCGACCCCGCGACCCCGAAAGTGGTGGGACCGGCCTAGCCGAGAATAATGCCGGCGATGTCGCGAAGCTCGCGCCGGATTTCATTCACCAGCGTCTCATTGGCAGCGCGGTTCGGTTGATGGCCCGCATTTTGCTGCCCCAGCAGCGCCTCGATCCCGGCGGCCGCGATTCCGACCAGCCTTCCGGAGCGCCGATCGAACCAGCGCTGCCTGGCTTCCCCGGCTTCATGCCAGCGGTCGCCTACCGCCTCGTCGAGATCGTCCTCCGGACCGGCATTGAAGCCGCCGCTGACCAGCCGAAGCGCCTGGCGAATGCTCGCCAGCCGCATGACCGGCTCGGGGCATTCGCCACTCCGCGCTTCCGGCTCGTGCTGAGGAACCAGGTTGAGCATTCCTCCGGGCTAAGCCCGGCACGGCTAAGAAAGTTTTAAGCCCCGCTCTTTTCGTCGACGTCGCGGAGGATCCAGCCGCGCTGCGGAATGGTCTCGATGAACTCCGCTCCGCCGCTCGCATTCATGAGCTTCTTGCGAAGCTTGGAGATGAACACGTCGATGATCTTGGGCTGCGGCTGGTCGTCGGCGCGCCGATAAAGATGCTTCAGCAGCATCGCGCGGGTGACGACATTGTTGCGCGCGAAGGCCAGCAGCTCGAGCACTCGATATTCCATCTCGGTGATCCCGATCGGGTGCCCGTCGATTCGGATTAGCCTTTGCACTTGGTCGACGCTGAGCCGGCCGCCGCACAGGCTCTCGGGCATCTCGCTGCCGGTGGCCTTGAGGCTCGCGAGCAGCCGCGATGCCGCTTCCTCGCTGTCCTCTGGCGATACGGTCCGTGGGCTGCCGATGATTGCCTGCTGGATTTCGCCAAGAATCTTGTGCGCGTCCTCGACGAGGCGCGTTCCCTCCTCGAAGCGGCGGCGCGAACGGTCGAGCATCGATTCGATCTCGACCAGGCGGGCGGGAAGGTTGGTTTCGGCCATGGGTTTTTAGTCCGCTCCCTTGCTCGCTCTTACTGGCCCGGCTGAGCCGATGCGATGTTGCTGCTGCTGTTGCCCGCGGACAGGATTTGCAGCGTCTCTTGCCCCTTGTCGACCACCCGCGTGTCCGGGTCCCAGACCTGGCTGCGGATTCCGACCTGCGCGTCGCCGCGTCCCGCCGCGTCGAGCAGGCTCATTTCGCCGGGGCTCCGCGGAGCCGGACCCCCGAACAGTGTATCGATCGCTTGTTGCTGTGCTTCGGCGGCGGAGAGGCCCGATGTGCCGGCAACCGGTGGCGTCAAGTTGAAGTCGGGCGGGATGATCAAGGGCGCATTGCGCGCAACCGCGAATTCATCGGGAGTCCTGGCGCGGCTTCCCAATGTTCCACATCCGCTGGTGGTCACCGCCACTGCCAGCACCAGGACGGTCAAGGCTTTACGCATCTTCGATAGTCTCCTTGGGGCTGCTGCCGTTCGCCTCATCCTTACGGCTCAGGAACGCGTGCAGCAACAAGATCACGACGGCAATGCTAATTGCAGCGTCGCCGACATTGAATATCAGAAACGGCCGCCACTCGCCAAAGTGGAGGTCGAGGAAATCGACGACATAGCCATGCAGCGTGCGGTCGAGGATGTTGCCGAGCGCTCCGCCGAGCACCATCCCCAGCGCAAACCGGTCGAGGCGGTTCTCCTCGCGCCCCATCCAGAAGGCGACGCCGACGGCGATCGCGCTGGTTAAGACAACCAGCATCCAGCGGCCGAGCGGGTTGGTCGCGTTCAGAAGGCCGAGCGAGATGCCGTTGTTCTGCGTGTAGGTGAACTGGAAGAAGGGCAGGAGGTAGAAGTGCTCCATGTCCTGGATGTGCAGCGGACCGGTGACGATCCACTTCGCCAGCTGGTCGAGCGCAAACACTGCAAGCGCGACGATGATGCCGAGGCGGCGCTCAGCCATTCACCACCTCGTCGCAGCGCGTGCAAAGCGCGCCGTCGGCCTTGACCTCCGGCAGATGGCGCCAGCAGCGTCCGCATTTGTGGTTTGTCGTCTTGATCACGTTCCAATCGCCATGATGGACTGTCGATGTGATGAACAGCTCGGCGAGGAAGGCAGGGTTCTCATCGCTCGGCACCCAGATCTCGGCCTCGAGGCTCGACCCGACGACCTTGTCCCGGCGAAGGGGCTCAATCCGTTCGGTAACTTCGGCGCGAAGCGCGCGAAGAGCATTCCAGCGCTCCTCAACGGCATCGACCTGCAGCACGACCGGCCATTCGAGCAAGTGGACCGATCCCGCGTCCGGAAAACGCGTGCCCCACACTTCCTCGCTCGTGAACACCAGCACCGGCGACAGCCAGCGGACGAGTGCGTGGAACAGGGTGTCGAGCACCGTTCGGTACGCTCGCCGCCGGTCGCTCTGAACACCCGTTTCCGCGTCCACCTCACAGTAGAGCACGTCCTTGCGGATATCGAAGAAGAATGCCGACAGATCCTCGTTGCAGAAATCGGTCAGAGCACGGACGTAATTGTTGAAGTCGAAATCATCGACTGCATTCCGCAGCTTCTGGTCGAGCGCCGCAGTCAGATGCAGCATGTAGCGCTCGAGCTCGGGACAGGCCGAGATGTCGTCCAGCCGCTCCTCATCGCTAAAGCCGTCGAGCGCGCCGAGCAGGTAGCGGAACGTGTTCCTGAGCTTGCGATACTGGTCGGCGACCCCGGCCAATATCTCCTTCCCGATCCGGTGGTCTTCGGTGAAGTCGACGCTCAAGGCCCAGAGGCGCAGGATGTCCGCGCCATATTCCTTCATCAGGTCGAGCGGGCTGACCGTGTTCCCGAGGGACTTGGACATCTTCATGCCCTTGGCATCCATCGTGAAGCCGTGGGTCAGCACCGCATTGTAGGGCGCCCGGCCTCGCGTTCCGCAGCTTTCGAGCAATGACGACTGGAACCAGCCGCGGTGCTGGTCACTCCCTTCGACATAGATGTCGGCGGGCCAGCGCTCGTCGGGCCAGTGCCCGCTCTCGAGTGTGAAAACGTGCGTGCACCCGCTGTCGAACCAGACGTCGAGGATGTCGGTGACCATCTCGTAATCGTCGGGATTGCGGTTGCCGAGGAAGGCGGCGCTATTCTCCGCGCCCCAGGCATCGACACCATGCTCGTGGATGGCTTTCACGATCCGCCCGTTGACGTCGCGGTCGACGAGCAGCTCGCCGCTCTTCTTGTCGACGAACAGAGCGATCGGCACGCCCCACGCGCGCTGGCGGCTGATCACCCAGTCCGGGCGGCCTTCGACCATCGAGCCCAAGCGGTTGCGGCCCTTCTCCGGCACGAAGCGTGTGGCGTTGATCGCGTTTATCGCCAGCTCGCGCAGGGTCGGCTTGCGATCGTCGAGCAAGGCGTTGGGTTCGCCGCCTTCATTCTCCCAGCGCTGCTCCGCGCGGGTGACCGGCAGCAAGTGCGGCAGCGGCTTGTCCATCGCGATGAACCACTGCGGCGTGCAGCGGTAAATGACCTTGGCCTTTGACCGCCAAGAATGCGGGTAGCTGTGCTGGAAGTCGGCGGATGCTGCGAGCAAAGCGCCGGCCTCGCGCAGGTCCGAGCAGATCGGCCCGTCGGGCGCGTTGAACTTGGCGTTGATGACGCTGCCCTGTCCACCGAGCCACAGCCAGTCGGGCCGGTAGAAGCCGCCTGCATCGACCGCGAACACCGGATCGATCCCCTTGGCGCGGCACAGCTCGAAATCGTCCTCGCCATGGTCGGGCGCCATGTGGACGAGGCCTGTGCCCTGGTCGGTGGTGACGAAGTCGCCAGGGAGGAACGGCCGCGTCTTGGCGAAGAAGCCGCCGAGCTTGTGCATCGGGTGGCGGGCGATCGTTCCTTCCAGCCCGGGTCCGAATTGGCAGAGTTCACGCTTCCAAAGGAGAACGGAGCCAGTCGGCAGCTTTTCTCGAAAAGTCGATTCGGCACGTTTTTGGAACGCGTCGACGAGATCAGCTGCGACTAAGAACTTTCCGAAGAACTGCCCGTCAGAACTTTCGAGAGAATAGAGCGCGTATTCGATCTCCGAGCCGTAGGCGATCCCCTGGTTGACCGGAATCGTCCACGGCGTGGTCGTCCACACCCCGGCATAAGCACCGACCAGTTCTGGGATCGGGCTTTCGACAATCTCGAACGCCACATCGATCTGCGTCGAGACGATGTCCTCATATTCTATCTCGGCCTCGGCGAGCGCGGTCTTCTCGACCGGCGACCACATCACCGGCTTGGCGCCTCGGTAGAGCTGGCCGGTCTCGGCGAACTTGAACAGCTCGGAGACGATCGTCGCCTCCGCATGGAAGTTCATCGTCAGATAAGGCTTGTCCCAGTTCGCGCTGACCCCGAGCCGCTTCAGCTGCTCGCGCTGCACGTCGACCCAATGCTGGGCATAGGCGCGGCACTCAGCGCGGAATTCGCGGACCGGCACCTCGTCCTTGTTGAGCTTCTTCTTGCGATACTGCTCCTCGACCTTCCACTCGATCGGAAGCCCGTGGCAGTCCCAGCCCGGCACGTAGGGCGCGTCCTTGCCGAGCAGCGATTGGGTCCTCACGACCATGTCCTTGATCGTGTGATTGAGCGCGTGCCCGATATGGATGTCGCCGTTGGCGTAGGGCGGACCGTCGTGGAAGATGAATTTCTCGCGCCCCGCGCGCGCCTCGCGGATGCGTTGGTACAGCCCCTCCGATTCCCAGCGCGCAAGGATCGCCGGTTCCTTCTGCGGCAGCCCGGCCTTCATCGGAAAATCGGTGCGCGGAAGGAAGACCGTCGAACGGTAATCGGTTTTCCCAGTCTCAGGGGCGTCGGCCATTACGCGGGGGGCCTTAGCGGGGCGGGGAAGGGAATTGCAAACGTCTCGTCATTGCGAGGCACCCCAGGTCCGCGGCCAATCCACAGTGCAACGCCCGATTGCTCTGCCAGTTCGCAATGACGTTAGTCGATGGCGAGAAGATTTCGCGCGTCCGCCTCGTCGTCGCGCATCTGGTCGACGAGCTGGGTGACGCTTTCGAACTTCCATTCCTCGCGGATGAAAGCGTGCAGCGCGACCTCGATCTTCTGCCCGTAAAGGTCGCGCTGGAGGTCGAACAGATGCGCCTCGAGCAGCTCCTGCGGCGGGTCGAAGGTCGGGCGGACGCCGAGGCTCGCAACGCCCGGATGCTCGCTCCCGTCCTCCAGCGTCACCCGCACCGCATAGATGCCATATTTCGGTCGCTGGTAATCGCCGAGTTCGAGGTTCGCGGTCGGATAGCCGAGCTCGCGGCCGCGCGCGTCGCCGCGCTGGACCACGCCCTCGATCGCATAGTCGCGGCGCAACATGCGCGTTGCCGTGCCCGTGTCGCCCTCCGCCAGCGCCTCGCGGATCCTGCCGGATGAAATGCGTTCGCCGTCGAGCGTAACCTGCGGGACGGCCTCGGCTCCAATGCCATAGTCAGAACCGAGGCTCGCGAGCATGGCGGCATCGCCCGTGCGGCCCTTGCCGAAGCTGAAATCGTCTCCCGTGATCACGCCCGCCGCGCCGATCTGCTCGCCCAGCACCTTCGCGACGAACGCTTCTGCATCCATGGAGGCGAGCGCGGGGCCGAACTCGAACACCAGCATGGCGTCGGCTGCGGCATGGCCGAACAAGGCCTGGCGCTGGGCGAGGGTCGTCAGCCGGAACGGAGGCAGCTCGGGCTTGAAGAAACGGACCGGGTGGGGGTCGAAGGTCGCGACGATCACCGGCCGGCGCTCGTGGAAGGCACGCGCGACCGCGCGTCTCACCACCGCCTGGTGGCCGAGATGGAATCCGTCGAAATTTCCGAGCGCGACGATGCTCCCCTTGAGACTGTCGGGGATGCCGCCGGCGAGGGTCAGGCGCTGCATTGCAGGCGGCCTTAGTGGGTGGGGAGGTGCCTGCGCAACAGGCGGTATTCGTGGACCGCCAGCGCGATCACGAACAGATCGAAGATGCTCAAGAGGATCAGACTGAAATCGTGCGTGAAGCTGTAGCGGTACAGCTGATAGGCGATGAACAGCCCGAAGACGAAGAAGCTCGCCGGATAGGACCAAAGCTTCTCCTTGAGGAGGCCGATGACCAAGACGCCTTTGATGAGCCCGTGGCTGAGCAAGTAGAAGGCATAGAAATGGTGCTGCTGGACCGAGAAGGTCTCGCCGAACTTCGCGACATGAGCGGCGATCCAGTCGTGCGGATCCTCGGTCAGCTCGCCCTGGCTGAAGCGGTTGATCCAGCCGATGATCGTCTGGGTCGAAGTGAGATAGAGCGCAAGGCCGCCGATCGCCTCGATCAAGGCGTGCACGCCTTTCAGCGACACGCTGACCGCGAAGATCTGATGAATGCGTTTTTCCTGCATTGGCGGCACCCATAACGACACAGCGCGGGAAAAGCAGGAATTCCGGAGTCTTGGCGTCCGACATGCAGCGAGATCGCTGCTCCGGACTGTTCGCGCCCTCCTTCGAAAGGTTGGGCCTCTTGCGCACACGCCTGCCGCGGTCGCTGCGTTTCGCGGCCTTGACACTCCAAGATGCGAATCCTATCTGCCGCTTATCCCGATCCACCGGTTACCCGGCGGCGCACCCGTGCGCGCGTCGGTTTTTCGCTTAGGAACTCGGGACTTTCTAGCGATGAGATGGGGCGGTTGGCGCCCCGTGGAGCTGAAGAAGGGTAACGAATGGCTCGTATTGCCGGGGTGAACATCCCCACCAACAAGCGCGTGGAAGTCGCGCTGACCTATATCCACGGAATCGGCCGCACCACGGCCAAGGACATCATCGCCAAGCTCGGCATTACGCCGGACAAGCGCGTCCAGGACCTCACCGACCAGGAGGTGCTGCACATCCGCGAGGCGATCGACAAAGACTTCACGGTCGAGGGCGACCTTCGCCGCGAAACTGCGATGAACATCAAGCGGCTGATGGACCTCGCCTGCTACCGCGGGCTTCGCCACCGCAAGGGCCTGCCGGTCCGCGGCCAGCGCACGCACACCAACGCGCGCACCCGCAAGGGCAAGGCCAAGCCGATCGCCGGCAAGAAGAAGTAGCAAGCGAGTGGCCGTCCGGGGAACGGACGCCAGATGCTGCTCAAACAGGATTTAGGGACGAGATTTTAGATGGCTCAGGCACCGCAGCGCCTTCGCAGACGAGAGCGCAAGAACATCACCGCCGGCGTCGCCCACGTGAACGCCAGCTTCAACAATACGATGATCACCATCACCGATGCCCAGGGCAATGCGATTGCCTGGTCGAGCGCCGGGATGATGGGCTTCAAGGGCAGCCGCAAGTCGACTCCCTATGCCGCCCAGGTCGCCGCCGAGGACGCGGGCCGCAAGGCGGCCGACCACGGCGTCCGAACGCTCGAGGTCGAGGTCAAGGGACCCGGCTCGGGCCGTGAGAGCGCTCTTCGCGCGCTCCAGGCGGTCGGCTTTACGATCACCAGCATCCGCGATGTGACCCCGATCCCGCACAATGGCGTGCGGCCGTCGAAGCGCCGCAGGGTCTGACGAAAAAGGGCCGCTGCCGCGGGCAACCGCGGTGAACATGAGTTTAGTTTGGGCGAGGGACTCCTCGCCAAAGGGCAGGAAGACAAATGGCCGTCAACGCAAAGAACTGGCAGGAACTCAAGAAGCCCAACGCGCTCGAGAAGAAGCAGTCCGGGGGCGACAGCCGCCGCGCCGTCTTCGTCGCCGAGCCGCTGGAGCGTGGCTTCGGAATGACTCTTGGCAACTCGCTCCGCCGGGTGCTGCTGAGCTCGCTCCAGGGCGCCGCCGTCACGTCGATCAAGATCGACGGCGTGCTTCATGACTTTTCGAGCCTCGCGGGAGTCCGCGAGGACGTCACCGACATGGTGCTCAACATCAAGCAGGTCGCCCTGAAGATGGAAGGCGAGGGGCCGCGCAGGCTTCACCTTTCCGCGACGGGCCCGGCGGAAGTCACCGCGGGCATGATCGCCACGACCGGCGACATCGAGGTCACCAACCCCGACCTCGTGATCTGTCACCTCGACGAGGGCGCGACGCTCAACATGGAGCTGACCGTCGACATCGGCAAAGGCTATCAGCCGGCCGCCGCCAACCGCCCGGCCGACGCGCCGATCGGCCTCATCCCGGTCGATGCGCTCTACAGCCCGGTCCGCCAGGTCGCCTACAAGGTCGAGAACACCCGCGTCGGGCAGGAGCTCGACTATGACAAGCTCAACTTGACGATCGAAACCGACGGCACGGTGACCCCAGAGGACGCGCTCGCTTACGCCGCGCGGATCCTTCAGGATCAGCTGCAGCTGTTCGTCCACTTCGATGAGAGCCAGGTCCGCATGGCGCCGTCGCCGATGATCGGTCAGGCGATTCCGATGGCGGCCGAAGCGCCGACCGACACCAACCAGCTCAACCGCTACCTCCTCAAGAAGGTCGACGAGCTCGAGCTGTCGGTCCGTTCGGCGAACTGCCTGAAGAACGACAACATCATCTACATCGGCGACCTGGTCCAGAAGACCGAGGCCGAGATGCTCCGAACGCCGAACTTCGGCAGGAAGAGCCTCAACGAGATCAAGGAAGTGCTCGCGAGCATGGGCCTTCGTCTCGGGATGGATATCCCCGGATGGCCTCCCGAAAACATTGAGGAAATGGCGAAGAAGCTGGAGCAGGAGATGCTGGGCTGAAGTGCCGAGCGCAGGTCAGCGATTGCGGAGCAATCGGGGGGCCAGTGCGAAGAGACGATGAAGCCTCGACCGGCCTGCGGTCGAGCGCCCTAAGCCGCGAAGAACGACAGGACCGCCGTCACGGAATTCGCGCCCGTAACGGATGACTTCAGGAACAAGGAAGGGCCGCTCCGGTTGGGGCGGCCCTTTTTTCATAAGCACTTTTTCTCGCGAAGTTTTTGTACCGTTCAGATCGGTACGTGACGAATTGAGCAGGATCTGGCTCGCGGAAACGGTATGTTCCGTCGAAGAACCCCCTAGCGGATCAGGTCTTGAGACTTCTTCTATCCGCGATGAGTGTTTGTTGTGGGAGTGTCGAACGTCGCCTCGAACACCTCTCTTGCAATGTCATCCGCCTATTTGCTGACAAGCTTGCCCGCGACGTTCTTTGTAAGTGAAACGGCTAACGAACCGGCGCTCGCCAAGCTGACCGATCACACCAGGCGCGAACAGCTGGAGCAGGGCTGGACGCTCGAGGAGGAGCACGACCACATGGTTGCGCCGGGCTGGGCCCGCGCCGCGCACTGGGTTTCTTTATTAGGAACAACCGGTCGTCGAGCAGGCCCGTCCGAGAGCCGGAGGGGAGTCCTGAACGGGCCTGCGTTTACGCGCCTGGGAAAGCGACATCCCCGCACCGCATCCGGTCACCCAAATGCGCGATGGTCGTTTCGGTTCCCCAACCGTTGTTGAAGCTCGCTAGGCCATTCGGCGAAACGCAATTTGCCGGTGAGAGACGTCGGCGCTGACCAACTCGACGACGATCCTGTCGCCCGGCATCGCGTCTTTGCCGTCGAGCCGGGCAACGACCGCGAGATCGACAAGCTGAATGCGGGTTCCGCGTTCGTCGACGTCGGTGACCACGGCATCGAACCGCGATCCTTCGCGGCCTTGGAGCATCGCGGCTTCGGCAAGATCGAGCGTCGCGCGTTCGACCTGGCTCGCCTTTTCGTCGGTCCTGGCCATGACCGCCGGCAAGCGCTGGAAGATGGTGCCCAGCTCATCGGAGATGGTTTGCCCGCCGGCGATCTGGAGTGCGGCTTCGATCACGTAGCGATCGGCCAGGCGCCGAAGCGGAGCGGTTGCGTGGCAATAAGTGGCGGCCATCGCGGAATGCCAGGGGAGGACGCCGTCCTGGAATGGCGCGTAGGAAGCCCGGGGCCCCGCCCGGTGAACTGCGGTCATGAACGCGGCTTCGCGAGGATTGGCGCTTCCAAGGCGACGCTCGAAGTCCTTGAGGCTCTCTTCCTTCGGCCAATTGAGGCCGAGTGCCTTGGCGGTGTGGCGCAGGCGATGGACAGCTCGCTCGTCGGGTTCGGCCATCACTCGGAAGAGCCCCGTGCGATGTTCCAGAAGCACATCGGCGATGGCGAGATTGGTAGCGAGCGACATAGCCGCGTTGCGCGTTTCGGCCTCGAGCTGCGGCCGGAAGCTGAGGGAGAAGCGACCGGACGCGTCCTCGGCCAACTCCTGCTGCGGAGCGTCGACACGCGCCGCGCCCCGGGCATCCTCGGCCTGCTGGATCCGGTCGGAAAGCTCGGCAAAGTCGGGCGGCAGGTCCGCCGAAGTGACGTTTTCATAGGCGAGCTTGGCCCGCGACCTGACGATTGCCCTGACGGCGCCATCGAGCGACGGCATCCCAGCCGGGTCGATCCTCACCGTGAACACGACCGAAGGCCGGTCGACACCCGGCAACAGGCTTGCAGAATCCTCGCTAAGCCGGGGTGGGTAAAGGCTCGCCTTGCCGTCGGGCATGTAGATCGTCTCGCCGCGCGTCCATGCCTCGTGGTCCAATGGGCCATCGGGGCTGACGAACCAGGCGACCTCCGCAATCGCATAATGCAGGAGGAGGTCCGCTCCGGAGCGCTCGATTAAGAACGCCTGATCGAGATCCGTCGAGGTTTGCGGATCGAGGGTCGCGAAGGCTCGCCCCGTCCAATCGGCATGACCGTCGATCGGGCGGACAGCCGCACGTTCGGCCTCGCTCAGGACTTCAGCCGGGAAGCTCGTCGGGACAGCGAATTGGGCTCGGATGTCGCCCAACCCCTGCGACAAGATTCTGCTCGGATCGACAAGGCTCTTCATTGACCCTTATCGAAACCGCGCTGCCACATGGAATGATGCTGCCAAGCCCGGACCTTCTCCGCAATGGCTTGCGGAGACTTATTTGAGGTCGCCCGCTGGCAAGGTCATAACGGTTGCGTAACAGAGGATTACTGATCAAGGAACGTTGCTGCGCCGATTTCGTTGGCGAGCCGCCACCGGGTGAAAAACTAAGAGGAGAGACATATATGAGGTTAGCGCTCATTCTCGCGACGACGGCCGCCGTCACGATCGGGCTTTCTGCCTGCGCCGCAAAGACGCCGCCACCGGCTCCGATCACATGCCCGGACGGAACGACAGTCCCGGCAGGATCGGTGTGCCCCGTGCCGCCTCCGCCACCGCCGCCTCCGCCGGTGACTTGCCCCGACGGAACGACCGTTCCGGCAGGCACTACCTGCCCGCCGCCGCCACCCCCGCCACCGCCGCCGCCGCCGCCTCGGCGCGCGGGTGAGCGCGGCTAAACGACTAAGGCAGCCGGTGCAGCTATGCATCGGCTGCCTATGCCTCAAATCTCAGAGGCTGCTGCGGATCGGCAGCGGCCGCCGAACGTTTAGCGCTCGGCGGGGGCGATAGACTTGTGGAGGCCGGCATGAGCCCGACACTGATCGTCATCCTTATCATCGCCGTGCTGGTCATCATCGGCATTGCGGTCATGATCATTCGCCGCCGCCAGCGAGAGCGGCTGCAGCAGCATTTCGGAGCCGAGTACGAACGCCAGGTCGAGGCAGCCGGCGGCAGCAAGGCCAAGGCAGACGCCGAGCTGCTGAAGCGCGAGAAGCGGGTCGAGAAACTCGATATCAGGCCGCTTCCACCCGCCGAGCGGGACGCGTTTGCCGAGGAATGGCAGAAGGTGCAGGCGCGATTCGTGGACGATCCGGAGCGCTCTATCGCGCTCGCCGATGCGCTGGTCGCCGAGGTCATGAAGGCGCGTGGCTATCCGGTTCAGGATTTCGAGCAACGCGCGGCCGATATTTCGGTCGACCATCCCGCGCTTGTGCGCAATTATCGCGCCGCGCACGAGGTCGCTGTCCGCCATTCCCATGGCGACGCCGGGACCGAGGATCTGCGCAAAGCCTTGCTTGGCTATCGCTCTTTATTCGACGAGCTGTTGGGCACGGAGCAGCCCGAGCTCGCGCATTAGATCGGCGGCTTAACTTTTCGTTCCACGAATCGCGCGCCCGGCTGATTGCCGGTGAACTGGCGCTGCCTTGCGGCGGGCGGAACTGGATTTCTTCCGAAAAGAGCGGGAACCTCCGACAGTTAAGAATCGGGAAGTTGCGGGGAGGGTCACCCATGATCGGCGCGGTCAAGTCACGGGCTAACCATTATGATGTGCTCGGACTGACGCCCGCGGCCGCCGACGAAGAAATTTCTCGGGCGTTCGCAAGGAAGATGAAGGCATTCCGCTGGCATCCGGCAGGCGCAACCTCCGACGTGTGGATCGCCTACGAGACGCTTCGCGACAGGATCAAACGCGCTGACTACGACCGGTCGCTCGGCCTCGTGCCGAAGCGCCAGTCGATGTGGACGATGGCCGTAAGGCGAGAGCAATGGACGCCGTTCATCGCCCCAAATGAACCGAAGGAAGCTGAAACCAAGAAAGCTCCTGTCGCTCGAGAGCCGCAACTGCGCGAACAGCCCGAGCCCGAGCCCAAGGTCGATCCGCTTGAGCCGGTCATCCAGGACCTCCTGACTCTGGGACGCTCGGAGAAGGAAAGACTGCGCCAGGTTCAAGACAAGCCGCTCGGTTGGAAACGGCCGGCGCAAGCCCTGGGCGGTCTCGTCCTGGGCGCCGGAATCTTTGGCGTCGTGCTGGGCCTCTCCGCAAGGGACAATGAGGAACCGACCCAGGCGGAAGCGGCGGCGCCGGCAGCGAGCGTGGGTGCGAAGCTCCATTCGGCCATGCCGTCACCTCAGGCTTTCCCAACCAGCGCCCGGCCACAACCGGAACAAGCGGAACAGACCAAAGCTTTCTGGTTCCCGGTCCGGCGATCCCCTTCGCGGCACCGATCGAGGTCGGCGAATGTGCAACGGACCGATCGAACTTCGACGACGCAAAGTGACACAGTCGACGGTCAGACTGACGCGCCCGTTAGCGATCCAGCGGCCACAGATCCGCTGGCGCCACGGCCAGTCGATGCAAAGCTCCCGCTTTCAAAGGCGGTCATCGCGCACACGATCAACCGCATCGGCTATAGCTGCGGAGAGGTTGCTTCCGCCGCTGCAGTTGACGCGGCTGCACCGGGCACGTTCAGAGTGACCTGCAGCTCGGGGCAGAGCTACCAGGCGACGCCATCTCACGGGCGCTATCGTTTCCGGCGGTCAGGCCGAAACTGAGGAACGGAAAGCGTTTCCGCGGTTAGTGGACCACCTCGGCCACTGCCGTCTTGAGCTGGGTCGGAGGAGGAACGTGGGCAAGCCACCAATCAAGCGTGGTTCGTCCTAATCTTGCGTCCACGCCGGGAATGAGCGTCGAATCGCCGATCTCGACGCCATAATAAGGCGCGGCCCGATCGGCGATGACCTGGCGCGGGTCGCGATCGTGTTCCAGGACCTTGTGGACAGCCTCGTCGAACCTGAACTGCTCCGGTCCGCCAATCTCGATCATGCCGTTCGCCGGCTCTGAAAGGGCGACATCGGCAAGCGCGCTCGCGACGTCCTGCGCGGCCATCGGCTGGAACTTGACGGGCGGCACGCGAACTTCGCCGCCGACCGTCGATGTGTCGGCGATCGAACGAATGAACTCGAAGAACTGGGTGGCGTGGACGAGTGTATAGGGGATGTCCGAGGTCTCGATAAGCCGCTCCTGCGCAACCTTCGCACGAAAGTAGCCGCTGGCCTGAAGGCGATCGGTCCCGACCACCGACAGCGCGACATGATGGCGCGCGCCCGCGCGCTGTTCGGCCGCTGTTAGGTTCCGACCCGAAGTCTGGAAGAAGTCCATCGCCGCTTTGTCGTCCATTGATGGCGAATTGGAGACGTCGACAACGACTTCGGCCCCGGCCAAGGCCTCGGAGAGACCTTTGCCCGAAATGGTATCGACGCCGGTGTTCGGCGCTGCCGCGAGCGGTTGATGGCCACGTTCCTTGAGCGTTTCGACGAGCTTGGATCCAATCAATCCGGTGCCGCCAATGACAACGATCTTCATGATGGTGCTCCTTGGACATTTGAGGGCCGCGGGCCCGGCACCGCAACCGGGCCAGCAGCTCCGGTTCAGGCCATTTCAGGAGTAGTGACGGCCGGCTGGGGAGCAGCCTTCTCTTCCTCACCGCGAACGAATGCCAGAATGTCCGCGTTGATGAGATCGGGCCGGATCTGGAAGCAGCCGTGCGGGAGGTCCTTGTAGGTCTTGAGCCTGCCATTCTTAAGCAGCTTGACGGCTAGCGGAGCCGAATCCGCATAGGGCACGATCTGGTCGTCCTCGCTATGGATCACCAGCACCGGAACATCGATCTGTTTCAGGTCTTCGGTGAAGTCGGTCTCCGAGAAGGCGCTGATGCACTCATATTGGCCTTGGATTCCGCCCATCATCGCCTGCCGCCACCAGTTGCGGATCAGGCCCTCCGAGACTTTCGCGCCTGGGCGGTTGAAGCCGTAGAAGGGGCCGCTTGCGAAATCGAGATAGAATTGCGGGCGGTTCGCGGCGAGCGCCTCGCGAAGTCCGTCGAACACGTCCATCGGCGTTCCGCCAGGGTTCGATTCCGTCTTCACAACCAGCGGTGTCACCGCGTCGATCAGCACAGCCTTGGCGACCCGGTCCGGCTCGGCTCTCGCGACATAATGCGCGACTTCGCCGCCTCCCGTGGAATGGCCGATGTGGATCGCATCCTTGAGGTCGAGCTGTGTCACCAGCTGCTTTACGTCGTCGGCATAGGTGTCCATGTCGTTGCCGCCGTCGGTCTGGGTGGAACGGCCATGGCCGCGGCGGTCGTGAGCGATCACTCGAAAGCCGTGCCCAAGGAAGAACATCATCTGGTTGTCCCAGTCGTCAGCACTGAGCGGCCAGCCGTGGTGGAAGACAATCGGTTGCGCGGTCTTGGGCCCCCAGTCCTTGTAGAAAATATGGGTGCCGTCTTTGGACGTGAGGTAAGTCATGGCGAGTCCTTTCGCCAAGTTCTTGCCGGCCGGCAGGACCGGCGCTGACGTCGCGTGTTGGGGCCGCTGGCGGGCTGACTTCCATCAGTCGATCGGTGACTCTGGCCCGGAGCAGCAGTGCGCCCGCGCTCGCGAGTCGGTCAAACCGATTGGTCCGACAGTTAGGGCGTTATGGCTGAAAGGCTCCTCCAGGGAGTCGCCTGTCAGCCTTTTTCGCCGGGCTTCGGTGTTGGGGCCGCGGTGGGCTCGGCAGGCGCCGTGAAGCCCTTGTCCTCGAGCATCGGGCCAATGTCCGGGTCCTTGCCGTAGAAATTCCGGAACATCGTACCGTAATCCTGCATGTGGCCTCGCGAGAGGACGAGCTTGCGGAAGCGATCGC
>JANWLR010000023.1 GCA_025450755.1 Sphingomicrobium sp. | reverse complement strand
GCTGCGCTATTCGATCGACAAGCTCGGCATCGACAACGTGATGTGGGCGATCGACTATCCCTACCAGCCGATGGAGCCGGCGGTGAAGTTCATCGAGGATTTCGAATGCACCGACGAAGAGCGCCACAAGCTCTGCCACGCCAACGCGGAGCGTGTGTTCACGATTGCTCCGCAGCAGAGCGAGTGAATTGGTTAAATGACAGCATGAACATGAAGTCAGGATCGGCGGTGCTGGTAGCTTTACACCGCCCCTCGAGGCCTCGCATCGAGGACTGCAATCTTCCCAAGGAGGCCCGCGACGATGAGCCACAAGGAGTTGCGTGGCCCCCGCGAAGCCCGATACGAATAAGCATTGAGCGCTGCCAAGACGAACACACCGATGGCCGAAAGGCCCGCCGCGCGAAATGCTATCTCTTGGGTCGTTAAACTGCTCATGTCTGTGCTGTGCTAGCGGTCTGTATGTCCGCTTTCCACCCAGTTTGGGTCGTAGCCGCCGAGAGCACCGCGAGCCATGAGCGGACCAGCCGCTCACAACCCCATTTGCAGACATGGGCGGACCCTATCGGGATGGCGTCGTGTCGTTGGTCGCCGGTGCTGCTTGTTCGGAGCTGGCTTGATCCTCGGCCGCCAGCTCAGAAGCATGCTTTTTCAGCTTAATCGGCGTAGCCACTCGCGAACCCTGACTGGCCCAGGGGTTCATTGCCACGCAGACGCCGCTGTGGTCGCCGCACTGGCGCACTTCGCCGGTGTGACTGTCGATGACTACAATAACGTGTTCGTCATCTTCCAGCTTCGCTGCGGCTGGGTCTGCATGCGCCGCAAGACCAGCCATTTGTCCCCACAGCCTTCCAGCGTCATAGGTGCCGATACCGGAATAGCGGCCAGAGGTCTTTGCGCCGGGACCGGACATTGAGCTTTCCTGTCCACACCCGGAGAGAAAGCAACTCACCACAACGATACTTAAGCCGATCGCGCGCATCTTAGACCCCCCTCGACTATGCCTGCGTTGAACTTGTAGCAGCTAAACCGCACTTCCAATGTCCGCTTCCCACCCACTTGCAGACATTCAGCAGGCCGATTGGCGGCGCCACTTGCGGACTGTCCGCTATCAGCATCAACGTTTGAGCGTCGGAACGTCGGCGAGTGGGGCCGTCAGCAGACTGTCAACTTCGTATCGGTGGACTTTCCATAGCTGACCGTCCGCTTTCCGGCGAGAGGGCCGCTGCCGACGATAAATCCAGCCCTGTCACAAATCTGCAATTGTTCCGACACACGCACGTAGCACCCGTTTTGTAGGGGCCGTCAGCATCAACACTGAAAGCTGGACGGACCCATGAAAAGACTCTTTCCTATTCTGCTCGCCTCAGCCGTGCTCTCAACTCAAGCATCGGCCCAGGACGCGTCGGCGCCGGCGGGGCCGATCACGCCCGAACAAATCGCCTCGCTTCAAGCGCAAATCCAGGCGCTGCAGGCAGAGGTGGGCGAGCTCAAGCAGGCGCAGGCGGCAACCGCGGCCAAAGTCGCCGAGGCGCCGGCCCCGGCACCGGCATCGGCACCGGTCGCGGCCAATTCCGATGTGCCTGGTTGGGTCAGGAGCACGACGATCAGCGGCAAGGCGTTCGCCAATGTCAGCACCATCGACCATCAGAGCGACGGCGTGTACCTCGGCGACAACGGCACGCAGGCCGAGCTTAAGCGCTTCTATCTGGGGGTCGATCACAAGTTCAACGACACCTTCTCGGCGAATCTCACGACCGATTTCCGCTACAACACCAACGGCACCAGCAAGGACACGCTGGTGTACGTCAAGAAGGCGTACCTGCAGGCGAAATTCGGCCCGAAATTTTTCGTTCGCGTCGGTTCGGCGGACTTGCCGTGGGTGCCGTTCGTCGAGGGAATCTACGGTTATCGCTTCGTCGAGAACGAGCTCGTCGACCGCACGAAGTTCGGCACCTCGGCCGACTGGGGAGTGCACGTCGGCGGTAGCTTCGCCAACGGGCGCATCAGCTACGCGGCCTCGGCGGTTAACGGGGCCGGCTACAAGACGCTGTCGCGCAACTCGAACACGGTCGACTTCGAAGGCCGTATCAGCGCCAACCCGATCAAGAATGTGACGCTGGCCGTCGGCGGGTACACTGGCAAGCTGGGCAAGAGCTCGGATGTTGCCGGGGCGGAACATCGCGCCACCCGCTGGAACGCGCTCGCCGCCTATACCGATAGCCGCATCCGGGCCGGCGTCGAATATTTCCAGGCGAAAGACTGGAACAACGTAACCACCGTGGCGACAGACAGGTCGAGCGGCTGGTCCGCCTTCGGCTCGTTCGCCGTCACGCCGAAGATTTCAGTGTTTGGCAGGTACGACTGGGTGAAGCCGAACAGGGACACGAAGCCGGCGTTGAAGGATCACTACTTCAATACCGGTGTCGACTTCAAACCCATCAAGGATATCGACCTGGCCCTGGTCTACAAGCGCGACCGGGCGGATAACGGCTTCATCGCGACGTCGAACGGCACGATCGGCGGACTGAATAACGGCACCTACGATGAGTTCGGCCTGTTCACGCAGGTCGCTTTCTAGCGCTCTTCCCCTCCATCGCCTCCCCGAGGAGGGCGCTTGCTCCCCCGCCGCTGGCGGGGGAGTTTTCTTTCCGAGTACCAGCGCAGCTTTCGGGTTGGATATGTAAGAAATCCGCAACACCGCCGTCACGAGGGCGTCACCGCAAAGCGCTAGGAACACCTGCAGATGGCAACGGGCCATCGACGCTTTTCGAGGGGTTCTTACAATGCGCAGCTTCTTCCGCACGTTTGCTTTGCTTGCCGTTTCGGCCAGTGTCGCCTTCCCAAGCATGGCGGAGGCGGGCGCCACCGGGGCCGGGTCAAGCTTCGTCTATCCGGTGCTGTCCCGCTGGGCCGCCGACTTCCGTAAGGCGGGCGGCGGCGAGATTAACTACCAATCGGTCGGATCGGGCGCAGGCATTGCCCAGATCAAGGCCGCCACGGTGGACTTCGGAGCGACGGACAAGCCGCTAACGCCGGACGAACTCCAGGCGGCGGGGCTCATGCAATTCCCGGTCGTCGTCGGTGGGATCGTGCCCGTCGTCAACGTCCCCGGCTTGCGGCCGGGGAGCCTCAAGCTCACCGGTCCGGTGCTCGCGGGAATTTTCGCCGGTCAGATCAAGAAGTGGAACGATCCTGCGATCGCCAGACTCAATCCTGCGATCAAGATGCCCGGCACCGCCATTTCGATCGTGCACCGTTCCGACGGGTCGGGCACGACCTACAATTTCACGCACTACCTGGGCCAGGTTAGCGCCGACTGGAAGCAGAAGGTCGGCGAGGGAACGACCGTCGACTGGCCGGCAGGTGTAGGGGGCAAGGGCAACGAAGGCGTGGCCGCTTACGTCAAGCAGATCCCCGGCTCGATCGGCTACTTGGAATATGCGTACGCGCTGCAAAACAGGATGGTGCACGCCGTCGTGCAGAACAACGCAGGCCGTTACGTGCAGCCGAGCGGCCAGAGCTTCTCGGCCGCAGCCGCGACCGTGGATTGGACCAAGGTGAGGGATTTCTATCAACTCATGACCAACGCGCCGGGCGGCAACGCTTGGCCGATCGCGGCGACCACCTGGGTGGTAATGTACAAGCATCCGAAGAACGCCGCCGCCAGCGCCTCGGCGACCAAGTTCTTCAACTGGTCGCTGACGAAGGGCCAGAAGCAGGCCGTGTCGTTGGATTACGTGCCGCTGCCTGCGCCGCTGGTGAAGCGCATCCAGACCTATATGGCGGCCAACATCAAATAGTGGCCACCAGGCCGCACTAACCACGTGACCCAGCGCCCACCATCGACCCCGCCGGCTCCAGCGGCCGGCGGGGATTTTTTCTCCATCACCATCAATCGGGACCGCGATGCAAAAAATCGCTAATCTGCCTGACATGCGGCAATTCGATCCAATCGCTCGCGAGCTTCTGGAGGCGCTCAACGAACCCGCGCTGCTGGTCGAGCGTCGGATTGTGCAACTTGCCAACGAGGCGGCTCGCGACCTGCTTGGGAATATCGAAGGCAGTGACGTGCGCCTTGCCATCCGGCAACCGCAGGCCCTCGAATACGTCTTGAAGGGCGATCCTGGCGAAATCGACTTTACCGGTGTCGGTGCCTTCGGGCGGCCTTGGCGGCTCGTTGCCAGACGTGTCGGCGCCGACGTCCTGTTGCTGCGGCTGGTCGATCGCTCCGACGCGCATGCCGCCGAGAAATTACGCGTCGATTTCGTCGCGAACGCGAGTCACGAATTGCGAACTCCCCTTACGGCGGTCATCGGCTACGCGGAGAGCCTGCAGGAAGAAGGGCTCGAAGCGGAGGTGGCGGCGCGGTTTACGGCGACGATCCGCACGGAGGCGGAGCGGATGTACCGCATCATCGAAGATTTGATGAGCCTGTCGCGTATCGAGGCGGACCGCTTCGTCGCACCGAGCGATCAAGTGGATCTCGCCGCCATGCTGCGCAGCGCGATCCAGAATGTTCGCGGGCAGGCGCAGGAATGCCGCTGCAAGCTTCACCTCGAGCTGCAGGACGATCTGCCCACGATACCGGGGGATTTCGCCCAACTGGCGCAAGTGATCGACAATCTGCTCAGCAACGCCGTGCGCTACGGCTGTGCATCTGCGGACTGCGACATTCGGCTCGCGGCTGCCACCGAGGATGGTTTCATGCGGCTGGAAGTGAGCGATACTGGCCCCGGCATCCCGCGCCATCATCTGCCATTCATCACGCGGCGATTCTACCGCGTCGATGCGGCCCGAAGCCGGGAAGGAGGCGGCACCGGACTCGGTCTCGCGATCGTCAAGCACATCGTCGAACGCCATCGCGGCACCCTGTCGATCGACAGCGAGCTGGAAAAAGGCACCACGGTCACGGTTCGGCTGCCGCTGTCTTAGAACCAGGGCTGTCACATAACTGCAACCAATCCGTCACACGGGTGTCAGGAACCTCGGCTAGGGGGAAAAGGGAAACCGAAGCCACCGAGGAAGAATGTCATGAAGAAATTGCTCTGGGCGTTGCCGGTCGTGGCCCTTCTGACCGCTTGCGGCGGCCGCGAGTCGGCTGGGGAAAATGCTGCTGCCGGCGGTGCGGCTATCACCGGCGCGGGCTCGACGTTCGTCTATCCGGTTCTGGCGGCATGGGCGTCCGATTATGCGGGACAAACAGGCACCAAGGTCAACTACCAGTCGATCGGTTCCGGCGGCGGCGTCTCACAAGTGAAGGCCGGCACGGTCGATTTCGGTGCAACCGATCAGCCCATGGCAGCAGACGAGTTGGCCCAGAGCAAGCTCGCCCAGTTCCCGGTCGTCATCGGCGGCATCGTTGCGGTGGTGAACTTGTCGGGAATGGAGCCGGGCAAGCTTCGCCTCACCGGCCCCGTCCTGGCCAACATCTATGCGGGAAAGATCAAGACATGGAATGACCCGGCGATCGTCCAGGCGAATCCGGGAATGAAGCTCCCCAGTGCGGCCATCGCGGTCGTCCATCGGTCCGACGGATCGGGCACGACGTTCAATTTCACCCACTACCTCGGCCAGGTCAGCTCGGCGTGGAAAGCCGGCCCAGGTGAAGGCAAGACGGTCGCCTGGCCCACGGGTGTGGGTGGCAAGGGCAACGAAGGCGTTGCCGGCTACGTCAAGCAGATCCCGAACTCGATCGGGTATGTCGAATATGCCTACGCCCTGCAGGGCGGCATGACCTATGCGGCCCTGCAGAATGCGGCGGGCAGCTTTGTCACGCCGAGCGCGGAAACCTTCTCGAACGCAGCCGCGTCGGCCGATTGGGCAAACGCGAAGGACTTCGACCTGGTGATGACCAATGCGCCAGGCGCCAACGCTTACCCGATCACCGCGACGACTTTCGTTCTGATGCCGACCAGTCCAGCCGACAAGGCGAAGTCGAAGGCGGCTCTCGACTTCTTCCGCTACGCCCTCGAGCACGGCCAGGAGCACGCAACGAAGCTGGACTACGTGCCGCTACCCGCCAGCCTGGTGCAGCAGATCGAGGCTTACGTCGGTCAGAAGATCAAGTGACAGCCTACGTCCCGGCTGAAATGAAGCGAAGCCGCAGCGCCGGCGCGGACAGGACTTTTACCCTGTTCACCGCCGGCGCTGCGTGGCTCGTGCTGGTCTTGCTCGGCGCGACCGCGCTGTCGATGGCTTGGGGCGGACGGCTCGCGTTCCAGACATTCGGTCTCGACTTCATCATCAGCCCGGAATGGGACGCCGTGCAAGGCAAGTTCGGCGCGCTCGTGCCGATCTACGGGACGCTCGCCACCTCGGCCATCGCCCTGGTCATCGCGTTTCCGGTCAGCATCGGGATTGCGCTGTTCCTCACGGAAATTGCGCCTCGCTGGTCGCGTGGACCGATTGGCATCGCGGTGGAGTTGCTCGCGGCGATCCCGAGCATCATCTACGGCATGTGGGGGCTGTTCGTGTTTGCGCCGTTCATGGGCGCCAACGTGGAGCCATGGCTGACTGAGCATGTCGGCGACTGGCCGATCCTCGGCCCGCTGTTCAACGGCCCGCCGATCGGCATCGGCATGCTGACTGCCGGGATCGTGCTGGGCATCATGATCATTCCCTTCATCGCGGCGGTTGCGCGCGACGTCTTCGCCGAAGTCCCGGCCCCACTCAAGGAAGCGGCAGTCGCGTTGGGCTCGACGCGCTGGGAAGTGCTGACCAAGGTGACTTTGCCCTATACCCGCTCGGCGATCATCGGCGCGATTTTTCTCGGACTTGGCCGCGCCCTCGGCGAGACGATGGCGGTGACTTTTGTGCTCGGCAACGCGCACGACCTGTCGGTCTCGCTGCTGATGCCCAGCAACTCCATTGCCGCTGCCATCGCCAACGAGTTCACCGAAGCGGACAGCGAACTCTATCGTTCCTCGCTCATCGCCCTCGCGTTCCTGCTGTTTGTCGTCACCTTGATCGTATTGAGCTTCGCCAAGCTGCTTCTGGTGCGCCTGAAGCGCATCCACGGGAGGACGCTGTGACCGGTTCGCGTGTCCTCCAGCGCAAGGTTGTCGATGCCGTGGCCCTGGTCTTCGCCGGCGCGGCAACGCTGTTCGGCCTGTTCTGGCTGTTCTGGATCCTGTGGACCACCCTGCAGAATGGTATCGGCGCGCTCAACCCGGCGCTTTTCACCCAGATGACCCCGCCGCCGGGATCGGAGGGCGGGCTGCTGAATGCATTTTACGGCAGCGCGATGATGATCCTGCTGGCCGTCGCGATCGGCGCCCCGGTTGGCTTGGCCGCCGGGACTTATCTGGCCGAGCACGGCCGCTATACGCGGCTGGGGGCGGTGGTGAGCTTCCTCAACGACGTTCTGCTCAGCGCGCCCTCGATCGTCATCGGCCTGTTCGTCTATGAAATGGTGGTCGCTTCGATGGGCCATTTCTCGGGCTATGCCGGCGCGCTCGCCCTGGCGATGATCCTGCTGCCGGTGATCGTGCGCACCAGTGACGAGGCGCTTCGCATCGTGCCCGACCAGATGCGCGAGGCGGCGTTCGCGCTCGGCATACCGCGCTGGAAGGTAACTTCGCAGATCCTTTTCAAGGCAGCGCTGTCGGCCATCGTCACGGGCGTTCTTCTCGGCATCGCCCGCATCGCCGGGGAGACCGCGCCGCTGCTGTTCACGGCGCTGAGCAATCAGTTCTGGACTTCCAGCCTGAACGAGCCGCTGGCGAACCTGCCGGTCGTGATCTTTCAGTACGCGATGAGTCCATATGACGAATGGCACGAATTGGCCTGGGCCGGCGCCTTCATGCTCACGCTGTTCGTCCTTGGCCTCAACATTGCGGTGCGCCTTATCGTGCGCCGAAGGAAACGCTCATGAACGACCATTCCGCAACGCTCGAGCAACCGGCCTATCTCCGGTTCGAGCCCAACCGCGACGCGGTGCCAGACACGGCCACGCAATTGAGCATCCGGCACCTGAATTTCTTCTATGGCCGCGCCCAGGCGCTCCACGAAGTGAACCTGGAGATCAAGGCGAACGCGGTGACCGCGATCATCGGTCCTTCGGGCTGCGGCAAATCGACCCTGCTGCGCTCGGTCAACCGGATCTACGAGCTCTATCCCGACCAGCGCGCCGAGGGTGAAATCCTGGTTGACGGGCGCAACGTGCTCGACAAGCGCTACCCGCTTTCCGACCTGCGGCGAAAAGTCGGCATGGTGTTCCAGAAGCCCACGCCGTTCGCCTCGTCTATCCGCAACAACGTCGCATTCGCGCTGTCGTACTACGAGAAGCTATCGAAGGCCGAGGTCGCCGACCGCGTCGAGGACGCCCTCCGCCAGGCGGCTCTGTGGGACGAGGTCAAGGACAAGCTGAACCAGAGCGCACTTGGCCTCTCCGGCGGCCAGCAGCAGCGCCTGTGCATCGCCCGCACGATCGCTGTCAGGCCGGAAATCCTGCTGCTCGACGAGGCGACATCCGCGCTCGATCCGATCTCGACCGCCAAGATCGAGGAGCTGATCCACGAGCTGCGCGAACGGTTCACCATCATGATCGTCACCCACAACATGCAGCAGGCCGCTCGCGTCTCGCAGCGTACGGCTTTCTTTCACCTCGGCGAGCTGATCGAGTTCGGGAAGACGCGGGACATCTTCACCAATCCGCGCGTGCAACGCACTCAGGACTACATCACCGGCCGGTTCGGCTGAAGGAGCGAGCGATGCAGCAACCCCGCGAACACACTCTCAAGGCCTTCGACGAGGACCTCGATCGGCTGCGGGCGCAGATCGCCCAGATGGGCGGCCTGGCCGAACACGCAATTGGGGAGGCGATGCGCTGCCTCATTCAACGCGATGTCGACGGCGCGATGGCTGTGGTTCAGAACGACGGGAAGCTCGACGAGCTCGAGGTCGAGGCTGAACGGCGGGTCGTGCAACTGATTGCGCTGCGGGCGCCAATGGCCGGTGACCTGCGCGAAGCGGTCGCGGCGCTCAAGATTTCCGGCGTTGTCGAGCGCATCGGCGACTATGCGAAGAACATCGCCCGGCGCGTGCCCTTACTCGAGGATTCCAGTCAGCTTGAACCCCTATCACTGCTGCCGGAAATGGCTCGCATTGCGACGCAGATGGTTCACGACGTGCTCGACGCCTTCGTCAGGCGCGACCCCGAAGCCGCGGTTCGCGTGGTCGAACGCGACCAGGCGGTCGATGATTTCTACGACTCCATCTTTCGCACCCTGCTGACTTTCATGATGGAGCGGCCCCAAACCATCGGTCAATCGGCGCATCTGCTGTTCGTGGCGAAGAACCTCGAACGGGTGGGTGACCATGCAACGAACATCGCCGAGATGGTCTATTATGCGGCCACGGGTGAGCACGTTGCCGAACATAAGAAGAAGGCGCCCTGACCGTGACCGACAATGGTTCCAAGCGCCTCCTGGTGGTCGAGGACGACCGCGCGATCGCCGAGTTGCTGAAGCACCACTTTTCAAAGGAGGGCTTCACGGTCACGACAACCCCATCGGGCGAGGAAGCCCTGGTGCTCGTCGATGAGATCAGGCCAGCGTTGGTGGTTCTCGACTGGATGATC
This sequence comes from Sphingomicrobium sp., assembly GCA_025450755.1. GTDB lineage: Bacteria > Pseudomonadota > Alphaproteobacteria > Sphingomonadales > Sphingomonadaceae > Sphingomicrobium. Next base: position 1,096 of record JANWLR010000023.1, on the reverse strand, counting down.
GAGGATATCAGCGGGATCGAAGTGTGCCGCCAACTCCGTCGCCACAGCGCAAATGCCGCGATGCCGATCCTGATGCTGACGGCGCGCGGTGAAGAAGAAGATCGCATTCGGGGCTTGGAGACGGGGGCCGACGATTTTGTGACCAAGCCGTTCAGCCCCAAGGAATTGGTCGCGCGAGCGAAGGCCGTGCTCCGCCGGTCTAACCCCAATCTGATTGCCGAAAAGCTCACCTACGCCGGCCTGGAGATGGACACCTCCGCACATCGCGTTCGGTACAAGGGAACGCGTTTGGAATTGGGCCCCACCGAGTACCGCTTGTTGCGCTATTTTATGCAAAACCCCGAGAAAGTCTTCTCCCGCCATCAGCTGCTCGAACGCGTTTGGCCGCACAACGAGGATATCGAATTGCGGACCGTCGATGTGCACATCCGCCGTGTTCGGCGGGCCTTAGAGAGCGCCGGCGGAGGTGAGATCATTCGAACGGTCAGAGCGGAAGGCTATTCGCTGGACGCAGCCGGCTAGATCGGCCTTCAATTATGCCCGCTCTTAGGCGGCGCCAATCAAGCGTCCTACGCCTGAAAAGAGGGCGCAAGGCGGATGGTCAGTTCCTGACAGTCCACCACTCAGGCCCATGCACTGCATCGGGATTCCTGGTGTTGTTCCACACCTCCCGCTGCTCGTACCTCCATCAGCTGCGCGACCTCTGGAGGCCACTTTCCCGCTGCGCTCGGTGCCGATCATGCGCATGATGCTCGCCTGGCGCGTGCAGGCCGAAGCGTCGGGCGGGCTCGACCAGCAAACGCGGCTCAGCGACGAGCTCGTAATCGATCTAGCCGGCGGTCGCGCCGCCGATCTCGTCTTCGGCTGAGCGATCTAGAGAAAAATCGAATAAATGCCCTGTTTGGCGGTGTTGTCAGTCTAATCGCAACTTGTCTCCGATCTGCGCGGCTGTGTCTTCATGGCGCAAGACTCAGGCCATGAGGCTCTGCCACTCGGCCAGGGCGGCCGAGCGGCGGGTCTTGTAGGTCTCTCTGTCGACGAGGTGGCGTTCAAGGTTGAAGTGGTTGTGGACGTTGGCGTGGACCGAGGCGAACTT
>JANWLR010000022.1 GCA_025450755.1 Sphingomicrobium sp. | reverse complement strand
CCCAAAGCTCGATGTCATGGTCGGTCGAGGCGGCAAGTGCCGGACGTGACACTGGCGTGCGCAGCTTGCGTGCAAGCTCCGCGACCGCGGCGATCTGCGGAAGTGCAAGCGGTTGCCCGAGCGCCGAACCCGCCTCACGCTGGAGCGCCTCGAGCTCTCGGTCCGCCGAGATTAGACGACCAGCACTATCCAGACGACCAAGAACTGGGCGGGGCTCGGAAGGGACGCTAGCCACGGCCCTGTCCCATGCGCTCGAGCGCAGTGCGATAGCTCGGGGCGGTTATCAGCCACGCACGCGCTTCCTGCACTTCGGCATCGCTCATCCGGTCGAAGTCGGCGATTGCCGCACCGGCATCCGTGATTCCGAGCAGGTCGCCTATTCCCGCAAGCAGACCAGCGCTCAGGCCGCGGCTGACCCCCGCCATCCGGAGCAGCGCCATCACATGCGCCGGCTCGCCTGACAGAAGCTCGCCAATTGCGGATTCGACCTCGATTCCCGAACGGAGGGCAAGCACTTCGGCGACGAAGGCGACCTCTCCCTCGTTGACTGCGCCGAGAATGAGCTCGTCGGTGAGGCCTCCGGCTTCATCCAGGAAGTGGACCAGCCCGGTAGTCAGTGCGTCTATGCCGCGTTCCTCGTCATGGCTGTCGAGCACTCGGTCGGAGGCTTCCGATAGCTCCATGTCCGCGGCTGTTGCGCCGCGCGTCGCCAAAAGGTCGCGGCGCAAGGCGGCGGCAACGGCATGAACTAGTGCCTCGGCGCTTGCTGGCGGAAGGTCGTCATAGGCAATGAGGCACTGGCCGAAACGGTCGCGGCGGCGACCCCGGCCAAGGATCAGCGCCATGGCGGCGGCGGCGACAGCGCCATAATCATGGCTGACCAGCCCCTGCAGAACTCTCGCCTCCCGCCGGCCGCTGCGCGCACGTGCCGCGGTCGCAATCCGCTCTTCATCGGCCCGTCGGAGGAGCAGTGCCATCAGCACCGGTTCGTCGAGCAAGCCGGACGCGGTCAGCGATTCGATCAGCGCAGCGTCGCCCTCATCGTTAGCGGCAACGCGGCCGCCGGGCAGCTGTGCCCGGATTGCGTCGGCCAAGTCGCTCACCAGGCAATGGAGCATTGCCGTCATGAGCGCTCGTTCCTGCTCGGTCAGGCGCTTCGCAGGATCGAGGAAGAAATCTCTCCGGACAGTGGCCAGCCGCCCACGACCCGCAGCACGTGCGGTCGCGTTCCCTTCTGCTGCCGGTGCAGCAATCGGCCATTCCTCCGGCATCATGTCGGTCGGCTTATCCGATTTGCGTTAACTTCCCGTCAACTGGAAGTGGCGTGCCGCACCCGCTGAACGATGAAAAAGGACAAAGCAGCATAGAGCAGGGCGGCGAGCAGGTACGCCGTCCATACGCCGCCCAGTGCAAAGGGAATTGCAAGAACAATCGCGTTGCGGCGGGAAAACAGCCACAAATCCCCGCCTGCGGGCATCGCTGCATTCTCGTTCCGCGTCGCCTCGGCAAATGCGCTTGCGGCAGCCGCAGTCACGAGCGCGCCCCAGCCCGTACCGTGGCGCATCTCCCATAGGCCGATCGCCAGCAAGGCAAAGCCCCCCGCCGGCCAAAGCGCCAGCCGACTCCACATTCGCTGGGACAATGGTTTCAGCCGAAGCGTAGCCAGCCGTGCAGCAATCAGATCGAGAGGGGCTGAAAGGATCAACAAGGCGAGTCCGGCGCCGAGCCAGCCGCGCGTGAAGCAGATCGCGGCGCCGATCGTAAGCGCCAGCGCCGCCCATATCAGCCAGCCTGGCCGGACGGGCGTTTCCATCAACTGCTCGGTGGCCAGGTCCTCTATCTTGGGCAAAAGGTAACGGCTGACCCAATCGTCTCGCGGCCCGCGAGACGAGTGGATGAGGTGGCGCTGGAAGTCAGCAAGCTGATCGGCGGTTTCGACCAGCAAGGGCTCACCCGCACCGTCCGAAGCGGCGAATCGTCGTGCTCCATCTTGGATCGCGCGGCGAAGCAGGGTCGATTGAAGGTCCCAGTCCCCGAGCATCGCGGCGGTCGAGCCAAGCAGTCGCGCATCGACGACGGCAACACCCGCCCAGCGGGTTGAACCGTCGATCCTCTCGAACAATTCGTGCCGCTCGTCGTCGGGGACAGTCGCGACGGCCGGCTCGGCTTCCTGCGCGATCTCGGCGACGAGGCCCGCCGGCGGCGCAATGCCGTCGCCAATGAGCAGGATCGGGGATCCAGCTTCGAAACGGCTGACCGCGTCATTCACGTCACTGGCCGGGAATACACCTATGCCGTCGAGGCGAAGGCGCTCGAATGCGTCCTGCAAGGCCTGTGGCACGCGCTCGACCACCACGACGATCGGCGCAGCTCCTGCGGCAGAGGCACAGCGGACCTGATATTCGACGAGCGTCCGCCCGGCGAGTGGCAACAGCGCGCGCAGCCCTCCGCTGTCGTCCTCCTGATAGGCCCCGATCAGCGCGCCGATGGCCATTTCGCCTGCATCCTCCCCCTGGGTTCGCTCCCATCCTGTCTAACTGCTTTCGCGCTCCGTCAAAGATGATAAAGTGATCCTTGCCATGACACCCACTCCAAAGCGCGCCGACCAGTTGCCGCAATCGGGCGAGGCGGCAGAACCGATCGAGCTCCTGTCCGCAGCCGCTGATTTCGTCGAGCCGTCGTTCGACAAGGAGCAATGGCTCCATCAATCTGCGGAGGAGCGCGGTTCTGGCGGGCGACAGGTGCTCGCAATCGTCCTGACGATCTTTGCCGGCCTGTGGCTCGCTTACAGTGCCTGGTCGGCGGGCCGCACGCTTTCGGGGCAATCGCTCTCCTCTCCGCTGATCGCACAATGGATTTCGATTTTGGCCGGGCCCCTCGCGCTGATGGGGTTGGTGTGGCTGATGTTCGGCCGCACTCGGCGCAAGGAGTCCGAGCGATTCACCCGTTCGGTCATCGCGATGCGTAGCGAAGCGCGCACGCTGGAAGCATTGCTCGAGGTCCTCTCGCAACGGATCACCGACAGCCATTCCGAACTGACGATGATCTCCCAACATCTGATGCAGCTCGGCGACGACGCGACGGGCAAGCTCGGTGGAATTACGCGGGAATTCGATACAAGCACCGAAAGGTTGAGACGCAATGGCGAAGCGCTCGACCGCGCCGCCGAATCAGCGCGAACCGATATTGCCGTGCTGCTCGACGACCTTCCGCGTGCCGAACAAGCCGCGCGCTCCGTTGCCGACCAACTCCGTGCCGCCGGCGCCGAATCGGTTGAAAGGACCGCCGAGTTCGGCCGCCAGGTAGACAATCTTGCTTCGTACACCCGGACCGCCGACCAGACTATTGCCGAGGCGACCGATCGGCTTGCAACGCGGTTGGCCGAGATTGATACTGCTGCAGAAGGGGCGGCCGCACGCGTCGAGCAGGCCGATGGGATCTTCTCGCGAACACTCGATCAATTGCTCGAACGAACATCGAACACACTCGAGCAGATCCGCGAGGGAATTGACGTTCAGGCCGCGGCAGTCGCCGCGCTCGTCGGCCAAGCTTCAGCAGGAATTGGCAAGGCAGGCGCGGACGCCGCGGAATCGCTTGCCGCGAATATCGACCATGCCAATGTTTCGCTCGAGGGCCTCTCTTCGCGTGTCGCCGAGCAGGACCACGCGTCCCAACGCATGATCGCGGAAATCGAGCGTGGGCTGGCCCTCATTGACCAGCGGTTCACCGAGCTCGCCGCCAATGGCGACGAGCGGGCCAATCGATTCCTCGAATCGCTCACACGCGCGCGCACCGAACTGGACACGCTATCGGCGCAGGCAGGCAATCAGGACGGTGCTATCGCCTCGCTTGCCGAGCGAACAGCCGCGCTACGTGAGACGATCGCGCTGCTTGCGGCGGACATTAGGGACGGAATCGGCACAGCCATCGGCGAAGCGCAAGGGGGCGCCGACCGGCTTGCGGAAGCCGCTGCATTGGCAAAGCCCGAGATCACCTGGCTTCGCGATGCGACCGTCGAGACTAGCGACAAGCTGGCCGCAACCGGTGCTGAAATTGTTTCCCAGCACGAACGTTTTACAGGCCTGCTGGCGAGCGTCGATCATGGCGTCGAAGATGCTCAGTCGAAGCTCGCCGAACTGGCCTCGACCTTGGTGCAGGTCGAGCGCGAAGCCGCGAGTCTCAGCTCGGAAACCGGCCCGGCGCTGATCGCATCGCTGGTGCAGGTGAAGGAAGCGGCCGCCCATGCTGCCGACCGCGCCCGCAAAGCCATCGAATCGGTCATCCCGGAGACCGCCGGAAAGCTTTCCAACGAAGTTGCCCAGGCGCTGGAGAGGGTCATTCGCGAGAGCATCGAGGACCGGCTGCGCGACGTCGAAACGGTCGCTGCCAAAGCCGTCGACTCCGCCCGGGCCGCATCCGACCGGCTAACCCATCAGATGATTGCGATCGGCCAGAGCGCCTCGGCACTCGAGGCGCATATCGAACAGACCAGCAAGCAACAGCGGGAAAAGGACAGCGAGGTTTTCGCCAAACGGGTCGCACTGCTTATCGATTCGATGCATTCGGCGGCGATCGATGTCGGCAAGATCATGGCCGACGAAATCGACGACAAGGCTTGGAGCGCCTACCTCAAGGGCAACCGCGGCGTATTCACCAGCCGCGCCGTGCGGCTGATCGGGGGCGGCGAGACACGCGCCATTCACGCCCATTATGACAGCGACGTTGAATTCCAGCGCTCGGTCAATCGCTACATCCACGACTTCGAGGCTATGCTCCGGCGCGTCCTCGCCGAACGGGATGGCGGGATGATCGCGGTCACGCTTATGTCTTCGGACATGGGCAAGCTCTATGCGGCGCTCGCCGAAGCCACCAAGAAATTGCGGACATAAGGATGTTCAAGAGTCTGTTTTCCAAGACCGAGACCGCTACCGAAAGCCAGCAATCAGAAGAGCAGGAGAAGCCGAGGGGAAGCCGAAGCTACACTGTCGGTTGGCTGCTGCAAGCCGAACGGACGAGCGTCATCTGGGACGCTCCGAGGCCGTTCCGGCATGACACGGACAAGAATCCGATCGCCAAGTCGGTCGCTCAGTGCCCAGCCGTGCTTGACTTCGACCGGCGCTACTTTGTGGTGAATTCGCCGATCGACCTGCACTTGCGGCTGTCGTCCGACAAAGGCGAGCTGGGCATCACGAACATGCTCTTCGACAAGAGTCCGATCCGTCCCGAAGCCCTGGCGCAAATGGTGGTGTTTCAGCCACAACCCGAATGGCGGCACCCGAACAGGCCCGTCCTGCAGCTGATGACGTCATATGTCTTCGTCTCCGACGATCCCGTCTACATCAACCAGTTCCCGCCGTTCCTGCAGTACAACCCGAACCCTCGTCCCGGCGTGCAGATCAACGGCCGCTTCCCGATCGATATCTGGCCGCGTGCGCTGCAATGGGCATTCGAATGGCACGACATGTCACAGGACCTCATCCTGAAGCGCGGCGAGCCCTTGTTCTACGTCCAGTTCGAAGGGCCCGATCCGTCGGCTTCCGTGCGGCTGATCGAAGCAAAGAGAACGCCGGAACTGATGAGCCACATCGATTCGATCACGGGCGTCACCGAGTATGTCAGCCAGACCTATTCGCTATTCAAGAATGCCCGCGAGCGTCGCCCCGAACGGCTGCTCTTCCCGAAAGACTAACTAGAAATTGCTCTGAGCGCCGGCGGGCGGATTGTAGAAATCAAGATCGTCGGGCGTGATCCAGCCGTAGGTCCAATTCGCATAATAGAGGCCGAAAAGGATCGCCGCGACCACCGCAGCCTTCCCAAAGTGGCGTTTGACGTCAAAGCGGTGCGGCGCACTTTCCGCCTGCCCCCGTATCTTCTTGCCTCCAACTTCGTCGCTCGTCCTGACGCCAAAGGGCAGCAGGACGAACGCGGTGAACGCGAAAAACAGGAAGTAGATGGCGACGATCGAGGTGAGCTTCATGCGGCGACTTGCAATAGCATGACCTCAACGAGCGGCTTCTTGCCCGTCCATAAGGTTGCGCAGCGGCGCACTGCGAGGCGAACTAATTCCCGAACTTTCTCCTCCTCGACGTCGGGACTGTAGGCGCGACGCGCCGCGTCCGTGGCATCCGCGATGAAGTCATCCCGATCCTCCTCGACTGGGACCCCGAAGGGACGGATCAAAGGCGTGCCAGCAAGCTCACCATCTTCGCCGACCGGCAGTGCGACGGTGATCAACCCGCCATAGCCCATTCGCCGTCTTTCGTTCACGGTAGCGCCATCTGCCGGCAGGATGACGTCGCCGTCTAGCACCAGCTGACCCACCCGCACCTCGTCGACCTTTTTCGGCTCACCGGGCGCCAGTCGTACAACGTCGCCGTTCTTCTGGACGATTGCGTACCGGACGCCATGATCAAGCGCGACACGCGCCTGTTCTGCCAGATGCCGTGCTTCCCCATGTACTGGCACGACGATCTCGGGCCGGACCCATTTGTACATTTCGATCAGCTCGGGCTGTCCAGGATGGCCCGAGACGTGGACATGCGCCTGCCGTTCAGTGACGATGCGGACGCCAAGGACCGACAGCTGGTTCATGATGCGGCCAATCGCCACCTCATTGCCGGGAATGATCCGCGACGAGAAGATCACCGTGTCGCCATCGCTGAGCTTCAGCTCATGCGTTCCGGAAGCGATCCGCCCGAGTGCAGCCCGCGGCTCGCCCTGACCGCCCGTCGCGATGATCAGCACCTCGCTCCGCGGCAGACGCATCGCCTCATCGAAACTGATCGGCGCTGGGAAGTCTTTGAGATAGCCGGTGGCCTGGGCGACACGCAGGATGCGTTCCAGTGAGCGGCCGGCGATGCACACTTTTCGGTCAGCCTCTCGCGCAACACGCCCAATCGTCTGCAAGCGCGCCGCGTTGGAAGCGAAGGTGGTCACCAACACTCGCCCGTTGGCCATCATGACCTGGGCAAGCAGCCCCTCGTGGACGCTTTCCTCCGAACCCGAGGGCTTGTCCTGGAAGACGTTGGTCGAATCGCACACGAGGGCGAGCACTCCGCGGTCGCCGATTTCGGTCAGTATGTCGGTGTCGGGCGCGGAACCGATCACCGGAGTCTCGTCGATCTTCCAGTCGCCGGTGTGAAAGACATTCCCGAACGGCGTTTCGATGAGGAGGCCATTGCCCTCCGGAATTGAATGCGACAGCGCGACGAAGCTCACGCGGAACGGCCCGAGGTTAATGCTTCCGCCGCGCTCAACAATGTTGAGCTTGACCGCGCCTGTCAGGCCCTCTTCCTCGAGCTTGCCGGCGATCAGTCCGGCGGTGAACGGGGTTGCGAACAATGGTGAGCGCAACTCCTCGGCCAGGTAAGGCAGCGCGCCGATATGGTCCTCGTGCCCGTGCGTCAGCACGATCCCCGCAAGCTTTTCCTGCTGCTTTTCAATGAACTCGAGGTCTGGAAGAATGAGCTCGACACCGGGAAAGCTGGAGTCGGCAAAAGTAAGCCCAAGGTCGACCATGATCCACTGGCCGCGGCAGCCGTAGAGATTGACGTTCATGCCAATCTCGCCCGAGCCGCCGAGGGCGCAGAAAAGTAGCTCCTCACCCGGAATCATCTGCTGCACATCATTTGCCACGCGCCGCCGTGTCGTACAGCAGGCTCAACCCCTGGATGGTGAGGTCGGGTTCAATCGCGTCGAATAGTTTGGTGTGCTTGTCGAACAGCGTCGCAAGACCGCCGGTCGCGATCACCGTAAGCGGACATCCCAGCTCGCGCTTGATGCGATCGGCCAGCCCCTCGAGCATGGCCACATAGCCCCAATAAATCCCGATCAGCATTTGGTTCTGGGTCGTTCGGCCGACCACGCTCTCATTATCCGGTGCTTCAATCGCGATCCGGGGGAGCTTTGCCGTCGCGCTGACCAGCGCATCGAGCGACAGGTTGATGCCTGGCGCAATGATCCCGCCGGCATAGGCGCCGGAAGAACTGACGACGTCGAACGTGGTCGCCGTTCCGAAGTCGATGACGAGCAGGTCGCCGGAATATTTCGAATGGGCGGCGATGACGTTCAGCGCCCGGTCGGCCCCGACGTTCTGCGGCTCGTCGACATCGAGCTCCATCGGCCAGGCTGCCCGCCCCTGACCGGCGATCAGCGCTGTCACCCGGAAGTATTTTTCGGAAAGTACCTCCAGATTGTGGAGCGCGCGCGGCACGACGGTTCCGATGATCACGCCATCGACGTCCTGCTTCGAAAATCCTTCGAGCTCGAGCAGTTGGTGCAGCCAGACGGAATATTGGTCGGCGGTGCGCCGCGGATCGGTCGCAATTCGCCAGCGGGCCTTGATCTCGCCCTTGTCGACCAGCGCGAAGACGAGGTTCGTATTGCCGGCGTCGATGGCGAGCAGCATGGGGCGGCCTTAGCGGCACGCACGCTCGCGTCAAAGAGGGTCAGCCAAGTGAGATATCCCCGGCCCTGACAATTTCCACCGCATCGTCGCGGCGAAGGCGGAGCGCGCCGTCAGCTTCCAGTCCGTCGAATTGACCTGAAACTGTCGCGCCCGCGCCGGAATGCACGGTCAGTTGCGTCCCAACGGGATGAGCCCTCTCGAGCCATGCCCGCGCGAGCATTCCGAATTCGCTTGACCGCCACAATGTGAGCATCCGAGCAAAACAGCTGGCAAGCAGCGGCGCAAAGGCTCGCGGAGCAATGACCCCGCCGAGCGAGGCACAGAAGCGATCCGACAGTTCGGGAGCTCTTGCAAGGTTCACGCCGAAGCCAGCCGCCACCCGCGCTCCACTCCGCTCGAGCAGGATCCCGGCGAGTTTCTTGTCCAGCAGCACGACGTCATTGGGCCATTTCAGCATCAATGGCTGTCCCGGAACGGCGACGTCGATTGCTTCCAAGAGCGCGAGGCCGACAACGATGGAAAGCGTCTGCGGCGGCGGGTCATCGGGTCGAAGCTCGACCAGCGTGCTGCCGTAGAAATTTCCTTCCGCCGAGACCCAAGTCCGTCCCTGCCTCCCCCTACCCGCCTCCTGGTGAAGAGCGACCAGCCAATCGCCCTCCACGGCATTCGTTTGGGCGATCAGGTCGGCGTTTGTTGAACCGGTGCGCTCGACGATGCGGATGCGCGTCAGAACAGGCTTCCCGCGGCTTTGTCCGTCAGCGACCCCAACGGACCTATCAACAAATAACCGAGCGGCGAGACCAGGATGGCCGCGACGAGAATCAACAGACCCTGCACAGGTTCACGCACGCGAGCATAGGGCGCGGCTGGTTCGTCCATGTACATGACCTTGACGATCTTAAGATAATAATAGGCACCGATCACGGTCCCGAGGATGCCCGCGACGGCAAGCGCGACATAGCCACTCGCGACCGCCGCATTGAACACCACCAGCTTTGGCCAGAATCCAAATAAGGGCGGAATGCCGGCGAGGCTAAACATGAAGATTGCAAAGGCAGCTGCAAAGCGGGGCCGGGTCTGCGCCAGGCCGGACAGGCTCACGATGCTTTCGACCGGTCGCCCTTCCTCATCGCGCATCCACAGCACGCATAGGAACGCGCCCAGGGTCATCACGACATAGACCGCCATGTAGAATAGCACCGACGAGGCGCCCCGGGCTCCCCCCGCGGCCAGGCCGATCATCGCGAACCCGACGTTGTTGATCGACGAATAAGCGAGCAGCCGCTTGATGTTCGTCTGTCCGTATGCGGCGATCGCACCGAGGAAGATCGAGGCGAGCGCAGCGAAGATCACGATCTGCCGCCACGCGTCGGTCGCTGGACCGAGCCCTTCGACGCAAAGGCGCGTCGCAAGAAGGACTGCAGCAACCTTCGGCGCGGACGCGAAAAAAGTGGTGACCGGCGTCGGTGCGCCTTCGTAGACGTCGGGAGTCCACATATGGAATGGAACCGCGCTCGCCTTGAACGCGAGGCCCGCAAGGACGAATACGAGCCCGAACAGGAGGCCGAGCGACGGCGTTCCACGCGCAAACGCCGCGGCAATGCCGGTAAAGGTCATCGTGCCTGTAAAGCCGTAGAGCAATGAGATGCCGTACAGCAGGATCCCGCTCGCGAGCGCGCCGAGCACGAAATATTTGAGCCCAGCTTCGGCCGATCGCTCATCGCTACGGCGATAGGCGGCGAGCACGTAACCCGCGAGGCTGTTGAGCTCGAGACCGACGTAGAGCGCAACCAGGCTCGTCGCGGAGACCATCACGCTCATGCCCGCGGCAGCGAAGACGATGAGCACCGAATATTCGGAGGCATGCTCGGTCCCGCGCTCGAACCAGCCATGGGCGGCTATGATCGCGACAGCGGCCGCCGGGAACATGATCGCCTTGCCGAAACTCGCGAACAGGTCTGCGCTGACCATCCCGTCGAACACCGGCCCTGCGTGCGACGGAGGACCGATCAGCGCGACGGTCGCACCAAGCAGCAGAAGCACCGCGAGCCAGCTGACGAGTGTCGCCCCGCGCCGGCCCGTAAATGCCGCAAGCAACATCAGGATCGTGCCGCCGATCGAGAGGACCAGCTCTGGCAGCAGCGGAGCGGTGAAGCGCGGGATCAATGCATCGTCCCCATGTTCATGTGCATCGCGCCCTTCCCGAGGGTCAGATGCGAATCGCCGGCTGGTGCGACTCGGTCGAGCCGTGTCAGCACGCGTCCGACGTCGTTTCGGATCGGCCTGATGAAGCTTTCCGGATAAATACCCATCCAGAATACTGCGGCCGCAATCGGCGCAAGGAGCCACCATTCGCGTGCCGACAGGTCCGGCATGGCAGCGGCGTCGGCATTGCGCAGCGAGCCGAAGCAGATCCTCCAGTAGAGCCAGAGCATATAAGCAGCGCCGAGTATGATTCCGGTCGTGGCGACGATCGCGCCCCAGCTCGATGCACGGTAAGTGCCGATCAGGCTCAGGAATTCGCCGACGAAACCACTTGTGCCAGGAAGGCCCACGCTTGCCATGGTGAAGACCATGAAGAGCAAGGCATAGCCCGGCATGTTGTCGGAAAGACCTCCGTAGCGATCGATCTCGCGGGTATGCAGCCGGTCATAGACTACGCCGACACAGAGGAAGAGCGCGCCCGAAACAAGGCCGTGGCTGAGCATCACGACCAGCGCGCCTTCGATGCCCTGGCGGTTCATCGCAAACAGACCGAAGGTCACGAAGGCCATGTGCGCGACGGATGAGTAAGCAATGAGCTTCTTCATGTCGCGCTGAACGAGTGCGACCAGGCTCGTATAGACCACGGCGATTCCGGAAAGCACGAACATCAATGGGATGAATTGCGCCGACCCTTCGGGGAACATCGGGAGCGAGAAGCGGATGAAGCCGTAGCCGCCCAGCTTCAGCAGCACGCCCGCGAGGATGACGGAGCCCGCCGTAGGCGCCTGGACGTGCGCATCGGGCAACCAGGTGTGAACTGGCCACATCGGGAGCTTGACCGCGAAGCTCGCGAGAAACGCGAGGAACAGGAAGGTCTGTGCTTGCTTCGGGAAGTCGAAAGCCATCAGCGCCGGGATCGAGGTCGTGTGTGCCGTTCCCGCCATGTAGATCATGGCGATCAGCATCAGCACCGAGCCGAACAAGGTGTAGAGGAAGAACTTGTAGCTGGCCTTGATCCTTTCGATGCCGCCCCAGACGCCAATGATCAGGTACATCGGGATCAGGCCGCCTTCGAAGAAGATATAGAAAAGAAACAGGTCCTGCGCTTCGAAGGAGCCCATGATGAGCGCCTCCATGAGCAGGAAATAGGCCATATATTCGGGGACCCGCTTCTCGATCGCGCGCCAGCTCGCGCCAATGCAGATCGGCATAAGGAATGCCGTGAGAGCGATCAGGACGAGCGCAATGCCGTCGATGCCGAGGGCCCAGTTCACGCCGCCGCCGAGCGGATATTTCTCAACGAACTGCCACTGCGCCCCATTCGGGTCGTAGGCGGTCCACAGATAGATACTGATCGCGAAGTTGATCAGCGTCCCGATGAGCGCGAGCCAGCGCGCGCCGTTCGCACTGACAAATAGGCACAAACCGCCGAAGAACAGCGGTACCAGGATGAGCAGGCTGAGCCAGGGCAGTCCGGTCACTTGGCCCACCAGATCGCCCAGCTCGCGGCGCCGATCAGGCCCAGCAGCATCACCAGCGCATAGGAATAGAGATAGCCAGACTGGAGGCGAAACGTGACGCGATTGCCGATACCGACCGCATAAGCCGCGCCGTGCGGTCCGAAACGATCGATCGTCCCTTCGTCACCGCCGTGCCAGAACAGGCGACCGAGCCACAGCGCCGGACGGACGAACAGGAAGTGGTAGAGCTCGTCGAAATACCATTTGTTGGCGACGAACTTGTAGACGGCGGGGAACATCGCGACGAATCGCCCTGGAGCTGCCGGATCGCGGATGTAATTGTTCCAGGCGATCCACAGGCCGATGAGCATGGCAATCGTCGGCGAGAGCTTCACCCACAGGGCCGAGGATTCGACTGCCTCACCGATCTTCCGACTGAAGGCGATGATCCCGCGCCAATATGACGGCGCTGCGTTCGGCCCGACGAAGATGCCGTGGAACAACTGGCCGGCGAGAAGTGCCCCGAGCGCGAGGAGCACGATGGGCACTAGGATCGTCAGCGGGCTTTCGTGCGGGTGATAGCCGCCGCTACCAGTCGCGACGCGATGTGAATCATGAGCGCTGTCACCATGCTCTTCGTCAGGCGAATCATGCTCGCCGTGCAGCGCATGCTGGATGTGCTCGGAAGCGGCCCAGCGCGGCGGACCGAAGAAGGTCATGAACACCAGTCGCCAGCTGTAGAAACTGGTCATCAGCGCGACAATGACGCCGATCCAGAAGGCGAAGGTACCGGCGACCGAACCGCTTACCCAGGCCGACTGGATGATCGCATCCTTCGACCAGAAACCGGCAAACCCGAAGCCCGGCCCAACATCGATTCCAACGCCGGTGATTGCCAGCGTTCCAATCACCATCACCCAGTAGGTAACCGGGATTTCCTTCCTCAGCGCACCGTAAAAGCGCATGTCCTGCTCGTGATGCATGGCGTGGATCACCGATCCGGCGCCGAGGAACAGCAGCGCCTTGAAGAAGGCGTGGGTGAAAAGGTGGAACATCGCCGCACCGTAGGCGCCGACGCCCGCGGCAAAGAACATGTAACCGAGCTGCGAGCAGGTCGAATAAGCAATCACCCGCTTGATGTCGTTCTGGGCGCAGCCGACGGTCGCGGCGAAGAAGCAAGTGATCGCTCCGACCCAGGTGACGACGTGCATTGCGGTCGGCGAGGTCTCGAACATCGGCGACAGCCGGCAGACCATGAAGACGCCGGCGGTGACCATGGTCGCGGCATGGATCAAGGCGCTGACCGGGGTCGGGCCTTCCATCGCGTCGGGAAGCCAGGTGTGGAGCGGCAACTGGGCCGATTTGCCCATCGCCCCGACGAACAGAAGCAGGCACAGCAAGGTCATCGTTTGGACGTGCATTCCGGCGAAGCCGATCGTCGATCCGGCCATACCAGGTGCGGCGGCGAGGATCGCCGGAATGGAGACCGTGCCGAATACCAGGAATGTGCCGAAGATGCCGAGGCTGAAGCCGAAGTCGCCGATACGGTTGACGACAAACGCCTTGAGCGCCGCCGCGTTGGCCGAGGGCTTATGGTACCAGAAGCCGATCAGCAGATAGGAGGCGAGCCCGACGCCTTCCCAGCCGAAGAACATCTGCACCAAGCTGTTTGCCGTCACCAGCATCATCATCGCGAAGCTGAATAGCGAGAGATAGGCGAAGAACCTGGGCTGCCCAGGATCCTCCTCCATGTAACCCCAGCTGTAGAGGTGGACGAGGCTCGAGACGGTCGTCACGACGACGAGCATCACTGCGGTCAGGCTGTCGATCCGAAGCGCCCAGTCAACGGTCAGGGTTCCCGAATGAATCCACGTGAAAACCGGAACGACGGCCGTATCGGCGCTGCTTCTGATGTACTGGAAAAAAATCGGCCAGCTGAGAATCGCGCCGATGAAGAGCGCACCGGTGGTCACGGACTTGGCGGCGGTCTTGCCGATCCAGCGGCCGCCAAGCCCGGCGATGAGAGCCGCAAGCAGCGGCAGGAAAACGATAAGCTTAAGGGCCATCAGCCACGCATCCGGTTGACGTCGTCGACCGCGATCGAGCCGCGGCGGCGGAAGAAGATGACGAGGATCGCGAGACCGATGGCGGCCTCGGCCGCGGCGACGGTGAGGACGAACATCGCCAGTACCTGGCCGGTCAGGTCGCCGAGATAGGCCGAGAAAGCGACCAGGTTGATGTTCACCGCGAGAAGGATCAGCTCGATCGCCATCAGCATCAGGATGACGTTGCGGCGGTTGAGGAAGATTCCGAGAACGCCGATCGTGAACAGGATCGCGGCGACGGTTAGATAATGTGAAAGGCCGATCACAGCTTCATCCCCTCGCCCACCCCAGGATCGAGCATGCGAATAGCCTCTCCGGGACGGCGGCGGATCTGCTTCGATACCTTGGGAGTCCTAAGGTCGCCGCGGCTGCGGTGCGTCAGAACGATCGCCCCGATCATGGCGACGAGCAGGAGCAGGCCCGCGATCTCGAACGCGAACAGGTAGCGACTGTAGAGCAGTTGGCCCAACGCAACGATATTGGGCTGCGCAGCGGCCGGAATCGCGTGATTGCTGAGCGTCGGCCCGACCTTCCACGCGCTCACCGCAACGATGATCTCACCCAGGAGGACCAGGGCGATGATGATCCCGAACGGCAGGTTGGCGGAGAAGCCGCGGCGTAGGCTTGCGAAATCGATGTCCAGCATCATCACGACGAACAGGAAAAGCACCGCGACAGCGCCAACGTAGACGATGACCAACAGCATCGCGATGAACTCGGCGCCGACGAGGAGCATCAGCCCGGCCGCGTTGAAGAACGCGAGGATGAGCCACAGCACGCTGTGCACTGGGTTGCGCGCGAAGACCACCGCCAGTGCTGGGGCGATAGTGAGCGTCGCGAACAGATAAAAGGCGATGGTTGCAATCAACTGGGGAACCCTGTTGCGGCGCGCTTATCGGTAGGGGGCATCGGCGGCAAGGTTGGCAGCAATCGCCTGCTCCCACTTGTCGCCATTGGCTAGCAATTTGGCCTTGTCGTAGAGCAGTTCCTCGCGCGTTTCGGTCGCGAATTCGAGGTTTGGCCCTTCGACGATCGCATCCACCGGGCATGCCTCCTGGCAGAGGCCGCAGTAGATGCATTTGACCATGTCGATGTCGTAACGGGTGGTGCGGCGGCTACCGTCCTCACGGGGCTCAGCTTCGATCGTGATCGCGAGCGCCGGACAGATCGCCTCACACAATTTGCAGGCTATGCAGCGCTCTTCGCCGTTCGGATAACGCCGCAACGCATGCTCGCCGCGAAAGCGCGGAGACGTCGCGATCTTCTCGTACGGATAGTTGATCGTCGCCTTGGGCTTGAAGAAATATTTCAGCGTCAGCGCGTGCGCCTTGACGAATTCCCAGAGCGTGAAGGATTTGACCAAGTGCTTCATGCACCGGCTCCATAACGGGTCAGCATCAGCCATCCTGAAACGAGAACGACGAAAACAAGGCTCAGCGGGAGGAAAATCTTCCAGCCGAGCCGCATCAGCTGGTCATAGCGGTAGCGCGGCACCGTCGCCTTCACCCAGCCGAAGCAGAAGAAGAAGAAGCTCATCTTGGCGAACAGCCAGATGATGCCTGGAATCCAGTAGAGCGGCGCCCAGTCGACCGGCGGCAGCCACCCGCCCCAGAACAGAATGGCGTTCAGCGCGCACATCAGGATGACGTTGGCATATTCGCCGAGCCAGAACAGCGCGAAACTCATCGACGAATATTCGGTTTGGTGGCCCGCGACGAGCTCGCTCTCCGCCTCGACCAGGTCGAACGGGGTGCGGAAAGTCTCGGCCATCGAGCTGATGAAGAATACCACCCACATCGGGAAGAGCAGCAGGTTGAAGCCGAATGCATTGACCAGGCCGAGGCCGAAGCCCTTCTGCTCGACCACGATCTGCGACAAGTTGAACGTGCCGGCGTAGAGCACGACAGTGATTAGCACGAAGCCAATCGAGACCTCGTAGCTCACCATCTGCGCGGCCGCCCGGAGCGCCGAAAAGAAGGGATATTTGGAGTTGGAAGCCCAGCCCGCGACGATCACTCCGTAGACGCCGAGCGAGCTTGCCGCGAGGACGTAGAGCAGCCCGACATTGACGTCGGCGAGCACCACGCCCGGCTGGAATGGGATAACCGCCCAGACGATGAGCGCGACAGTGAATGTGACGATCGGCGCGATCAGAAACAGGCCCTTGTTCGCGCTCGTGGGAATGATGGTTTCCTTGAGGAAGACCTTGAGCCCATCGGCGAAGCTTTGGAGCAGCCCCCATGGGCCAACCACGTTGGGCCCGCGGCGAAGCGCCATCGCCGCCCAGATCTTGCGCTCGGCATAGATGATCATCGCGACCGCCAGCATCAGCGGTAAGGCGATGACGAGGATGCCGATGATCGTAGCGACGAACCACGCCCAGTCGTAGCTCATGCCCCAGCGGACGAAGGCGTCAGTCACTCCGCTGCCTCTTTGAACTGCATGCCCTTGACCAGCTCTTCCGAGCAGCGCTGCATGGTCGGGCTCGCCCGGCAGATTGCGTTGGTAAGGAAGAAGTCGCCGATCGGATAGCGGATTGGCCCCTCGGCCTTGGCTTTGAGTTTGGGCGGCGCCCAGGGCAGGTCGATGAGCCCATCACGCCCGAGTTCGGGGAATTCCTTGACCAATTTGGCGCGAAGCTGATCGAAGTTGTCGAACGGCAGCTTCCTGCCGGCAAGGTCGCTGACCGCACGCAGGATCGCCCAATCCTCGCGCGCCTCGCCTGGCGGGAAGGCGGCCTTCTCGCCGCGCTGCACCCGGATCTCGGTGTTGACGTAGGTGCCGTGCTTCTCGGCATAAGCGGCTCCTGGCAGCACCAGGTCCGCCTGCTTCGTGCCCTTGTCGCCATGGTGCCCGATATAGACTTTGTACGCGCCCTTCAGCCGGTCGGCCGGCATCTCGTCGGCTCCCAACAGGATCGCCAGCTCCGGATTTGCAGCCTCGATGTCGGCAAGACCGCCCGGCTGCGCATAGCCGATGATCAGGCTCGCCATGCGCGAGGCAGAAACGTGAAGGACGTTGAAGCCGTTCCAGCCATCCTTGATCAGGTCGAGAGGCTCGACCAGCGCGAGCGCAGCCCCGAGACCGCCGGCTGCGAGCGCCCCCGGGCCGACGATTACTGCCGGCCGCTGGGCGGCGCCGAAGGCATCCTTCACCGTCTTGGGTAACCTCGCGAGAATCTTGAGATCGTCTCCGATCCACTCGACCTTCATTCCAAGGTCGGTCTCCGGCCCGATGGCGAAGACCTTGCCGCCCTTGCGCGCGACCTTGCGGACGCGCGTGGCGATAAGCGGTGCTTCCCAGCGGACATTGGAGCCGATGAGCAGCACGGCGTCGGCAGTCTCGATGCCCGCGATGGTCGAGTTGAATGCCACCGCCGAGAGGCTGGTGCAGTCGTAAGTCAGACCCGTCTGCCGACCTTCGAGCAGGTTGGACCCCTGCCCTTCGAGCAGCTTCTTCGCCGCGTACATTGTCTCGGCGTCCAGAAGGTCGCCGGCGATCGCCGCAACCTTCGGCCCAGCCTTCTTCAGCTTGTCGGCAAAAACGGTGAGCGCTTCCTGCCAGCTTGCCTCGCGCAGCTTCCCCTTCTCGCGCAGCCACGGACGATCGAGGCGGCCGCGGACCAGAGCGTCGACGTGGTGCCGCGTCTTGTCGCTGATCCACTCCTCGTTCACATCCTCGTTGATGCGCGGCAGGACGCGCATCACCTGGCGCTGGCGGACGTCGAGGCGGATGTTCGAGCCGACCGCATCCATGACGTCGATCGCGGGTACCTTGCGAAGCTCCCATGGGCGGCTTTCGAAACTCTGCGGCTTTTGCAGCAGCGCGCCGACCGGGCAGACGTCCGCGAGGTTGCCCGACAGCTCGCCAGTGACGGCGTGCTCGAGGTAGGACGTGATCTGGCTGTCCTCGCCGCGGTAGAGCATGCCGATCTCGTTCACGCCCGCGACTTCGCTGGAGAAGCGGACGCAGCGCGTGCACTGGATGCAGCGGGTCATCGAGGTCTTGATGACCGGACCCATATATTTGTCGTCGATCGCCCGCTTGTTCTCCTCGAAACGGGAGAAGCTTCGGCCGTAAGCGATGGCCTGGTCCTGCAGATCGCACTCGCCGCCCTGGTCGCAGATCGGGCAGTCGAGGGGGTGGTTGATGAGCAGAAACTCCATCACCCCTTCGCGGGCCTTCTTCACCATCGCAGTGTCGGTCCGGATCGTCTGGCCGTCGGCAGCCGGCAGCGCGCAGCTCGCCTGGGGCTTGGGCGGCCCGGGAGCGACCTCGACCAGGCACATGCGGCAATTTCCGGCGATCGACAGGCGCTCGTGGTAACAGAAACGCGGGATCTCCTTGCCCGCAAGTTCGCATGCCTGGAGCACGGTGGCGCCCTGCGGGACCTCGATCTCGATGCCGTCGACGGTGACCTTAGGCATCGTCGTTCTCGTCCCTTCTCACCACCTCGCGGGTGACCTCGGTCACCCGCGACCCCGAACGCATGCCGATCACGGCGATGATTGCGATCGCGGCAACCACGAGGATAAGGATGTCGACCGTGCTCATTGCGCCGGCCCCTCCGGCGCGTTTACGACGCGCCACGCAGCCAACGCGAGCAGTGCGCGCAGCGCGGGTTTGTTGACCGTCAACTTCATGTCGTTCTTGAGGCACTCGCCAAGGACGGCGCCGATCGGTGTCATCGCTTCGACTTCGTCGCTTGTCGCGGGCTCGGTATCGAAGATCCGGGCCGTCGCCTTCGGGGCCTGGAGAACGGTGCACAGCGCCATTCCTTCGACCTGGCTGCGCGCGGCGATATTCTCTCGCTTCGGATCAAAGGCGAGCCGCTGCGGGAGCTCGTCATGCTGCACTCCGGTCTTGAGCAGGGCTTCGGCGAGCGCCCCGGCAAACAGCAAACGCGACGCGCCGATCATGCCGTTGAAGGGCATGCAATATTCATGGCCCGCGACGTAGCGCTCGAACTGCTTGTCATAGTCGGGAGAGTTGAAATCCATCGCCAGCAACTGCTTGGCACCTTCGGGTGTGTGGGAAGCAATGCAGGCCCCGTAATTGTGCACCGCCTGGATGCCGGTGGCTTCCGGCTCGTTCGCGGAGACCCGAGTGGCTGCGGCTGCGAGGATGAACAACGCAACGCTCATTCCGCGGCCTCCAGCAGCTGGCGTCCGGCGCGCTCGGCGATTCGGCGCTCGAGCTCGGGACGGAAGTGGCGGATCAGGCCCTGAATCGGCCAAGCGGCGGCATCGCCCAGCGCGCAGATGGTGTGACCCTCGACCTGCTTGGTGACATCGAGGAGCTTGTCGATGTCGGCGACCTCGGCGTCGCCGTCGCGCATCTTCTCCATCATGCGCCACATCCAGCCCGCTCCCTCGCGGCATGGCGTGCACTGGCCGCAGCTTTCGTGCTTGTAGAAATAACTGATTCGGCTGATCGCGCGGACGATGTCGGTCGATTTGTCCATGACGATCACGGCAGCCGTGCCGAGGCCGGAGCCAAGAGCCTTCAACCCATCAAAATCCATCGGCGCATCCAAGATCTGCTCGGCCGGGACCAGAGGAACCGAAGAGCCGCCGGGAATGACCGCCAACAAATTACTGAAATCATCCGCATTCTTGCCGCCCCTAATGCCGTGGCCGTGGCGAATGATCAGCTCGCGGAAACTGATCCCCATCGATTCCTCGACGACGCAGGGCGTGTTCACATGGCCCGACAGCTGGAACAGCTTGGTGCCTTCGTTCTTGGGGTTACCGATGCCGGCGAACCATTCGGGCGAGCGGCGCAGGATCGTCGGAACGACTGCGATCGATTCGACATTGTTGACCGTCGTTGGACAGCCGTAGAGGCCTGCGCCCGCAGGGAACGGCGGCTTGAGCCGCGGCTTGCCCTGCTTGCCCTCGAGGCTTTCCAGCATCGCCGTTTCTTCGCCGCAGATGTAGGCGCCGGCGCCGCGGTGGACGAACAGATCGAAGTCGTAACCAGTGCCGCAGGCATTCTTGCCGATCAGTCCGGCTTCATAAGCTTCGGCAACTGCTTTCCGTAAAACCTCGGTTTCACGAATGAATTCGCCGCGAATGTAAATGTATGCAGCCCGCGCTCGCATCGCGAAGCTCGCGATCAACGCACCCTCGATCAGCTTGTGCGGATCGTGGCGGATAATCTCCCGGTCCTTGCAGCTTCCGGGCTCGGATTCGTCGGCGTTGATGACCAGGAAGTTGGGTTTGCCGGGCTTTGGCGCCTTGGGCATGAAGCTCCACTTCATGCCGGTCGGGAAGCCTGCGCCGCCGCGGCCGCGAAGCCCCGAGGCTTTCACCTGGTCGATGATCGCATCCTGCCCGATCGCGAACAGCGCCTTCGTATCGTCCCAGTCGCCTCTCTGCTTCGCCGCCGCAAGGTAAGGCGACTGGAAGCCGTAGACGTTGGTGAAGATGCGGTCCTTGTCCGCGAGCGGTCCGGTGTAGCCCATCAGAACGCCCCCGCCTGGTGCGCGATGAAGAAGGCTGCGAGAATGATCCCACCGACAATGGCGAGCTTGACCAAGCCCTTCAGAAAACTGAAGGCGATGAACGCCACGAGCATGAGCGCTACGATGACTGCGAGGATCATCATTTGAGGCGCTTCTGCCCCACACCCTCGACCAACTTGACCGCGCCGTAGACGACCAGCCCCGCCACCGCGAGGCCGACCAGGAGCCCGATCAGGCCTTTCACGATCTTCCACACAATCACGATCACGATGATCGCGATGACGATCTTCAGGACATCCTTCATTGCGCCCCCTCCCGCGCCGGCCCGGCGGTCGGCGTCCATTGCGAGCGATAGTCGTAATTGCGCTCGGCCATCTTCTTGAGAGTTGTGGGCCCGCCTTCGGGGCAGCTGGTCTGGCGGTCGATCTGCGGGCCGGGCTTCGGCGACTTGCCGGCGGCGAGTGCGTCCAGAATCGCGCCCATGCTCTCCTCGGTCAGATCCTCGTAATTGTCGTCGTTGACCTGGACCATCGGCGCATTGGCGCAGGCGCCGAGGCATTCGACCTCGGTCAGCGTGAATAGGCCGTCCTTCGTCGTGTGGCCCTTCTTGAGCCCGCGTTTGTAGCATGCTTCCAGCACGTCATCGGAACCGCTCAGCATGCACGGTGTCGTCCCACACACCTGGACGTGGAAGCGGCCGACCGGCTCCAGGTTGAACATGGTGTAGAAGGTCGCGACCTCGAGCACCCGGATGTAGCTGGTGTCGAGTTCGCGGGCGATGAACTCCATCACCGGGATCGGCAGCCACCCCTGGGTGTTCGTGTCCGCCCCAACCTGCCGCTGCGCGATGTCGAGGAGCGGGATCACTGCCGAGACCTGCCGGCCCTCGGGGTAGCGGGCGATGATCTCTTTGGAATGCCGAGCATTCTCGGCAGTCCACTGGAAGCCCTCCCAGCGGGCGCGCTGCTCAGCGCTGTCGATAAATGAGCCGCCGCCGCTCACCGGTCCACCTCCCCAAAGACAGGATCGATCGCCGACAGCACAGCAGTCGTGTCGGCGAGCATGTGACCCTTCAACATCATGTCCATCGCCTGGAGATGGCTCATCATCGTCGGACGGATCTTGCACCGGTACGGCCTGTTGGTTCCGTCGGCGACGAGATAGACCCCGAACTCGCCCTTCGGGCTCTCGGTCGCGACGTAAACCTCGCCGGCAGGCACGTGATAGCCTTCGGTGTAGAGCTTGAAGTGATGGATCATGGCCTCCATCGAGGTCTTCATCTCGTTTCGCGACGGCGGGAACACTTTCTGGTCGTCAGAGCCGACCGGTCCTTTGGGCATCTGCGCGAGGCACTGGCGCATGATCTTCGCCGACTGCCGCACTTCCTCGACCCGCACCATGAAGCGGTCGTAGCAGTCGCTGTTGGTTCCGACGGGGATCTCGAAGTCCATCCGGTCATAAACTTCGTAGGGCTGAGAGCGGCGGATGTCCCATGGGATGCCCGCGGCGCGGATCATCGGGCCGGAGAAGCCCCAGGCGACCGCATCGCCCTTGTGGACGATGGCGATGTCGACGTTGCGCTGCTTGAAGATGCGATTGTCGGCAACGAGCGCAATCGAATCCTCGAACAGCTGGAACCGGTTGTCCAGCCAGTCCTGGAGGTCAACCAGCATCTTCTCTGTAAGATCGTAGCGCACACCGCCGGCACGGAAATAATTGGCGTGCATCCGGGCGCCCGACGCTCGCTCGTAAAATTGAAGCGTATCCTCGCGCATCTCAAAGAGCCACAGGTTGGGCGTCATCGCTCCGACGTCCATGATGTGACTGCCAAGGTTCAGGAGATGGTTGGAGATGCGGGTCAATTCCGCCATCAGCACGCGTATGTACTGAGCGCGCAGGGGGATCTCGAGCCCCATCAGCTTCTCGATCGCCAGCACGAAGCTGTGTTCCATGCACATCGGCGAGCAGTAGTCGAGCCGGTCGAAATAAGGCAGCGCCTGGGCGTAGGTCTTGTACTCGATCAGCTTCTCCGTGCCGCGGTGGAGAAGGCCGATGTGAGGATCGACGCGCTCGACGATTTCGCCGTCGAGCTCCATGATCAGCCGGAGCACGCCGTGCGCCGCCGGATGCTGCGGGCCAAAATTGATTGTGTAGTTGCTGATCTGCTCGTCGCCGGCATCGCGGACGTGGCCGAGCTCGTCCCGGAAGTCTTCGCCCTCGCCGATACCGCCGACGCTGACCTGGATCGTGCGGCTCTTCGGCCGGGTGCGGGTGTCGGTCATGCCTTCTTACCCCGCGGCTTCTTGCCGACCTCGCTCTCGGCCTTCTTCGAGCGCGGCTTGCGGGCCTGCTTGCCAGCGGTCTTGTCGGCGGGCGCACCGGCGCCGGTATCCGAGGGTTTCTCTGTGGTTTTAGCGGTTTGCGCGGAGGTCTTCACATCCTTTGAAGCCACCGCGCCAGTCGCCGGCAGCGGTGACGGAGCGCCGGGCGCCTCGCCGTGCGCCTTCTCGTCTCCGGGAAGAAGATATTCCGGCCCTTCCCATGGCATCAGGAAGTCAAAGGAACGGAAGTCCTGCGGAAGCGAGACAGGCTCGTAGACGACCCGTTTCTCGGCTTCCGAGTAACGCAGTTCGACATGACCGGTGAGCGGGAAATCCTTCCGCTGCGGATAGCCCTCGAAGCCATAGTCGGTAAGAATCCGTCTGAGATCAGGATTGCCCGCGAAGGTGACCCCGTACATGTCGTAGACCTCGCGCTCGAGCCAGCCCGCGACCGGCCACAAGCCAGTGAGGCTCGGCACCGAAGTCGCCTCATCGGTTGAGACCTTCACCCGGATTCGGCGATTCTTCGTCAGCGAAAGCAGGTGATAGACAACCTCGAAGCGCTCGGGCCGCTCCGGGTAATCGACCCCTGCGATCTCCATCAGCTGCTGATATTCAAGGCCGGCCGTGTCACGGAGCGCCCGGCACACATCTACGATAGTCTCGCGGCGAACCATCAGGGTCACCTCGCCGACGAGCTCGCGCGCCTCGACCAGCGCATCGCCGATCGCTTTCTTGGCGGCGGCGACCACGCCCTCGTCCGAGGCCATTTTCGGCACGTGAGAGGCGAATTTGACTGCCATCAGCGCGAACCACTCATCGCTCAATGGTTCCTTCGCGGCGGATCTTCCGCTGAAGCTGCAGAATTCCATAGAGCAAAGCTTCCGCGGTCGGCGGGCAGCCAGGAACGTAAATGTCGACCGGGACGATTCGGTCGCATCCGCGCACCACCGAATAGCTGTAGTGATAATAGCCGCCGCCGTTGGCGCAGCTGCCCATCGAGATGACGTAGCGCGGCTCGCTCATCTGGTCATACACCCGGCGGAGCGCCGGAGCCATTTTGTTGCAGAGCGTCCCGGCGACGATCATCACGTCCGACTGGCGGGGACTGGCGCGCGGCGCAGCGCCAAATCTTTCAAGGTCATAGCGCGGCATGTTCACATGGATCATCTCGACTGCGCAGCAGGCGAGGCCGAAGGTCATCCACCACAAGGAACCGGTCCGCGCCCAGGTGAACAGGTCTTCGGCCGTCGTGACCATGAAGCCCTTTTCGTTGAGGCTCTGACGGAGTTCCTCGAGCTTCTTCTGGTCGACTTCGCCCGGAACGAGGCCTGAGATTCGCGCCAGCTCCTCCTCGGTCGGCATCCGGTCTTCGGGGCCGCGGAGCATCACTCCCATTCGAGCGCCCCCTTCTTCCATGCGTAAGCGAGGCCGAGACCGAGCTCGATCAGGAAGACGATCATCGCCGCCCAGCCGGTCCATTTCGTGAAACTGAGGCTCACCGCCCAGGGAAACAGGAAAGCAGCTTCCAGGTCGAAGACGATGAACAGGATCGCCACGAGGTAGAAGCGAACGTCGAACTCGGCGCGCGCATCCTCGAACGCCGGGAAGCCGCACTCATATTCGCTAAGCTTCGCCGGGTCCGGCTGATGCGCTCCCGTGAACCGCGCGACGATCATCGGCAGCACGACGAACGCCGTGGAAAGCCCCAGCGCGACGATGAGGAACAAGAGGATCGGCAGATAGCCTGCGGCGACGCTGGCCAAAGGGACAACTCCAGGGGACTTCGAAAACTTGGCGGCTCTCTAGGACAGCGATTTGTGCGCCGCAACCACCCGGGCCACTATCTCAGCGCTCCGGCCACCAGCTTCTGCAGCTTCGAGTGGATTCCCGCCGATGCCGCGACATATTCGCCGCGCTCGAACATGCGGTCTGCGCCCCGGTAGTCGGTAACGAAGCCCCCGGCTTCCTTGACGAGCAGCACGCCCGCCGCGGTGTCCCACGGATCGAGATCGTCTTCCCAGAATCCGTCCATCCGCCCCGCGGCCACCCAGGCGAGATCGAGCGCTGCCGAACCGAACCTGCGAATGCCGGCGACGTGCGGAGCAACCGCTGTGTAGATCTTTGACCAGCCTTCAGGTGAGCCGCGACCACAGTGGGGGATTCCGCTCCCGATAATGCTGTCAGCGAGGTCACGGCGCGCCGAGACGCGAAGGCGTTGGTCCTGCAGCCAAGAGCCTCTTCCTTTTTCGGCCCAGAAGCTTTCGTCGGTTAGCGGCTGGTAGACCAAAGCTTGCGTAATCTCGGCGCCCCCGCCGGGCTTCTTCTCCTCGACCGCGATCGAGATCGAGAAATGGGGGATTCCATGGAGGAAATTCGTTGTCCCATCGAGCGGATCGACGATCCAGCGCGGCTTGGTTGGATTGCCTTCGATTTCGCCGGATTCCTCGAGCAGCATGCCCCAGTCTGGCCGGGCGTTGCGAAGCTCCTCGATGATCGTCTGCTCGGCGCGCTTGTCGGCCATCGATACGAAGTCACCGGGGCCCTTGCGGCTGACCTGCAGCTGCTCGACTTCACCGAAGTCACGCCTCAACCTCGGCGCTGCCTTGCGGGCGGCGCGCTGCATCACG
Organism: Sphingomicrobium sp.; assembly: GCA_025450755.1. Taxonomy (GTDB): domain Bacteria; phylum Pseudomonadota; class Alphaproteobacteria; order Sphingomonadales; family Sphingomonadaceae; genus Sphingomicrobium. The sequence goes on along the minus strand of JANWLR010000022.1, from coordinate 5,547 downwards.
GTGATCAGACCTGAATGGGCGACCATCGCTCAGTCCGCGCGGCGGACGTATTCGCGATTGTACACATCGACGACGATCTTTGTGCCGCTGGTGATATGCGGCGGAACGAGCACTTTCACACCGTTGTCGAGTATTGCGGGCTTGTAGGACGAGCTCGCCGTCTGGCCCTTCACGACGGCATCGGCCTCGACGATCGTCGCTTCGACCTGATCGGGCAGCTGAACGCTGATCGGCCGCTCGTTGTAGAGCTCCATCACCACGTCCATGCCGTCTTGGAGGAAGTCCGCGGCCTCGCCGAGAAGGTCCTCGGGCAACATGACCTGGTCGTACGTATCCTTGTCCATGAACACGAGCATGTCGCCGTCGTGATAGAGGTACTGGAAATCCTTGGTGTCGAGCCGGACTCGCTCGACCGTCTCGGCGGAGCGGAACCGGACGTTGGTCTTGCGGCCGTCGATGAGGTTCTTCATCTCGACCTGCATGTAGGCGCCGCCCTTGCCCGGCTGGGTGTGCTGGATCTTCACGGCGCGCCAGATGCCCCCCTCATATTCGATGATGTTGCCGGGACGGATGTCCACGCCGCTGATCTTCATATCTTCTCTCAGAGAAAGTGTTGGGAAAGAGCCGCCGAAGCCCCTAGCCGCTGGTCTATTTTCCGGCAAGGACGGGATAAGGATTGATCGGCGTGCCCTGCCACCAGTGCTCGCCCGGCGCCATCGTATTGATGGCGAAATGGAGGTGCGGGGAAGTCGCAACGGCGTCGCCCGTATGATCGACGCGGGCGATTACTTGTCCACGCTTCACCTGCTGCCCCTCGGCGAGCCCGGGGGCGTAGCCCTGCAGGTGGGCATAATAGTACATCCACTTCTGGTCCGGCGAGCGTTCGTAGATCGTGATCCCGCCCTCGTTGCTGAAGAACAATTTCTCGATTGTGCCGTCGGCCGCAGCGATCACGGGTGTGCCCTCGACGGCCATGATGTCGATGGCGTCATGACGTCGCCCGTTTGCCCGAGCCTCGGTGAAGGTGTCGGTCAGCTGGCCCGGTCTCACCCCTATTACCGGAATCGCAAGTCCGGCCGGGCCGACCCGCACCTGCTCGGCGACAACCACCGGCGGCGCGTTCTTTGGTTCGACGGTGACGACCGGCCCGCTTCGCGCGATTGTGGGCCTCGGCTGGGGAACGAAATTGTAGAACCAGATCCAAAAGGCGCTGACGAGCACCGTGGTCAGAAGTGCCGTACCGATGATCTTGAGCATTGCTACGCAACTCTCCGCAGCTGGACGTTGTTGAGTTGCAACGATGCAGCAAACAACTGTTTCCAAGATCCACGTCGGCTGCTCGGGCTGGGTCTACAGGCACTGGCGAGGGCTCTTCTATGCGCAAGGCCTGCCGCAACGGCTCTGGTTCGAAAAATATGCCGAGGAATTCGACACCGTCGAGATCAACGCTAGCTTCTATCGCCTGCCGCTTGCCTCGACCTTCGAGCGCTGGCGAATCAAAGCCCCGCCCGGCTTCCATTATGCCGTGAAGGTCAACCGTTTCATCACCCACATGAAGAAGCTGCTCGACTGCCGTGCCGAGGTCGAACGTTTCATCGAACTGGCACGGCCGCTCGGGGACAAGCTCGGTCCCCTGCTCTATCAGCTGCCGCCCAGCCTCCATAAGAACCTGGAGCGGCTCGACAACTTCCTCGGCTGGTTGCCTGACGACCTCGAGCAGGTCGTCGAGTTCCGCGACAAGAGCTGGTACGACGAAGACGTCCTGGCGCTTCTTGACCGGCACGGCATCGGCTTCGTCACCCACGATCTTTTGGGCCTGAAATCACCGCGATGGGCGAGTGGACGCACCGCTTATGTCCGCTTCCACGGAACCGCAGGAAAATATCACGGCCGCTACTTGGACGAGACCCTAAGCGAATGGACGGACTGGTGCATCGAGCAGACGCGCCTTGGCCGTACCGTCTGGTGCTATTTCAACAACGACATCCACGGACACGCGATCGAGGATGCCCGGACGCTGAAGTCGATGGTGCGGCAGATCAGCCGCTGATTGGCAATCGCGCCATTCTCAAGCAAACTAGCGCAAATGGCCGACGTCGATCCGCCTCCCTTCTACGAGCCCCCGACGCCATTCGCGCAACAGTGTTCGGACCTGCGCGCAGGCATCGGCCGCCGCGTCGGCGAAAAGCTGGAGACCACGCCGCGGCTGTGGAGGCTTTGCTCGTCTGCGAGGCAACCGATCCAGCTGTACATCGGCGAGAACTTCCTCGATCCGGAGAGCTGCCGGCAAATGTGCGAGAAGATCGATGAGGGCAGCTATCCCTCGCCGCTCTACGACAAGGAGAAGCACGAGGGCGTCCGCACGAGCTACAGCTGCAACCTCAATGCTCACGACGCGCTCATCGTCGAGGTCGACCGGCGGATCGCCGAGCTGCTTGGAATGGACAAGGTGCAGGGCGAGCCACTCCAGGGGCAACGCTACCAGGAGGCCCAGCAATTTCGCGAACATGCCGACTTCTTCTACATCGACGAGCCCTATTGGGCGCAGTACGAGCCGCATGGCGGCCAGCGGACCTGGACAGCGATGATCTACCTCAATGAGCCCGGTGCCGGGGGCGCAACGCGCTTCAGGCTGCTCGACTTCGCAATTGCGCCGCGGCTCGGGCGGATTCTCATCTGGAACAACATGGCGCTCGACGGAAGCCCCAATCCGTGGACCCTGCACGAGGGCATGCCGGTCGAAAGCGGCACCAAGTATATCGTCACCAAATGGTACCGCGAACGGCAGTTCGTCTAGGCGTCCAGCACATTTCGGAAGGCTCGCACCGCCGCGGCCGCGTCCTCTTTACCCCACACAGCCTGGCAGACCGCGATGAAGTCCGTGCCGGCTTCAACCAGAGGCTTGGCATTCTCCGGCGTGATGCCGCCGATCGCGACGCAGGGGATTTCAAACAGGGTCGACCACCAGGTGAGGATCGACGGATCTGGCCGGTAGTCGGACGGCTTCGTCGTTGTTGGATAGAAGGCGCCAAAGGCCACATAATCGGCGCCCGCCTCCCCCGCTTCCATGGCGAGGTGACGGCTGTCGTGGCAGGTTTTGCCGATCTGCGCTGAGGCCCCGAGCAAAGCGCGCGCCTCGCGGACATCGCCGTCGGACTGGCCAAGGTGCACGCCGTCCGCACCGAGGCGCTTGGCGAACGCCATATTGTCGTTGACGATGAACGCGACGCCCGAGTCGGCGCAGATACGCTGCAGCGGCTCAGCGAGACACGCGAGTTCATGCTCCTCCACGCCCTTCACACGCAGCTGGAATGCCGCCGCGATTGCCGGTTCAAGCGCCATCCGCAGCTGGTCTGGAAACGCCCCTCCAACCTCCGGCGGGCTGATCAAGTAGAGCTTCGCCGGCTCCTGCCGGTGGGGCGGGGCAAACTCGACCGGGTCGAACTCGACTTCGTCCAAGGTCAGGCAAGCACCTTGCTGGTGGAGGCGCTGTAAATTTCGTTGATCGCCTGGCCGAGGGTCGCATCGAACTCAGAGTCGCTCTGTTTGGCTCGAAGATCCGCCAGCAACGCGCGGCTGAAGCTCGCGATCATGCCCGGGTTCTTGGCCAGCTCGCGGCACGCCTCCTCACGGCTGAACCCGCCGGAAAGAGCGACGACGCGCAGCACCTTCGGATGGTCGACCAGCGCGTCGAACTTGCCCGGCTCGGCGGGGATCGACAGCTTGAGCATCACGCGTTGGCCCTCGGGAATTTCGTCCAGCTCCTCGAGGATGGCGGAGAGCAGCAGTTTATCGCTCTCCGCCCGGTCGGGGCTTTTGATGTTCACCTCGGGCTCGACGATCGGGATCAGGCCGTGAGTGAGTATTTGCTTTGCGACTTGGAACTGTTGAGCAACGAGAACGGCAATTCCCGACGCGTTCGCGGCGTTGATCACCGACCGCTCCTTGGTGCCGAACACGCCGAGCGATTTGGCGCGCTCGAGCAGGCGGTCGAGTTCTGGCATCGGCTTCATTAGCTGAACGCCGTTCTCCTCGGCCTCAAGACCCTTGTCGATCTTGATGAAAGGCACGATGCCCCGATCGGTCAAGGCTTGTGGCGTCGGCTTGCCTTCGACCGTCCCATCCATCGTCCGCTCGAACAGGATCGCGCCGATCACTTTGCCACTGCTGAAGCAGGGTGATGTGATGATCCGCGAGCGCATCTGATGAATGAGGTCGAACATCTCATCGTCGCTAGACCAGGCGCCCTCTTCGATTCCATATCCCTTGAGCGCCTTGGGCGTTGAGCCGCCCGATTGGTCGAGCGCGGCGATGAAGCCGTCGCCCTGCTCGATCTTCGCCGCCATTTCAGCATTCGTCATCGACATTCATGCACCCTTGTCTAACGCTTCGGAATCGGCGCCCAAGGCGGGCCCTTCAGTTCAAGATCATTCCCCTCAGGATCGGCGAGATAGATCGACGGACCCTCTCCCTGCGCGCCGTAGCGTGAGACGATCTCGCTCTCGATTCCGTGTTCGCGCAAATCGCGGAGGATAGCGTCGCCGTCCCATGGCAGCACCTGGAAACAGACGTGATCGACGTTGCGGCCTTCGGCTCCGGGAGCTGCGCCGCCCATCTGACCAATCTGGCCGTCCACCGGCACGAGGTCGATGAGCGCAGTGCCGGCACGAAGCTGGTAGAGCCCGATTGCCTCCTGCTTCTTCTCCCAACGGGCGCCGAGCACGGCGACATAGAATTTCGCGACCTTCTCCAGGTCGACGACGCGAAATACGACGTGATCGATTGCCTGGATATTGATCATTGTTGTTCGAGCGCGACGACACCCGGAAGCGTCCGCCCTTCCATCCATTCGAGAAAAGCCCCGCCCGCGGTCGACACGAAGCTGAAATCCTGTGCCACGCCAGCGTGGTTCAGCGCTGCCACAGTGTCCCCGCCTCCGGCCACGGAGACTAGCGACCCTTCCTTGGTCAAGGCCGCCGCCGTCTTTGCGAGCGCGACCGTGGCGGCATCAAATGGTGGCACCTCGAACGCGCCCAGGGGTCCGTTCCAGACGAGGGTTCGGCAGGTCTTGAGCACATCGGCGAGCGCCTCGATCGCGGCCGGGCCGACGTCGAGGATCATCTCGTCGGACTGAACCTCATGTACGTTGCAGGTGCGGACGCTCGGCGGGTTTGGAGCAAATTCCTTCGCGACAACGACATCATAGGGCAGATGGATCGTACAGCCCGCCTTCTCGGCGGCATCGAAGATCGCGTTCGCCTCGCCGGTCAGCTCATGCTCGCACAGGCTCTTGCCGACGTTGACGCCGCGCGCGGCAAGGAATGTGTTGGCCATGCCGCCGCCGATGATCAGGTGATCGACCTTCGTGACGAGATGGCCAAGCGCCGCGAGCTTGGTCGATACCTTCGCCCCGCCGACGACAGCGGCAACCGGCCGCTCGGGATTGCCGAGCGCGCGTTCCAACGCATTCAGCTCGGCTTCCATCGCGCGGCCGACGAAGCTCGGCAGACAGTGGGTGATGCCCTCGGTCGAGGCGTGCGCCCGGTG
>JANWLR010000021.1 GCA_025450755.1 Sphingomicrobium sp. | reverse complement strand
TTGCCCCGACTCGGACGTGCGGCCCGGGCTGATCAACGCGCACGAGCACCTGCATCGCAACCATTATGGCCGGCTCGGCGCGGGTCCTTATGCGAATGCCTATTCCTGGGCAGAGGACATCCAGTTGCGCTTTTCACGGAGGATCGCAGCCGGTCGCAAGGTTGCGCGACGCGCGGCCCTGCTCGCCGGTGCGTGGAAGAATCTGTTCGCGGGCGTGACAACGGTCCTGCATCATGACGCGTGGGAGCCGGACTTCGATCGCGACTTCCCCATTCGCGTGGCGCGTGTTCCTTCGGCGGACTCGCTCGGGAAGGCGGAGCGCGTCGAAGCGCCGACTGCCGGTCCATTTTGCATGCACGTCGCCGAAGGCATCGACGATGTTGCCGCGGCTGAAATCCAAACGCTGGAGCAGCGCGGCTTGCTCAACCAGTGGCTGATCGCTGTCCATGGCGTTGGTATCAGTCGCGACGGCATCGCACGATTTCGGCGCTGTGGCGCGGCACTCGTCTGGTGTCCGACCTCTAACTATTTCCTGTTTGGACGGACGGCCCCATCGGAGTTGCTGGAAGGCGGGTGCGACATCCTGCTCGGCAGCGATTCGCGTCTGACCGGTGCCGGCGACTTGCTCGACGAGATGCGGGCCGCGCGAACCTCCCGGCTGGTCGACGATGACCGGCTCGGGGATGCGGTTGGACTCACCGCGGCGCGGCGACTTGGCTTATCCGAGCCCTCGCTGGAGCCGGGGAGCAGGGCCGACCTGATCCTGCTTCGCAAACCCGTAACAGAGGCGCGCAGCAATGACGTTGCGTTGACTGTCGTCGCCGGCATTCCCCGGATCGCGAGCATGGAGATCGCGGGACAGCTCGGCCCGCTTGCGGATGGGGGCACGCCGATGCGCATCAGGCGGGTCGCCCGCTGGACAAACCAACAAGGGGAAAAAGTCCAATGAAGCTTGCTCTGGGCCTAGCGCCGATATGCTGCGCGGCCGCCGCCGCGCCGGCTTGGGCACAATCTGAGCCGCCGCAGCCCGTTGCTCAGCCGGCCACCGAAGCGACCGCACCGGCGAACGCCGAGCCTGCTGCCACCACCACCGAACCGTCGGGCGCTGGCAACCAGCCGCAGGCCGAAGCCGTCGCGACCACTTCCGATCGTGAATCGCAATCGTCGAGTACCGACATCCTGTCGAAGAATGTCGTGACCGTCCTCCTTGACGGCCGGATTGCCTTCGCGAACGGCGAGCGATCGTTCGTCAACCGGGGACTCGGCAAAACTCAGTTCCAGGGTACGAGCGACGGAAAGTACAACTTCACCGCGGGTCCGCAGGAAGCGGATCTCATCTGGACTCCGCGCTTCACCAATTCGCTGAGCGCAAGTGTCTCGGCGGCCTATCAGCGGCACCAGGAGAATGCTGTCGACCTGCTTGAGGCATTCGTCAGTTTCTTGCCGTCGCAGAAGGGATCGGTTGGCTATTCGGTCCGTGCGGGCATCATGTGGCCCGAGATCTCGCTTGAGCATACGACCGGAGGCGCGTGGAGCACGGTCGATGTGCTGACCCCGTCGGCAATCAATGCCTGGGTCGGCGAAGAAGTTAAGGTTCTCGGTTTGGAAGGCACCGTCCGAACTTCGGTCGGCAACAGTCTGGTCTCACTCACCGGCTCGATCTTCGGCTTCGACGACACCGCCGGGACTCTTTTGTCGTTCCGCGGCTGGGCGCTTCACAATGAAAAGGCGACGGTGTTCGGCCATATCCCGCTGCCGCCGCTGAACCCGTTCATCACCTTGTTGCAGCAGCACGAGACGCGTTCATTCGTCGAGATCGACCATCGTCCCGGCTTCTATGGAAGATTGGAATGGCGAGCGCCTTCGGCATTCACTGCAGCATTGTTTTACTATGACAACCGCGCCGACCCGCAGGCGTTCACGCCGAGCGGCCAGTGGGGCTGGCGCACGCGTTTTTGGAATCTCGGAATCAACGCCGACCTCGGGCCGAAAACGCGCTTGCTCGCCCAAGGCATGACTGGTTCGACGATCATGGGATTCAAGACCAACGGTAGGCGCTGGGTCCATACGCAATTCAGCTCGGCTTACGTGTCGGTGACCCAGACGCTCACCGCCAAGGCAGCGGTCACCGGCCGAATCGAAGCGTTCCGAACGCACGAGATGGGAAGCGAGATGTCGCCGCTTGAAAGCGAGCATGGATGGTCGACGACCGTCGCTCTTCGCTACAACCTGCGCGACAATCTCACCGGCTTTGCCGAGGCGTTCAACGTCCGCAGCCGCCGGGGTGTCCGGGCAAATCTCGGGCTTGATCCGTTCCAGCCGCAAACCGTCTTCCAGCTTGGATTGAGGCTCCGCATATGACCCGCTCATCACCTTTTCTGATTGGTCTCATCGCCTGTTCGATGGCCGCCTGCTCAAACGGCCCGCGGCTGGGCGAAGGGCCTGAACCCTTGTCGGTGACGAAGCTCGCCGACCTGCCGGCGCCCACGGGCGCTGACCTCGTGGTTGCCAGCAGCCCCTATCACATCGGTCCGTTCGACAAGCTCGATGTGACGGTGTTCGGAGTCCCTGAGCTCAGCGGCAAGTTCCAGGTCGATGCCGCTGCGCGCCTGTCATTGCCGCTCGCCGGCACGATTGACGCGGCGGGCCTTACGCCCGCGCAACTCGCCCAGGCGATCGACCAGCGCCTTCGCGGAAATTACGTGAAGAACCCGCAGGTCAGCGTGAACCTCAACGAGACCACCAGCCAGGTCTACACGGTCGACGGTCAGGTCGGGCAGCCGGGAAGCTATCCGGCGCTCGGCAACATCACTTTGATGCGCGCGGTCGCGAACGCGAAAGGGGCGAGCGAGTTCGCCCGGCTCGACGACGTGGTGGTGTTCCGTTCCGTGAACGGCAGGCCAATGGCGGCACTCTACAATCTGGCAGCGATCCGGCACGGCATTTACGCCGACCCGAAGATCTACGCGAACGACATCGTTGTCGTCGGCGATTCCAAGGCACGGCGGATGTTCCAGCAGTTCCTGCAAATGTTCCCGCTGCTCACCACCCCGCTCGTCATCGGGCTGGAAAGGATCCACTGATGGACACGATCTCGCCGCACGCGCTGGCCTTCGCGCCGGGGCAGATTCCGCTGTTCGCCGGGCCGACTGGCGCCGAGCGCGTCCCGCCGATCCGGCGTCTCATTCGCGCGGCGTCGCGCTGGCGGTGGGTGCTGCTCGGCGGAGTGGCCATCGGGGCAATCGCCGGCATCCTGATGACCGCGGTGATGACGCGCGAATATACGTCGACCGCCAGGCTGGAGATCACGCGCGACACCGACCGCGTCGTGGACATCGACAGCGTCGAGCGGGATACAAGCGTCGCCGACCAGGAATTCTACCAGACGCAATATGGCCTGCTGCAGACGAAAGCTCTTTCAGAGCGGGTCGCACGCGAGCTCGGGCTTGCCGATGATCCGGCGGTGATCAAGATGTTCGGCCAGCAGAAGCTGCTCGACGGCGGGCAAGCCGGTCTGCTCGATCCCGCCAAGCGCACGCACCGGATCGAGGTGATGGGCAAGGCGCTGCTCGAACATGTCGGCATCGCGCCCGTGCGCGGGTCACGCCTGGTCGACGTGACTGCCGTCACGCCGGATCCGGCCTTGTCGCAGCGGATCGCCGACGCCTGGGGCAAGCTGTTCATCGAGACCAATCTCGAGCAGCGCTACGAGGCATCGGACTATGCGCGCCGGTTCCTCGAGAGCCGCCTTGAGCAGATGCGCACAAAGCTGGAGGATTCCGAGCGCAAGGCAGTCGCTTACGCGGCGAGCCAGGGCATCATCATGCTCCCCACCGCCGCTACTCCGGCGGGCAAGGACGCGCCGTCGTCAACCGGCGATCGGTCGCTGGTCAGCGACGATTTGGTGACACTCAACAATGCGCTCGCAGTCGCGACTGCTGAACGTGTCGCTGCGGAAAGCCGGTTGACCAGGCGGCCCGATGCAACCGGCACCGCGCTCCAGAACGACGCGATCGGACGAATGCGCGAGCAGCGCGCGCAGGACCAGGCCGACTATGCGAAGATGATGCAGCAGTTCGAGCCGAATTACCCGCCAGCTCAAGCGCTCCAGGCGCAGATCCGCTCGCTCGACAAAGCGATCGCAGGCGAGGAGGGCCGCGTCGGGATGTCGCTGTCGCAGGACTATAAGTCGGCGGTTGAGCGCGAGCGCATGCTTGCTGCGCGAGTGAATTCGCTCAAGGGCAATCTCACCGACCTTCGGCAGCGCAGCATACAGTACAACATCTATGAGCGCGACGCCGACACCAACCGTGAGCTCTATAACGCGCTACTGCAGCGCTATAAGGAGATCGGCGTCGCGGGCGGCGTTGAAAAGAACAATGTCAGCATCATAGACGCACCCAAGCTTCCCGATCGTCCGAGCAGCCCGAAGTTGCTGATCAACGTCCTGCTCGCGATGTTTTTCGGCGGAATCGCGGGAATGGGCGTGGCAGCCGGCCTCGAGCAGATCGACGAAGGCATCGGCGATCCTGCCGATACCGAAACGCGGCTCGGACATCCGCTCCTTGGCACAGTCCCGCGGGTGAAGCGCGAAACACCGCTCCAGGCGTTTGACAATCCGCGCTCACCGTTGGTCGACGCCTATCTGGCGATCGAGGCCGCGCTCGAGCTTTCGACAGTGCGCGGAACGCCCAAGTCGCTCGCGGTCACCAGCACCAGACCGCGAGAGGGCAAGTCGATCACCGCGCTGGCGCTTGCGCAGTCGCTTGCGCGTGCGAAGCGGAAGGTGGTGCTTATTGATGCCGACCTGCGCGCGCCGTCGGTGCACCGCTATTTCGACATCGAAAATGACGGTGCCGGCGTCAGCAACTTCCTCGCCGGGAGCGACGATGTGCAATCCCTGATCCGGTCGACGCCGTATGAAGGCTTGTCCATCATCACCGCAGGACCGCATCCGCCGAACGCCGCCGACCTGCTGACGGGCAGCCGCCTCGGCGAGTTGATCAGGCGTCTTCAGGAAAGCTTCGATCATGTAATCGTCGATTCCTGCCCAGTGATCGGCCTCGCCGACGCGCCTCTGGTCGCCGCAGCGGTCGACGGCGTGATCTACGTGGTCGAAGCGCGCGCGGTTCAGGCCGGGGCTGCACGGCGGGCGCTTCAGCGGCTTGAGACCGCGCAGGCAAACGTTGTCGGTATCGTCCTGACCAAGTTCGAGCCGCGCCGCGCGCACCTCGGATATGGCTATGGCTACGGCTTCGAGTACAGCTACGAGCAATAGAAGCTCGCGACCTCTTCGCAGGACTGCTGCCGCGCGCCAAAAGCTCATGGCCCGCGCAGGCATCGGCGCCGGCGCACTGTTGGCGATTGCGATTTTCGTCCCTGCGTCGCTCGCCGACTGGGCAGCCGTCGATCATCCGCGAATCGCTGCGAGGATCGCGCCGTGGAATGCACCGGCAGCAGCCGCCGCCGCAGCTGCGCTCGGCGCCGATCCGCGCAACCGCGAAGTGCGCGCTCTTGCGCATCGAGCGCTCGCGCGCGACTCAACGCTCGTCGCCGCGATCGAAGTGCGCGCTCTGGATTTCGCATTGTCCGGTAAGGCCGCCAAAGCGCGGGGGCTTTTTCAACTCTCTGACCAGCTTAGCCGGAGGAGCTTGCCGACCCGGCTGTGGTTGATCCAGGATTCCGTCGACCGGGGTGACGTCGCCGGCGCGCTTGGGAATTTCGACATTGCATTAAGGACAACCGTCGACGCCCAGCCGATCCTCTTTCCGGTGCTCGCCAAGGCTTCGGCGGATCCGGCCCTGACAGTTCCGCTTGCACGGATGCTCGATCGACCCAGCGAATGGCGGCTGATGTTCGTAGACTGGGCGCTCACCAATGATTCGCACCTCGTCGCCGTCGCTTCCGTCGTTGCGCACATGCGCGATCGGCGGTTCGTCGTTGGGAACTCGATCGACCAGCAACTGGCAGAGCGGCTGGTCAGCGACCGCCAGTTCGGGCCGGCAGTTCTGCTGAACCTGACGTTCGGGCGGCCCGCGAGGGGTGTCGAGGACGCACATTTCGCCGACCCGTCGGCACGCTATCCGTTCGGTTGGGGGCTGGTGAGCAACGGCTCACTAACGGCGGAGCGCGTGCTCGGAGGCACCACTGCCGCTCTAAGATATGGCGCCGAGCCGGCGCACAGCGGGCAGGTCGCGGCGCAACTATTGGCATTGGCGCAGGGCCGATACGCGCTCGCAACCAGGGCCGCTGCCGATGCGAGCGGGGAGAAGCCGTTCTGGTCGGTCACGTGCGCGAAGGAAGGAGGAGCCGTGCTTGCGCGGCTCGACCAGCCGCTTCATGCAAACGCCGGCGCGTCGATATCATTCGCAGTGCCGGACGGATGCACCGCGCAGTGGTTGACCCTGACCGTTCGTCCGTCAGCGGACGCAACTCCGCAATCGGGCGCGATCGCCTGGGTTTCGGTAACTCCGCGCTAGACGAACCGGTCGATCACATATTGGCCGAAGAGGCGCGTGCCGAAGCGGCGCGTTCGCCTTCCCGTCGCAACCAGTTCGTAGTCGCACGAGCGCGCCAGCGCTTCCGAGGCGGAATTCGTTGCGTCGGCGACGTACCAGAACCGGCTGCCGTCACTTCCGAAGCGGCGATGGGCCTCGCTCATTGCAATTCGCGCGAGCTGCTTTCGGCGGGCGTCCGGCGCGGTCCAGAGGGCACCAATTTGCAGATCCCGCTCAGCCATGAAAGGAAAGCGGTACCACGCCGGGGTAACGATAAGCCGATGAAGCAGGCGGCCGCGCTTTTCGATGCGGATCTCGGCAAATCCCCTGCGTGCAAAGCCGCCACTATTCGCGAGCGCCCACCAGAATTGATTTGCGATATCGCGTGCTCCCCGCGGCGGAAACCCATCGACCCCGGGCTGCCAGCAGCGAAATTGCAGATCGGCCGATAGCGGCGGGAGCTGGTCCGGCTCGCCGCGAAAATCCCGGCGGAAGAATTTCACCTGCACGCGAACTCACCCGGAGGCTGGCCAGGAGGAAGCGGGCTGGACCGCGCACAGATGCGGCGCAGCTCCTTGCTCGCGTTCCAACGTTCGAGAATCCGATCGACTTTGCGAAGTGCAGCGCGTTTGGAGACAAGGGCGACCACGGTCAGCGCAATCAGCCTGAGATCCAGCGCCATGCTTCCGCGTTCGACGTAGAGCAGTGCGAGGCGGTTCTTCCATGGCCTGATCACGGCGTCGTACAATGCGTCCGGATCGGTCGATCCGTCGAGGATTTCGCCTTCATCCGAAAAGACGATTGAAGCGATGTCAGTGATCCCGGGCCTGACCGAAAGAAGCTTCAGCTCTTCGCCCGTGTAGCAATCGACGCCGCTGCGGAAATTGGGCCGAGGCCCGACGATGCTCATGTCGCCTTTGAGCACGTTCCAGAATTGCGGGAGCTCGTCGAGCTTGTAGCGTCGCAGCGTGGCTCCGAGCGGCGTCAGGCGCGAGTCCGATGCAGCCGTGGAGCATCCGCCCGCGCCTTCCGCGGCAGGGACCATCGTCCTTAGCTTGATCATTCGAAAGTCGCGTCCGCCGCGTCCGATCCGGAGGCCATGATAGAAAGGAGCATGCCCATCCTGACCCCAGACCAGCAGCGCGGTCACGGCGATGATGGGCAAGGTCAGTACAGTCGCTGCAAGCGCCAGGGCCAGATCGAGCAGGCGCTTGCCCATCAGTTCGCGACCGCCTGGCGAACGCTTGCAGCGACGCTGGCGGCATCGAGGCCGTATGAGGCACGCAGATATGCCTGGTCGCCGACGACGTCAGGAAAGGAGTCGCCAAGTCCAATCCGCCGGAAGCTCTTCAACGCGACGCCTGCTTCTGCGCATGCTTCGGCTACGGCGCTTCCGATGCCGCCAACGACGACATGCTCCTCGAGTGTGAGCACATGCCCGCAGTCAGCCGCGGCTGCGCAGATCGCGTCGGTGTCGAGCGGCTTCAGGGTATGAACGTCGATGACTCGGAGGCTGATTCCGCCGCCGGCCAGTGCGCGGGCTGCCTTTAGCGCTTCCGAAAGGATTGCACCGGTTGAGAAGATGACTGCATCCGCGCCGTCGCTCACTTGCCGGGCCTTGCCGATTTCGACCTCGCCCGCGGGGACTCCGGCCGATCCCTTGTCGATCCGCAAATAGGCAGGGCCGCCGCGCGCATGCAGCTGCCGCGTCAGCTCGTAGGCCTGCCAGGGATCGGATGGTGCGACCACCGTCATTCCCGGCAGTGAGCGCATGACCGCCAAGTCCTCCGTGGCGAAATGCGAAACGCCGAGCTGGCCGTAGGAGAAACCGCCGCCAACGGCGACGACGGTGACGTTGCAATGATGGTAGCAGACGTCGTTGCGCAGCTGCTCGAGGCAGCGGAGCGTCGGGAAATTGCCGATCGAGTAAGTGTATGCGCGCGCTCCGGTCAGCGCCATTCCACACGCGAGCGCGGTCATGTTCTGCTCGGCGACCCCGGCATTCACATATTGGCTCGGGAATTGGTCGATGAAGCCATTGAGAACGCCAAAGCCAAGGTCGCCGTTGACGAGGACTATCCGCTCATCGTCGGCCGCAAGCTCGCTCAGCGCACGGACAAAGGCTTCACGCATCGCCAGCGGCCATTACGTCGACGCCAAGCTCGCGCATCGCCGCGACATATTCCTCGCCGCGCGGAGCGCGGTAATGCCACAGCACCTCGTTTTCCATGAAGGAAACTCCACGGCCCTTTACCGTATCAGCAACGATGCAGGTCGGGCGGTTGTCGGCGCGCTCGGCAAAAGCAGCGCCCAGCGCATCATGGTCGTGGCCGTCGACCCGAACCGCATGCCAGCCGAATGCGCGCCACTTCGCGCCGAACGGTTCCAGGTTGACGGTATCCGACACGCGGCCAAGCGACTGGAGCTTGTTGTAGTCGATGATGGCGCAAAGATTGGCGAGCCGGTGATGGCCTGCGAACATCGCCGCTTCCCAAACCGAGCCTTCATCGCATTCGCCATCGCTAAGAAGGACGAATATGCGCTGTCCTCCGCCGAAACGGTTGAGGTTGAGCGCCATGCCAGCGCCAATTCCCAGGCCGTGGCCGAGCGAGCCGGTGGAGAGCTCCACGCCGGGGACGCCCTTGTGACTGACATGGCCAGAAAGTTTCGAGCCATTGCGATAATGCGCGTCGAGCTCCGCCACATCGAAGAATCCGCGCTCGGCGAGAGCGGCATAGACGCAAGCGCCCGCGTGCCCCTTTGAAAGAATGAATCGATCCCGTTCCGGCCAATCGGGTCTGACAGGATCGATCCGAAGCACCTTGCCGTAGAGCACCGCGATGATGTCGGCGATCGATAAGCCTGAGCCGACATGCGAGCTTCCGCCCCTGCTGCACATGCGAACGACATGCCGGCGCAGCCGGAGTGCGAGATCCTCGGTGTCCGTCAATTGAACAAGTCCTGCACAGCGCCGATGATCGCATCGACTTGGTCTTCGCCGAGCAAATGGTTCATCGGCAAAAGGAGCGCGCCTTCGAAGAACCGGTCCGTTCGCGGCAGGTGCTGGGTGAATCCGAGCCCACGGAATCGATGGATGGGAACGCCGCCCCACTGCTCGATTGTACCGATGCCGCGGCTTTCGAGGTGCTGGCGGAGAGCATCGCGACAATGACAGCGTATTTCGTAATTTTGGAAGATATCGAAGTGACGCCGGTCGGATTCCGGTTCCGGCGGAAGTTCGATTGCTCGGATGCCGCTGAACGCGTCGCTGTAGCGCCGGGCGATTGCGCGGCGCCGTTCGATAGTCTGTTCGTACCAGCCGAGCTTGTACTCGAGGATTGCTGCCTGGATGTTGTCCAGCCGGGCGTTGGTGCCCCAGACCGCGCAATCAGGGCTGATCGTCTTGTCGAATCCGGCGCCGTGATTGCGCATCGCACGGACAACGGCGGCGACATCATCGTCGTTTGTGACCAAAGCGCCGCCGTCCCCGAAGCAGCCGAGCGTCTTCGAAGGATAGAAGCTAAAAGCGGCCCAACGGCCGAATGTGCCTGCCGCACGTCCGTCGAGCCTCGCACCGAGCGCCTGCGCTGCATCCTCGTAGATTTCGAGACCATGTTCGTCCGCGATCGCCTTCAAAGCGCCCATTGCGCAGACGCGGCCGTTCACATGCACGGCCATGATGCCGCGCGTTTGAGGGGTGATTGCGGCACGGACTGCCTCGGGGTCGACCAGCCAGCCATCCTCCTCGTCGAGATCGACCGGCACGGGAATGCAGCCAGCAAAATGAATGGCTTGTGCCGCGGCTATGAATGCATGGCCTGGCAGGATGATTTCATCGCCTCGTTGAACGCCCGATGCTCTGAGGCCGAGCAGCATCGCGTTGGTGCAATCGGACAGTCCGATCGCATGTTTTGCGCCGAGATAAGCGGCTAACTTGCGCTCGAACGTCTCGACCGCGGCCTGGAGAATGAAGCCGCCCTTCGATGCGGTCTCATGAATGATACGGCGATAGTCATCGGAGCGCTCTTCGTAGAGCGCCTTCCAGTCGAAGAACGGAACATCGATCCCGCCCGCCTTGTCCAACAAACGCACTGGAGCAGTGGTCGCCATGAACTTTCCACCCCCTCGCCCAGCACAAACAACGGTCAGCCGTCGCTGCCGAATTTGTGCCTTTTGCTAAGGGCGCGGTTCAATGGCGCGGCGGCGCCTTGGGGGTTCGGCGGATGCGCATTGCCTATGTTACGCAATGGTTCGAGCCAGAGCCGAACATCGTCAAGGGTATCGACTTCGTCCGCGAGTTGGAAGGCGCAGGGCATTCGGTAACCGTGATCACCGGCCTTCCCAATTATCCGACCGGCCGGATCTACCCGGGCTACCGGCTGCGCCTGATTCAACACGAGACGGTCGACGGCGTGAATGTCGTTCGCCTGCCGCTCTATCCGAGCCATGACCGCTCATCGCTCCGCCGTTCTCTCAACTACTTGAGCTTCTTCCTGCCGGCGTTCGTCTATTTGCTTTTTCGCAGGTCACGGTTTGACCTCGCCTATGTCTATCATCCGCCGATCACCGTTGGGCTGGCTGCGGCGCTTGCGCGCATTCCATTCGTGCTCGACGTCCAGGATTTGTGGCCCGATACGATCGCCGCGACCGGAATGGCGGGCGCCTCGAAGCTCGTTGGGCCGCTCGGGGCAGCTTGCAGGTTCGTCTATCGACGCGCTTCGACCATCATCGCTCAATCCGAAGGCATGCGGCGAATGCTCATCGAGCGCGGTGTGCCTGGCGCGAAGGTCAGCGTGGTCCGCAACTGGGCCAAAGTCGAGCTGCACGACATTTCGGCGGTCGCCGTTCCCAAGCAGCCGTTCACCCTGGTCTATGGCGGAAATCTCGGCCGGGCGCAGCAGCTCGGCAATCTCATCGACGCCGCTTCCATTCTCGAGCGCGAGCGGCCGGAGGTCCGAATTTTGCTGTTCGGAAGCGGTGTCGACGAGCCGGAACTCCGCCACCGGGCTCATCGGCTCGGCAATGTCCGCTTCGGTGGGCGCATACCGCCGGGCGAGATCGCGCGCGAGTTCGCCCAGGCGGACGCGTTGCTGCTTCATCTCGGGGATGATTGCCTGTTCGACATCACCATCCCGTCGAAGACCCAATATTATCTGGCGATGGGACGCCCGATCGTTGCTGCGGTGAATGGCGAGACCGCCGGGCTGCTTCGCAAATCAGGCGCGGCAATTGTCGTTCCACCGGCCGATCCACCTGCCCTGGCGAGCGCCATGATCGAAATGGCGGAGAGGTCCGTGGGCCAGCGCGAGCGGATGGGAAGGGCGGGGGCCGACTTCTACCGGGACAATCTGTCCTTTTCAAAAGGAATGAATCGAACCCTCGCGCTGCTTCACGGCACATACGAAGCAGTGGCACTCGGGCAGCAAAGCAGATGAACCGGGCGGGGGCTCTTCCGGGCATGCACGCGTCTGCCCTGCGAATCCTTCCCGTTGTTTCGCCAGCGGGCGTCACGCGCCTGCCGCTTTGGATCGTGTTCGGCTATGTCGTGGCGACTTTTCTCCTGTTTCTTGGCTGGCCGATCGACTGGCCGATCTACACGTTCGCGAACTGGGTGCGGCTGGTCGCCTATGTCACCTTGTGTCTCACGGTGGTGGGCGGAGCCGCCTACCGCGGCGCGGCGGGTCCGACGCGAGTTGTCACGCCATTGCCGTATCTTCCGGTGCTTCTGCCGCTCGGGGCCCTTGCTGCGGCCTTGCTTCTCATTCCCTCCAGCGTCGTCTACACAGGACTTCATCCCTGGGAGCTGCTTGAAGCATTGAAGGATCAGGGCGCGGCATACCGCCGAACTCAGCAGCAGCTTTTCCTGACGAGCGGCGAACGCGACAATATCGTCGCGGTCCGTACCCTGATTGCACCATTGACTTACGCCATTCTTCCGCTCGGAATCGTTCGCTGGCGGGCGATCGGATGGATCGGTCGTGCATCGGTTGCTGTCATCGTCTCCACCGCCATCATCTTCTCTATCCTGCGCGGCACTGACAAGGAGCTGGCGGATCTGTTCGTCGTCGGCATCGCTGCGGCTTTCGTGTCCATTGGCAGGGCAATAGCCGTGGGAAGGGGCGGCAGCGAGCTGGTGCGCCGCTCGTGGAAGCTGGCTGCAATCGCGATCCTTTTCCTCATTTTTGCGCAGAGCCTCTTTACCGACCGCAAGCAGCAGCGGCTCGGTGGATTTGTCAGCCGCACGTCGGTCTGCGCCAACAACAGTCGCATCTGCGCCGATCTCGACAATCCGCTGATCGCGTGGTTGCCGGCGCGGCAGCGGTTCGGTCTCACCGTTTTCATCCTGTCGACGTGCTCCGGCTATTACGGGCTCGAGCTCGCGATGGAGAAACCGTTCGACACCAGCTTCGGGCTTGGGCATTCGCCGGCCACCCTCTCAGTCTATGAAGCGATCACCGGCGACACGACGCTGCACAAGCGTACCTACACCTATCGCAATGGCGCAGATGGATGGTCGGAGGAAAATTACTGGTCGACGCTGATCGCATGGATTGCCAACGACGTCGGGTTCCTGGGAGCTGTGTTCGTACTCGCGCTGATCGGGTTCATGTGGGGCAAATGGTGGCGCGAAGCCGCAGCCGGAATGAGTGATCCGGCGGCGGTGCTCTTCGCCCTTTCGACGACCATGATCTTCTATCTGCCAGCGAACGATCAGGTGCTGGCGAGCTATGAAGGCTATACAATCTTCGTGGTCTGGCTCGCCATTTGGCTATGGCATCGCTCGCGCCGCGCGTTGTCGGGGATGGTCGCAGCCCAGCCCGAAGGCAACCGGTGACGCGGCACGCGGCCATTCCTTTCTATTTCGCGTTGAGGATCGCTTCGGCTCTCGTCCTGCTCAAGCTCGCAACGCAATTTCTGAGCGTTCGGGACTTTGCCAATTTCGCGCAGTTTCTCGCCTTTTCCTCACTCCTCAACATGGCTGTCGTGGGAGGCGCGCAAAATGGCCTCATCCGGCAAGCCGCCGCCGCTAGCGATAACGAGCTTGTCGAAGTGCATGGTGCCGGCCTTGCGGTATGGGGCGCAGCAGTGGCGCTTCTGGGATTTCCAGTCACTCTCTTCAGTCCGCAAATTTCGCACATCCTCACTGGCAGTGACAAATATTGGGAGGCGGTGATCGCGCTCGCCGCTCTCTCGCTTGCAGCCGGCCCGGGGCAAATATGCTGGAGCGTGCTCTCCGGCCGAAAGCGGGTCGCGCAGAGCCTCGGAGCGCAGTCCGTCGGGTTGGTCGCCGGCACAGCGTCTGCGGCCTGGTTCATTGTCCACACCAATTTGATTGCGGCAGCTCTGGCATTCGCCGCGGGGCCGTTGGTGGGAACGGTCGCCTCTCTTCCGTTCGTAGCCCGACTGCCGCTCAGTTGGGTTCCTACCTTGCGTGGGGTACGGCCGCTGCTCGGCTATTCAACGGCAATGGCTTCGACGCTCGGCTTCTCGGCGGTGATGTTGTTCGCCTTGAGATCGGCATATCGGGAGCATTTCGGCGCAACCGAGCTTGGCTACTGGCTTGCGGCGAACCGGATCTCGGACATGTCGACGCAATTTTTGGGGCTCTTCATGCTCCAGGCATTCGTGCCGCAGCTGACCGTCCTTGGCGATACGCGCGAGCGATCGCGGCTAATTCTTCGCTATGGCCTGGTGGCCGCTGCGCTGACTGGGGCAGCCCTGCTATTGTTCCTCGCTTGGTCCAGACTGCTCGTCCACCTGTTTCTCTCAGATGCCTTTTGGCCCGCCATTCCGGCAATCCGGCTCTACATGCTCGGCGACTTTCTTCGGGTGTGGGGCTCGCTGGCGATGTTCACCGCCTTCGCAGCCGGGAAGCCCAGCCGCTATGCCGCGATCGAAATCGGGACGACGATGATCATGGCTGCGCTCACCCTGCTTTTGATGGCGAGTGGCGAAGTGCGCGCTCCGCAGATCGCTTACGCGGCTGCCTGGGGTTTGACGGCACTTCTGTGCGCCTCGTCGCTGGTCCTTCGCCTGCGGCATCGAGCACCGTCGCGAGCGCATGCCGAACATCGAATATCTCTTCCAGGCAGTGCGCCGCGCGCGCTTTGATCGGGCCGCCACTGGCAAGCCGCTCAGCTTCCAAGAAGAACAGCTCTCCCTCGCCGAACGGAACGGCTGCGCCAACGCCATAGCGGTTGAGGATTTGAACGAAGTCGTTGCCATGTTCGACTGCGGCAATGATTGGCAGGCCCGCTCGCAGATAATCGATGGACTTGGACGGGATGCTGAAGCTGGTCACACCTGGCACGGTTGCGACCATCCCGACGTCACACGCGCCGAGCAGCTCGAGGAAGTCGTCGCGGCTGAGGGCAGGCCGATACAGCACATTCGCTTGGCGCGACGCCCGCTCGCTGATCGACGCCGCGAACCGTCCATCGCCAACAAAGAGAAAGCTGAGATCGGAACCTGCCGCCAGTGCCGCGTCGGCCGCTGCGAGCATCTGCTCGAAACCGCGGCCTTCCACCAATTGCCCTCCGAAGACTGCGATCGGCGCTTGAGCAGGCAATCCATAGGTCCGCCGAACCGCTGCTCGGTCGACCGGGGGCACTGGCGTTGGGTCACCCCAAATCGGCGTGACAAGCACCCGCTGATCCGCGCGAACGCCAAATCGCCTCCGCAAATAGTCGGCATTTCCGGGCAGTGTGCAGATGATGGCGGTGAAACGGCCGAGCAGACGTTGCTCCCAGGCGCGCGCGATCCGAAGCGGCAGACCGCTCGGTATGCGGCCGATTTCGTGATGATGGTCGGGAAAAAAGTCCCAGATGAACAGCAGCCGATGCCTTATTTGTGCCCGTGCGAGTTTCCTTGCGAGCGGCGCGATTGCGAGTGCCGGCATCCATGCGATCGCAGCGTCGAATTTCGATAGATCGAAATAGAGTTCAGCGACCTTCGCTGCGCGGCGGCCGCTCAGCACGAACTTGCTTGCATTTCGAACCAGCGCGCCGAAGCTGGAAACACATTTTGGCCCACATCGTGTAACGCTTACGCCGGTTTGGGTCCTGATTTTCTCGATTTTCAAATCCGGCGCAGCACCCCAATCGAGGTGAAGCACCTCCACATCGTGACCGCTCATTGCCAAAGCATCCGCCAGCTCGGTCGTGAGATAGGATTGTCCCGCCGCCGTCGGATACTGCATTGCGATCATCAGGACGCGCATCAGCCGGTCCGCTCGAACATGAGGCATGCGCCGTCGTAACCGCGAACCGAGCGGCCGAATGCGTAGAAACGGTCGTTTGGCATCATTCCAGCCGGGAAATAGAAGTTGGGGAACTGCCCCAGCGTTAGGGGCCATCCATCCATCCGCGCGCTGAATGCAGTCTCGAGCCTGCCGTCCTTTATTACGTGGATGTGAGCGCAGTTTCCGATGAAAGCGGCGCCAGGGCGGCGGGTGGTGATCGCCCGAAAGCTATTGCCGGTGAAATAGCCAGGCTCCAACGACGTGGCAAAGGCGACATAGCTCTTCGAGAGTCCCGCGTGGATCGAACTGCCGGCAAGCGGCTCGCCACGCTCGAACCTGTCGGATCCGGGCGCCAGCCGCATGAGGCAATTCCGTTCGATGTTGGAATCCGTGGCGTAATGGCAGACCCCGTCGGGCGCCTGCCAAAGCCAGCAAGCGCGATACTCCTGTGCCCCGGTTGCGATCGGTTCCAGGCGTTCGAGAGCGGAGCTGGACTGCCACACGCCAGGGCGCTGCCCCATGTCCCCGACGAGCACCCAGACGCGTCCGTCGGGCGTTTCGACGATATTGTGGATATGGTCGACGGTTCCCGGCGGAAATTCGGTCGAACGCGACCATTCGCCGGTGGAATCCCGGCGCCAGATTCCGACCGCGGAGCCATCGACATTGTGAAGATATTCGCCGAAGCACGCCGCTCGCGAACCATCCGCCTGAGTCACGGCCGAAAGACCTAGAAGGCGACGACCGTTCGGAATTCGAAAGTCGATCCTGGGCTCCCCCGACGATAGGGTCAAAGCGAAGATCATGTCGCGTTGGGCAAGCAACAGCGTGTCGTCGTCGATCATGACGGACGAGCGTATTTCGAAGCGCAGAATTCGTGTCAGCAATCGAGTTGAGAACCGTGCGAGACATGCACCGCGCACCGGCAAACTGCAGATCGGTTCGAAATGACGTAGG
>JANWLR010000020.1 GCA_025450755.1 Sphingomicrobium sp. | reverse complement strand
GTCGGAATAGGGCTGCTTGAGCCATGCGCCGCGCGAGCCGAGTGCGCCGTCCGCAAAGAATTTTACGCCGACGGCACGCAGCCGATCATCGTAGAGCCACGTCGTCGGGTGCGCGATGGTCTTCAATGGGTCGAGGCCGAGCAGATAGACCATCAGCCGCACCTTGAGGTTGCCCGCGTCGCCTGCCCGCCGGAATGTGTTCCAGTCGTCGAGCGAAGTGCTCATCGATCCGATGCCCGTCACTCCAAATCCGAGCAGGATTTCCTGCGCCTTGGCGAACGCCTGATCCATCTCCGCCTGAGTCGGCGCGGGGATGGCACGGTTGATCAGTGCCTTCGCGTTGTCGACGAACACCCCGTTGATGATCTCCCCGCCTGCAGGCGCGGGAGTTTGCGCGCTAAGCCCGGCAGCGCGCATCGCGGCGCTGTTTGCGACGAGCGCATGGCCGTCGACACGTTCGATGACGACGGGCCTGTCGGGAACGATTTCATCGAGGTCTGCCGCCGTCGGAAATTTCTTGTCGGGCCAAAGCTCCTGGTTCCAGCCTGCGCCGAGAATCCATTTCGTATCCGGATTTGCCGCCGCATAGCTGCGCAATCGTTGCTGAAGCTCGCCGAGCGACCGAACGCCAACCACGTCGAGCTGCAGCGCATCGCGGCCGAGCTCCATGACATGGCCATGCGCGTCAATAAGACCGGAAAGAAGCGTCCGACCATGCTCGTCCACGGTGACAGCCGCGTTCGGGCGCGCATCGCCCTCGCGAATGAGACGGATGACCTTGCCGTCATCTCCGATCAGGAGGCCCGTGAAATGCTGCAGGTGACTTGCGGCGTCGACCTCGATTCCTTGGACGTTATCAACGAGCGTCGTGGCGCTGGCCGTCGTGGAGATCAGCGCTGCGATTAGCGTAAGGAGGATCCGGTTTTTCATGTGCGCTGGCTTAGCATTGTTCGCCGAGCGGTGAAGGGCTAGGCCGCGCTCCGATGATGCAGCCACCCACAATCGAAGACATCCGCGCCGCCGCCAAGCGTATCGACGGCGCAGTCATCCGCACGCCCATGCTGGTCAGCAAGACCCTGTCCGAAATCATCGGCGCCGAGGTCTGGCTTAAGTTCGAAAATTTGCAGTTCACTGCGGCGTACAAGGAGCGCGGCGCACTCAACAAACTGCTGCAGCTCTCGCCCGAGGAGCGGCAGCGCGGCGTGATTGCGGCGTCGGCGGGAAATCACGCGCAAGCGGTCGCCTATCACGCCAAGCGGCTCGGCATTCCGGCGACCATTGTCATGCCCGAGTCGACGCCAACGGTGAAGGTGACCCAGACCGCCGGCCATGGCGCGACGGTCGTGCTCCACGGAGACATGTTCGACGACGCTTATTCGAAGGCGCGCGAACTGGCGCTCGAAAAGGGCTACGTCTTCATTCACCCGTTCGACGATCCGCAGATCATCGCCGGAGCAGGAACGGTCGCGCTCGAAATGCTCGAAGATTCGCCCGACCTTGAGACGATCGTCGTTCCGATCGGCGGCGGCGGACTGATGAGCGGCGTTTCGATCGCGTCGCGCGCAATCAAACCAAGCATCGAGCTGATCGGCGTCGAAGCCGAGCTTTACCCCTCGATGAAATGCGCGATCGAGGGCTGCCAAATGCCGCTCGGCGGCGATACGCTCGCCGAAGGCATCGCGGTCAAGCAGCCGGGAGAGCTGACTTCCCGGATCTTGAGAGAATATGGCGTTGGCGTCGCCTTGGTGTCGGAACGTGACCTCGAACGCGCAGTCGCGATGCTGGTCGGAATCGAGAAGACCGTAGTGGAAGGGGCCGGCGCCGCAGGTCTTGCGGCGATGATCGGCGAACCCGAACGCTACAAGGGAAAGAAGGTCGCGACTCTCCTGTGCGGCGGCAACATCGACACGCACCTGCTCGCCAACGTCCTCGTACGCGATCTCGTGCGGCAAGGACGAATTGCGCGCTTGCACGTCGCCGCCCACGACCAACCCGGCGCGCTCGCCGCGATCACCCGCAAGGTCTACGAGGCTGGAGTGAACGTCATCGAGATCAACCACAGCCGCATTTTCACCCGGCTTCCGGCCAAGGACACGATGATCGAGGTCGAATGTGAAGCTCGCGACCCGGGATCGATCGACGATGTCGTCGCTCGCCTGGAGGCTGCGGGCTTCCGGGTCGAACGGGCTTCGCTCGACTGATTTTTGCGTAGTGTTCGCCGCCAGTCCACTCTCGCAGGGCGGCACAGATTGGGACACTTGAAGAATTTGACGCACCCGAACTCTTTTCTTCGGCGTTAACCCGCCTCATAAAGAGTCGCGTAACAATTGAGTGAGGCCCGAGGGTGAGCGCACCATTTCGCTTTCCCAAATTCTTTGTGACGAATCCGAGCCCATGCCCGTACCTTCCGGGCAAGGTCGAACGGAAAGTGTTCACTGAGCTTAGCGGTCGTCACGCGAGCGAACTCAATGAGGCACTGGGCCGGATCGGTTTTCGCCGAAGTCAGTCGGTCGCATATCGTCCCAGCTGTATCGACTGCTCCGCCTGCATTTCGGTGCGCGTGCTGGCCGCCGAGTTCGAAGGCACTGCGACTCAAAGGAAGCTGATCCGCCGCCACGCCGATCTCGAGGTGAGCGCGTGCAAGCCGTGGACCACCGACGAGCAATATGAGCTGCTTCGCCGCTATCTTTCGGCGCGTCACCCGGGCGGCGGAATGGCGGAGATGGACGAGGGTGATTTCGCCGACATGGTCGAACAAACGCCCGTTCGGACCTGCGTCATCGAATATCGCGAGCCATCGCAGGATGGCCGTCCGGGCAAGCTGGTCGGAGCCTGCCTGACCGACCAGCAAAGCGACGGCCTGTCGATGATCTACAGCTTCTTCGACGTGGGCCCGAGCACCCGCAAGGGCCTCGGCACCTATATCATTCTCGACCATATCATCCGCGCCGCGCGCGCCGGCCTGCCTTATGTCTATCTCGGCTATTGGGTCGAGGGGTCGAACCGCATGGCCTACAAGACGGGATTCAAGCCGCTGGAACGGCTCGGCCGCGACGGCTGGCGGCGCATGGACGACGGGCATGGCAGCTTGCCACTGAATGAGCCCATGGTCCTACCGACCCGTCGCAATCGCAGACGGCTTCTGATCGACGCCTAGCTTCGGCGCCGCTCCACTGCCATTGCACCGACAAGGCAGGCCGCGAACAACGCGCCTTCGAGCGCCGCGCTTGCAAACTGCGTGCGTTGTCCCAAACCACTTTCTCCCAGCAGCCTGCCGAACTGATCGACGTGAAGACGCGAATTGGGAAACTCGTGGGCAAGCTGCGCCAGGCTGCCCAGCATCAGTCTCCCGCCAAGCAGAATCACCAGAGTGCCGCCAATTGCGCCCGATAAAGCGGCGACGGCGGCGCATTGCGCAACCGATCTGACACGGCCGCTCAGCCAGGCGCCGATCCCAACGGCGGCTCCGACCAGCAGTCCCTCCATTGCGCCCGTGATTTGGGTCGGGGAGCGGCCGAGCAACAGGTCGAAGGCGTCTATTCCAAGCAGCTTGCCAAAAGCGCCAACCGCAAGTCCGCCGGCCGCGCCTGCAAAGACGGTCCAAAGCGACCAGCGTCCCCTAACGAACGCAGCAGCTGCAATTGCAAAGCTGACTCCTAGAGCGCCGATCAGCGCCACCATGAATGTCAGACAGACCATGACGAGAAGCTCCGAAATGGCACCCCCCTTTGCGCTAGGTGCAGCAGCAAATCCGTAGACGAGGCCGCCGATCAATCCCGCCAACGCGCCGCCCAGAGTTCCCGAGATGCCCATAGCAAGGAACTGTCGCCACTCATTCATGTCCGCGATCTGCATCTTTTTGGGGCCATCGAGCAGCTTGATTGGGGCAATGAAGCGATAGCCGTGCTTCGGGACTGTCTCGATGAACCGTGGCCGACCCGCCTCGTCGCCCAATTGTCGCCTGAGCGTCTTGATGCACTGGGTGAGCGCTTCGTCGGTCACTGGAACGCCGTCCCACACTTCCGACAGGAACCGTTCCTTGGAAACGAGCCGGCCCTGTTCGCGCGCCATTAGCGAGAGAGCATCGAAGTATCGCGTATTGAGCTCAACGGGCTTGCCGTCAGCCCTCAATCGCCGGTCCTCGGTGTCGAGGATGAAGCGCTCGAACGCGAACAAAGGCATTTTTCAGCAAAACCTCATGACCCGCTCATGCCTTTCATGGGCTGCCGGCTCAAGCTTGCGGTAGAGGTGACCAATGACGCAAGCCAAGATCAAGCGAATCGCCGCCATCATTCCTTTGGTCTTTTCGGCAATCGCTTTTGTCCTGGTCGTGGCCAACATCCTGGCCGGAGTGCCCCCGCAGTTCGACGAAAATGCGAGCGCGCACATCTGGCAGCTGTTGATGCTCGCCCAGCTGCCCTTCATCCTGCTTTTTGTCGTCACTGCCGATTGGCGGGAGCGGACGCCGGCCCTGCTCGTTGCGCTGCAGCTTGTCGGGATTGCTCTGGCGTGCCTTCCGGTCTGGTTGGCGGGGTACTGAAGCTGCGAGCCCTGATGCAAAAGGCGGGACGCCATGGGCGCCCCGCCTTCTCCCGTTGCCCCTGTTGGGAGACTTGTTAGGCGACCGCTGCCTGCGGCTGTGTATCTTCGGTTTCGTCCGCGTCGCGCAGCACATAGCCGCGGCCCCAGACGGTCTCGATGTAATTGGCGCCGCCGCAAGCAAGGCTCAGCTTCTTGCGCAGCTTGCAGATGAACACGTCGATGATCTTGAGCTCAGGCTCGTCCATTCCGCCATAGAGATGGTTGAGGAACATTTCCTTCGTGAGCGTGGTGCCCTTGCGGAGCGAAAGCAGCTCCAGCATCGCATATTCCTTGCCGGTGAGGTGCACGCGCGCGCCGTCGACCTCGACCGTCTTGGCGTCGAGGTTCACTGCCAGCTTGCCGGTACGGATGACCGATTGCGAATGGCCCTTCGAACGTCGGACGACCGCGTGAATGCGGGCAACGAGCTCATCCCTGTGGAAGGGCTTGGTCACATAATCATCGGCGCCGAATCCCAGCGCGCGGACTTTCGAATCCATCTCGCCGATGCCGGACAGGATTAGCACCGGCGTCGATACCTTTGCCGTCCGGAGCTTCTTCAGCACGTCATAGCCGTGCATGTCAGGAAGGTTCAGGTCGAGAAGAATGATGTCGTAATCATAGAGTTTTCCGAGATCGAGGCCCTCTTCCCCGAGATCGGTCGTGTAGACGTTGAACCCCTCGGTTCCGAGCATCAGCTCGATGCTCTTCGCCGTCGTCGGCTCGTCTTCGATCAGCAGCACGCGCATTGCTGGTCCCCCCGTTCGCGGCCGAAGACGTAAACCCGTCTTAATGGCCTTGAAGCATCCATTAACCATTCGGGGTCTGAAGGGAAAAGGTTAATATTGTGTAACAGGCTGAATTCCTTTGATTCGTTGCAAAGGAGTCACAAACTGGTCCACAGCCTCCCCACCGGTTGCCCACAAAATGGACCACCGTTTGCCCTGTGGAGCGGCCTCGTCCATTTGGCGGTCATGCTCCTTTCAAACCGCATTCTCTTCATTGATGCACAAGGGCTGGTCATCGACAAACCCGCGGGGCTGCCTGTCGATGCTCCCCGACATGGCGGAGACTCCATTGCTGCGCGCATCGACGAGCTGAAATGCGGTTTCAAACGCCCGCCGACACCAATGCACAGGCTCGACACCGATACGAGCGGCTGCCTGCTATTCGCGCGCAGTCCAAAAGCACGCGCCGAGTTCCAGCGGCTGTTCGAGACAAGGGCAGTCGAAAAATCCTATCTTGCCGTCGTCGCGGCGGAGATCGCGGCGAAGGAGGGGGTGATCGACGTGCCGCTCGCGAAGCAATCGAGTGCTGAAGCGGGCTGGAAGATGGTCGCGGACGAGCATGGTCTTGCCGCGACAACGCACTGGCGGCGTCTGGCGGTGCGTGATGGCTCCACTCTATTGGAGTTTCGTCCCCTGACGGGTCGGACGCACCAGATCCGCGCACACGCGCGCGAGGCTTTCGGACGCGGCATTATGGGGGACCGCGTGTACGGAGTTCCCGGCGGCCCGATGCTGCTCCATGCCTCGCGGCTGGTCGTCCCGCGCGACCGCAAGGCGACAATCGACGTGACGGCTCCGCTGCCGGACTATTTCGGGGAGTGGCGCGATGCGCCCTGAGGTTTCAATTCCGGAAGACGCGCTTAGCGAGAGCTTTCTCGCAGCGACTGGACCTGGCGGGCAGAACGTCAACAAGGTCGCGACCGCGGTGCAGCTCCGAGTCGATCTTTTTCGCCTTGGTCTCCATCCCGATGTCTACCAACGGCTCAAGCGCATCGGCGGATCGCGGATCACGGGATCGGGCGAGCTGTTGATCACTGCCCGTCGTTTCCGGACTCAAGAGGCAAACCGAGCGGACGCGCGCAAGAGGCTGGCGGAAATGATTGCCGCTGCCCATATCGCACCGCGCAAGCGCAAGGCGACGCGCGTGTCCAGGGCCGCGAAGGCCGAGCGCGTCGAAAAGAAGCGCAAGCGCAGCGCTGTGAAGCAGGGCCGCGGAAAGGTGAGAATTGATTGACCTACGATTTCAAGATCGCGGCGGCCGACAAAGCGACTCTCTATCGCGATCTAGCGAGCGCGCTTGAGAGCCTGATCTCGGGAGAGCCGGACCCGATTGCCAACATGGCGAACGCCTCGGCGCTGATCTTCGAGACGCTGCCCGACGTGAACTGGGTCGGCTTCTACAGGAATGTCGGCGGTGAGCTGATCGTCGGGCCGTTCCAGGGTCGGCCTGCCTGCATCCGCATCCCGTTCGGCTCAGGTGTGTGCGGCGCCGCTGCAGCGACACGGCAGGTCCAGCGGATCGAAGACGTTCACGCCTTTCCCGGCCACATCGCCTGCGACAGCGCGTCGAACAGCGAGATCGTCGTTCCACTGATCCGCGACGGCGATCTTATCGGCGTGCTGGACATCGACAGCCCGAAGACGGGCCGCTTCAGCGAGGAAGACGAATCGGGCGTTGTGAAGCTGGGCGAGATCCTCTCGCGCATTCTCTAACTCAATTGTTCGAGCCGTTCGTCGCTGAGTGAACCCGGAATGATCATCACGGGGCAGGGAAGCTGGCCCGCATCGTGACCCGTGAAGTTCGCAACCAGTGGCCCGGGGCTGCCGCTCGGCGCTGCGCCCAAGACCAGCGCCGCGACATCTTCGCGCCCATCGAGATAATCGCGGACGGTCCGAACGACTTCGCCCTCACGGATGATGATATTCGCTTCGATTCCGGACTCGTCGACGATCTCTCCGACAGCGGCGCTGACCACGCCTTCGATCCTTAGGCGCTGTTCTTCTTCGATCGCATTCTGGACGCCGCCGAACTGCACGAAATCCTGCGGTTCGACGATTCCGAGAACCTCGATCCGGCCGCCGGTCTTTGCTGCGCGGCGCGCAGCGAAGCGGAGCGCCACGCGCGACTCCGCGCTGTCGTCGACGACGACGAGATAGGTGCGTTTCGGATCGGCGGCCCCCATTCACCCAGTGCTGCGTTAAACCGGGCTTAAGTGCAAGCCGCGGGCCGGTCTGCTCAGCGCAGGCTTGACCGCGACCGCCGCATTGGCTTTGAGCCGCCCGAGCCTTTCAGGACACGCCACATGCCGATCGAACTCAAGATGCCCGCCCTCTCACCGACCATGGAGGAGGGGACGCTCGCCAAGTGGCTAGTCAAGGAAGGGGACGAGGTGAAGTCCGGCGACATCCTCGCCGAGATCGAGACCGACAAGGCGACGATGGAGTTCGAGGCGGTCGACGAGGGCAAGGTCGCGAAAATCCTGGTGCCGGAGGGCAGTGAGGGCGTGAAGGTCGGCGCGCCGATCGCCATTCTGGCGGGTGAAGGAGAGGATGCTGCTGCAGCAGCAAATGCTGCGCCCAAGGCCGACACCGCGGCTCCGGCTCCGCCGAAAGCGCCAGCCCCGCCCAGGCCGGACGAAACTCCAAAGGCTCCGCCTGCGTCGGATTCGGTCGAGACCCCGGCGTCACCGACTGCTCATTCTGCACCGCCGGGAGAGGGTGAGCGCATCAAGGCGTCGCCGCTGGCGCGTCGTCTCGCGCAAGCTCAGGGTATCGAGCTTTCAAGCCTTCAGGGTACCGGGCCAGGTGGGCGGATCGTCCGCGCCGACGTGGATGCAGCTGCGGGCCGCGCGCCGGCTTCTGCCCCGCCGCCCGCCGGCGCTCCCGCCGCTTCGCCGGCTCCGACCCATCTCGTTATGCCGGGCGTCATCGAGCAGGCGATCCCGCATGAGGCAATCAAGCTGTCGAACGTTCGCAAGACCATCGCCCGCCGACTGACGGAATCGAAGCAGCAGATCCCGCACATCTATCTGACCGTCGACATCAATCTCGACCCACTTCTGAAACTTCGGGGCGAGCTCAACGAAGGCCTCGAGAGTCGCGGCGTGAAGCTCAGCGTCAACGACCTGCTGATCAAGGCGCTCGCCCAGGCGCTGATCGAAGTGAACGAGTGCAATGTCGCCTTCGCCGGCGACCAGATGCTGAAGTATCGCCGCGCCGACATCTCGGTGGCGGTCTCGGTTCCAGCGGGCCTGATTACGCCGATCATCATTGGTGCCGACAGCAAGAGCGTCTCAGCGATCTCGACAGAGATGAAGGACCTCGCTGCCCGAGCTCGCGACGGCAAGCTCCAGCCGGGCGAATATCAGGGCGGCACCGCGTCCTTGAGCAACATGGGAATGTTCGGGATCAAGCAGTTCGAGGCGGTCATCAACCCGCCGCAGGGCATGATCATGGCCATTGGCGCGGGCGAGAAGCGGCCCTACGTCATCAATGACTCGCTTCAGATCGCGACCGTGATGAGCGCCACCGGAAGCTTCGACCACCGCGCGATCGACGGCGCCGACGGAGCAAAGCTGATGCAGGCGTTCAAGCGGCTCGTCGAGAACCCGCTGGGGATGCTGGCTTGAGTCCGTGCGAACTGTCGCGATTTCGCTCGATGTTCTGACGCTGGTCGGGATTGGCGTGGTAGGGGCACTCTCAGTGCATCAAATTCTTGAGCGCGCATGATGCACCCTACACCCATCATCCGAGTCACCGCCATGCCGGCCGACACCAACCCCTATGGTGGCGTGTTCGGGGGCTGGCTGATGGGCCAGATGGGCCTTGCCTGCGGCTCCTTCGTGTCGCGCAGGACCAAGGGCAAGGCGCTGCTGGTCGCAGCGGACGCAATCAAGTTCCCCGGCGCGATGGCCGTGGGTGATGAGCTCAGCGTCTATGTTGATCTCCTGAAACAGGGCCGAACCTCGCTGCGCCTCAAGGCCGAGGCGATCGCCCGCGAGCGCGACAGCGAGAAAGAAACTCTCGTGGCGCAAGGCGAGTTCACCTTCGTCGCGCTCGATGATCAAGGAAAGCCGCGAGCGATCGCGGCAGAGGAACAAGCGAATGGCTGACCAATATGATGTGATTGTTCTCGGCTCGGGACCCGGCGGCTATGTCGCCGCAATCCGCTGCGCCCAGCTCGGCCTGAAGACCGCGATCGTCGAGCGCGAAAATTTGGGCGGCATCTGCCTCAACTGGGGCTGCATCCCGACCAAGGCACTCCTGCGCACCGCCGAGATCTATCACTACATGCAAAACGCCGAAGCGTACGGCCTCAGCAACGACAAACCCTCCTACGATATCGCCAAGGTCGTCGAGCGCAGCCGCGCCGTCGCCAAGCAGCTCAACCAGGGCGTCGCTCACCTGATGAAGAAGAACAAGATTACGGTGGTGATGGGTGAGGGCAAGCTCACCGGCAAAGGCAAGATGTCGGTGGCCGCTGCCGATGGGAAGGCGACCGAGCTCGCCGCCAAGCACATCATCGTCGCAACGGGTGCTCGAGCCCGCGACCTGCCGTTCGCCAAGGCCGACGGAAAGCGCATCTGGACCTACCGGCACGCGATGACTCCCGCCGAGATGCCGACTGACCTGCTGGTGATCGGTTCGGGCGCAATCGGAATCGAGTTCGCGAGCTTCTTCGCCGACCTTGGCGCGAAGGTGACGGTGGTCGAAATGCTCGACCGCGTGGTGCCGGTCGAGGATTCCGAAGTCAGCGCACAGCTCGCCAAGAGCCTAGAGAAACAGGGGCTGACGATCCTCACCAGCGCGGGCGTCGAAAGCCTGAGCGTCGACTCGAAGGGCGTCGCGGCCAAGATCAAGACCAGCGATGGCAAGACCAGCGAGCAGCGCTTTAGCCACTGCATCGTCGCCGTCGGGATCGTCCCCAACACCGAAAATATCGGCCTCGAGGCGCTCGGTATAAAAGCGACCAAAGGCCATATCGACACCGATCCGATGTGCCGCACCAACGTGCCCGGCATTTGGGCAATCGGCGACGTAACCGCGCCGCCGTGGCTCGCGCACAAGGCAAGCCATGAAGGAGTTACCGCTGCCGAGGCCATCGCCAAGGAGCTGGGCAACAAGGACGTACGACCGCACGCGACTGATCCGAAGAACATCCCCGGCTGCACCTATTGCCGGCCGCAGGTTGCAAGCGTCGGCCTGACAGAGGCAAAGGCCAAGGAAGCCGGATACCGGGTGAAAGTCGGTAAGTTCCCGGCGATCGGCAATGGCAAGGCGATCGCGCTGGGCGAGGTCGACGGCTTCGTGAAGACGGTGTTCGACGCCAAGACCGGGGAGCTGCTCGGCGCGCATATGATCGGCGCCGAGGTCACCGAGCTGATCCAGGGCTATACGATCGGCAAGACCGCCGAGTTGGTCGAGACGGACTTCATCCAGACGGTCTTCCCGCATCCGACCTTGTCTGAGATGATGCACGAAAGCGTGCTTGCGGCGTTCGGCCGGGTGATCCACATCTGAGAAACACAACCGGGGGCCTTAATGAAGCGCAGTCTTCTCGCGGCGATCCTGTTCGTCGCGGCAGTCGCACCGGCGTTGGCCGAACCCGCCAAAGTCGATTATGCAGCCGATGCCAAGGCGCTCGATAAGACCATCGTCGACAATTATGCTTACGAGGACCACTGGCCGGGCGGGGTGCTTCCCGATTCAGTTGTCCTGGCGGCGGAGCGAACGAGCGTTCACGATCACGACAGCCTATTGCACTACGCCGAGGACCGAATCGCCTCGCTCGCCGACCATCATGCGATCACCGGCAGCTCCTTCAAGGACAGTTGGGCGATCGTTCCTACTTATTCTGACCTGTGGATTGAGCGCCGTGGCAATGGCTACGCCATCACCGCGGTGAAGCAAGGCAGCACGGCTTCGAAAGCCGGCGTCTCCTCGGGCGATGGCTCGTCGCGATCGATGGCGTTCCGACGGAACAGGCGGTGGCCGCTTTCTGGAAGGGGCTCGGATTGGCCGTGACGCCCGAGCGCGCCGACTATGGCGCGCGGGTGCTGGCTGCAGGCCGCCGGGACCGGCCGCGCCATCTTACGATTTCCCATAATGGCGCGAGCCGCGAACTGACCTTGCCGAACCTCTATTCATCCAAGTCCGATCAGCCGCCGCTGACGGTCTCGGGGGACCGACAGGGAGTGACCGTTATCCGCTTCAATAATTCGGTCGGCGACCAAGACACGATTGTCGCGTTCGACAAGGAGATGTCGAGCCTGCCCAAAAATGGGCGCTTGGTCCTCGACCTCACCGACACACCGAGTGGCGGCAACACGAGCGTGGCACGAGCGATCATGAGCTGGTTCGTCAATCGGCCGCGCAGCTATCAGGTCCATCAGCTTCCCTCCGAGGAGCGTGAGACGGGAATTCCACGCCAGTGGATCGAGCAGGTGGTGCCGCGTTCGGGCAAGTTTCACCGAAGCCTTCCTGTCGTGCGTGTCGGACGCTGGACCGGCAGTATGGGCGAGGGGATCGCGATCGGCTTCGCCGCGTTCGGCGCCCATGTCGAAGGAACCAGGATGGCGCAGCTCAAGGGCGCGGTTTACGACTTTCCGCTGCCGAGCAGCGGCCTCGTCGTAAAGATCCCGGCAGAACGATTGTATAGGGTAAACGGACTGCCTCGTGAGCAATTCATCCCGTCACCAGTACGAAAATGATGCCGGTTCAAGCGCACGTGCACCGGCTCTAAATCCGATTTGGACTTGGCTTGCCGGCGGCGCAATCGCGCTGCTGATCGTCGCGGTGGCGACGATCTTTTGGCCCGGCATCCCGATGTACGACACCGTCGCTCAATATGGGGAGGTGCTGAGCAACCAGATCGACGACTGGCACCCCCCCGTCATGGTGCGACTGTGGCAGCTGCTGCATACTTTGGCGCCGGGCACAGCGCCAATGTTCGTCCTTCAGGTGGCACTCTATGCCGTCGGCTTTGGAATGCTTGTCGCTGCGTTCATGCGCAACGAGCGATGGGGGTCGGCAATCGCCTCGGCATTTCTCGCGCTCTCGCCGTTTCTGCTGGGATGGCAGATGGTCGTGCTCAAGGACACTCAGATGCTTGGGGCGATGATTGCGGCAATTGCCCTTCTTGCGCATTACAGGCTTGCTGCACGGACCGTTCCACCAGTGGCCGTGGCCGTGGCCGCGTTGCTGGCCGCCTATGCGACCCTCGTGCGCGCCAATGCAGTCTTTGCGACGGCGCCGCTTGTCGCCTTCCTTCTCCCACGCCCTCGGACTTTGATTGGCCGTGGCCTCCTCGCCTTAACCGCAATCGCCGCGCTTCTGCTTGCAACACCCTTCATCGATCATCGCATCTTTGGTGCTGCGCCGAGCGGAGTCGCCAAGACCCAGCCTTTGTTCGATCTTGCTGCCATTGCCGTTGCAATGCCGGGTTCGCCAAGCCCGTTCACATCGGCTGAACGTGCCGAGATTGTGCGCAGACACTGCGTCAAGGCGTTCTTCTGGGATCCGCTGGGTGAGCCGACCGCGTGCGGTCCCGTCGTCGAGCGGCTCCAATCAGAGCCCGAACGAATCTTGTATCTCGATCTTGCGCGCGCCGTCGTCTCGCACCCATTTGCCTATGCCGAGCACCGCCTACGGCACTGGAATTCGACCGAGCGGTGGTTGGTCGAGCCCAACCTCCCCGAAGCGGAGCCGCCAGATGAGGCGGAGAACAACGACATCGGCCTTCTTACACCAGCTAGCCCGATCATGCCCGAGTGGCAGTCCGTTGCGGCGGCCGAAGCCGGCACGCCGCTCGGCTGGCCCATCGTGTGGACGGTCATTGCAGCGCTGCTGATTCCGGCCGCTTGGCGGCGCCGCGACGAGGCCGCCGGAAACCTCGCGCTGGCGCTGGCCTCTTCGGTCCTGACGCTCGAGGCGAGCTTCCTGGTGGTCAGCATTGCCTCCGACATTCGCTACCACCTCTGGTCGATAACTGCGTCGGGCCTTGCGCTGATCATTCTGAGCGATGAGCTCAGGCAAAAATGGCGGGCCTGGATTGGCGGCGCGCTGCTCGTCGGGATCATCGTGGCTGGCGGCCTGGTTACGCGATATACCCTGCCGGTAGCGCCTTCCGACTATCAGGCAATGATCCATGCGCCATCTGGATGAAGCGGTCAGTGGCCGCTAGGGGAACGGCGATGAGCAACAGGGGCAAAGGCCGGTGAGCGCGCCGACCGCGAGCATGCGTACGCTCGTCGTTGCGCTCCTTGCGAACCTCGGGATCGCCACGTCGAAATTTGTCGCCGCTGCGATCACCGGCTCTTCGGCGATGCTCACGGAAGGGGTGCACAGCGTCGTCGATTCGACCAACCAATTGCTTTTGATGTGGGGCCGCCGCGCCTCAAGGAGGCCGCCCGACAAGCTCCACCCGTTCGGCTATGGCCGCGAGCTCTATTTCTGGAGCTTCGTCGTTGCGGTCCTCGTCTTCTCGCTTGGCGCCGGAGTTTCCGTCTATGAGGGAATTCTGCACATTGCTCACCCGGAGCCCGCGGTTTCGCCGCTGATTGCCTATGCGGTCTTGCTGTTGGCCTTCCTGCTCGAAGGCTGGTCCACGGTCGAGGCGTATCGCGATTTCAGCAAGGCCAAGGGAAGCCTCGGCTGGTTCGAAGCGATCCGCCGATCGAAGGATCCTCCAGCATTCATTGTCCTGCTCGAGAATGGCGCGGCGATTGCAGGAATCATCGCCGCAGCAATTGGGCTTTTGATCTCGCAGCTAACGCACGATCCCTTCTACGACGGCGCGGCCTCCGTCGTCATCGGCGTGATCCTCGGTTGCACCGCGGCACTCCTGGCTTATGAGTCAAAAGCGCTTCTGATCGGCGAAGCGGCGGACCCGGAGCTCGTCGACGCGCTCCACAAGATGGTGGAATCGAGGAATGGAGTAACGGCAGTGGGCCAAGTGCTCACCGTTCACAGCGCCCCCGACCAGATTACGGCGATGCTTTCAGTCGATTTCGACGACAAGATCACCGCTCGAGATGTCGAAGCCCTCGTCTGGGGGATCGAGGAGGAAGCAGCGCATCGCTTTCCGATGGTCAAACGTCTGTTCATCCGCCCGCGAAGCCCGGTCGACCTCGACAGCTCGGCGATCTGACAATGACAAAATCCATGCATGACGTCTCGGATCCTCGGAACGCGTCGGTCCTGATCAACGTCAATGGCGAGCTGAAGCCGCGCGGCGAGGCCGTGGTTTCGGTGTTCGACAGCGGCTTCATGCTCGGCGACGGCGTTTGGGAGGGATTGCGCGTTCAAAGCGGCAAGCTGCTGTTCCTTGACCGCCACCTCGATCGGCTGTTCGAAGGCGCCAAGGCGATCGCGATGGACATTGGTGTGACCCGCGAAGAATTGGCCAAACGGCTCTACGAAACGCTCGACGCCAACCGGATGAGCGACGGCGTCCACGTTCGGCTGATGGTCACTCGGGGCGTAAGGTCGACGCCTTATCAAGACCCCCGAGTGGTGGTCGGCGGTCCGACAATCGTCATCATCGGCGAGTATAAGGAGCCCGATCCGGCGGTGTACGAACGCGGGTTGAAGCTCTTCACCGTCCACGTCCGGCGCGGCGACCCGGCGGTGCAGGACCAGAAGATCAACTCGCATTCCAAGCT
The DNA here is from genome assembly GCA_025450755.1 of Sphingomicrobium sp. GTDB lineage: Bacteria > Pseudomonadota > Alphaproteobacteria > Sphingomonadales > Sphingomonadaceae > Sphingomicrobium. The sequence continues at coordinate 7,578 of JANWLR010000020.1, read as the reverse complement.
GAACTGCATCCTCGCTTCCATCCAGGCGACGCAGGCTGGCGCCGACGAGGCGCTGATGCTCGATCCTCACGGGTTCGTCGCGACCTGCAACTCGACGCATTTCTTCATTGTTCGCAAAGACGAGGTGTGGACCTCGATCGGTAAATATTGCCTCGGCGGGATCACCCGGGGGCTTGCGCTGGAGGTCGCACGCGGGGCGGGCATTGCGGCGATCGAAAAGGATTTTTCGCTGACCGACGCTTATGGGGCGGACGAGGCGTTCGTGACCGGGACGTTCGCCGGGATCGTTCCCGTCCGCGAAATCGACGGTCGCGAGCTCACTTGCCGCGGTCCGATGGTCGAGCGGCTCCAGAAGCTCTACGCCGAGCGAGTCGACCGCGACGCAGCGGAGCAGAAGCGTCCGTGACCCTTCACGTCGCGATGTGGTCGGGGCCTCGAAACCTCTCCACCGCGATGATGCGAAGCTTCGACAGCCGAGCCGATACGTTCGTTTCCGACGAGCCCTTTTACGGCTGTTTTCTCAAGCAGACCGGCGCCAATCATCCGATGCGGGATGAAACGATCGCGGCGATGGACTGCGACTGGCTCAGCGTTATGGCCTCGCTCCGCGGCCCGACGCCGGACAGCTCGCCGATCTGGTACCAGAAGCACATGTGGCACCATATGGCCGGCCCCATCGGCTACGACCAGTTCGGCGGCTTCACGCACGCTTTCCTGATCCGCGAGCCGGAGCGGATGATCGCATCCTATCTTCGTAAGCGTCAGTCCGCCGAGTTCGACAATTTCGGGCTCGACCGCCAGGCGGAGTTTTTCGACTGCGAGGCCGCTCGGCTGGGTCATGCGCCGCCGGTTATCGACGCCAATGACCTGCTCGGCGATCCTCCTTCAATCTTGTCGAAGCTCTGCGACGCACTCGCAATTCCATGGGATTCTGCGATGCTGAACTGGCACCCAGGTCGCCGCGAAACCGACGGCCCCTGGGCGCCGCACTGGTATGGCGCGGTCGAGAGGAGCACCGGCTTCGCTCCCCCGGAGACCGGTCCCGTCGATCTGCCCGATGAAGCGCGCCGTCTCGCCGACCGCTGCAGGCCTTATTATGAGCAGCTTGAAGCGCATAAAATCACCGCTTGAAGTTGACCTTGGGTCAACGTGTACAAGGCGGGAATGGACAAGCCGCTCGACGCCATCGACATCCGCGAAGTCGCCCGCCGAACGGGCCTGACCAGTCGTGCGCTCCGCTTTTACGAAGCTCGCGGGCTACTGAAGCCGCTGCGGACATACAGCGGCCGCCGTCTCTATGGACGCGGAGAGCTCGAGCGAATCCAGCAAATCCTCGCGCTCAAGCGCACCGGCCTCAGCCTTGCTCAAATCGGCGAGCTGACAGCAAGCTCGTCGCTGGACCTGGCCTCGATCATCGAGGCCCAGCTCAAGACCATTGAACAGCGCAAGGCCGAGCTCGATGGAGCCCGTGATCTCCTTTTGTCCGTCAAGTCTCGAATCGACCGCGGCGAGCCCGTCGATGCCGCGACCTTCTGCTCGCTGATCCGCCAGGGAGACAGATTCATGGCCGCCGAAGATTGGAAGAAGGTCACCGACCGCTACTTTACCAAGGAGGAGCAGGAGCATTGGGCCCAAAATGCGCCTCCCGCTGAGTTCCAGCAGGCTGAATATGGACAGAAGTGGAAGGATCTCGGCGATCGCGTCAAGGCGGCGATCCCGCTCGGGCCTGACAGCCTGCAAGCGACCGCGCTTTACGACGAGTGGCAGCAGCTGATCGCGCCGTTCACAACGGTCGCCACGCCCCGGATGATCGAGGGCGCCAAGCGCCTGTACGACCATATGGACGAATGGGAGCAGGACGTCGCGACGCCGTTCAGCAGCGAGGTGTTCCGCTTCATGCGCGAGGTGGGCCGCCGGAGGAAGAAGTCAGATGTCTAGCCTGACGCGTCCGCGCCCGCCTTCGGGTACAGCCATATTGACCGCGGCGGTGGCGCTAGCGGCGCTCGTAGGTGCCGACGAGCTCGGCTCGTCCCACCACATGCTTCTCGGCTTCTCTCTCGACGTCGCTAACGTGCGCATCAGCCTTCAGGCCGAGGCTGCCGATTTCAAGCGCGAATAGCTTGAAGTGATAATGGTGCGGGCCGTGTCCCCTTGGTGGGCATGGTCCGCCATAACCCGGCTTTCCAAAATCGTTGCTCACTTCGGTTCCTGCCTTTTGCCCACCGCCGATCGATCGCGCCGAAGACGGAATGTCGAACACTCCCCAGTGGCGGAAGGTGCCGCTTGGCGCGTCGGGATCGTCGATCACCAGCGCGAAGCTCTTCGTGCCCGCCGGCGGATCGCCCCAATGCAGCGTCGGTATATGATCCGCTCCGTCGCAGGTGAACTGGGCCGGGATCGGCTGCCCGTCCTGAAAGGCGTCGCTGGTCAGGCTGAATTTGGCGAGGGTGGCATTCTCCACGGCGGATTCTCCTTCCAGATTGTTCGTCGCGCGGTTGTCGGCGCCGCAACTCGCGACTGCGACCGCAAGGATGGCTGGAATCAACAAGCGCATGTACAGTCTTCCCGCGGCTGGTGGACCGCGGGTCAACGGCAAATGACGCAGGTATGTTCCGGTCGAATCAACCGATGGTGCGGACGCCGTTCTTTGCCCACTCCTTGTCGAGGTCGACATCCTGGTCGGCCCATTCGTCACGAGTCCAGCACTGAATGGTCTGGACGTTGCTTCCAGTGATCGGGTCGACGTGCATGCAATAGAGCGTTCCGGGGTTCCCCGGCGGAGCCCCAGTCGTCGGTTTTGGATCGACAGATGCCGATACGGGCGAAACGGCGGCGATGATGGCCAATGCGGCGAAAAATAGCTTTTTTGCCATGTCGTTTCTCCTTGAACAGCAACGCTGGCGGCCCCGTGCGTTCCAATATTGATAGTCTCGATCGGACGCGAGAAGGTTTCGACGAAAGAGCGGCCGCGGTTGACCCTCGGTCGAGGCGTCGCTATGTGCCCGCCCGTCCGAGCGAGAGGGATTCTTCGCTGTTCGCCGGACAAGAGCTGAACATTGCTCAACATGCGCGTCGCCAGGCGGCCAGATGGCTGCTTCGGCTCCGCGCTTTTTCTGTTGAGCAAAGTAACCGCGGGGACTTCCCGCACAGAAAGGTGAAGCGGCTTCATGCCAACGATTAACCAGCTGATCCGCAAGGGTCGCGAACCGCAGAAGGCCAAGTCGAAGGTCCCTGCGATGGAGCAGAACCCGCAGAAGCGCGGCGTCTGCACCCGTGTCTACACAACGACCCCGAAGAAGCCGAACTCTGCGCTGAGGAAGGTGGCCAAGGTCCGCCTCACCAACCAGCGCGAAGTGATCAGCTACATTCCAGGAGAGGGCCACAACCTCCAGGAACATAGCGTCGTTCTGATCCGCGGGGGGCGCGTTCGCGATCTTCCGGGCGTTCGCTATCACGTGCTTCGCGGAGTCCTCGACACCCAGGGCGTCAAGGACCGCAGGCAGTCGCGTTCCAAGTACGGCGCCAAGCGTCCCAAATAATCCAGGCCAGAGTAAGCCCCGGGCGCATGTGAAGTCCCGGAACCGGCTGAAGAGAGAAAAGGAATAGTCCAATGGCTCGTCGTCGCCGTCCCGAGAAGCGCGAAATTCTCCCCGATCCGAAATTCGGGGATATCGTGCTCTCGAAGTTCATGAATTCAGTCATGCTCGATGGAAAGAAATCGGTTGCCGAAGGCATCGTCTATGGCGCTCTCGACAATGTCGAAGCGCGTCTGAAGCAGGATCCGATCCGTATCTTCCATGACGCCCTCAACAATGTGAAGCCGGGGATTGAAGTTCGCTCCCGCCGGGTTGGCGGTGCGACCTATCAGGTGCCCGTCGAGGTTCGTCCCGAGCGCGCCCAGGCGCTGGCAATCCGCTGGCTGATATCGGCCGCTCGCGCCCGTTCGGAGAAGACCATGTCAGGCCGGCTTTCGGGCGAGCTCATGGACGCCTCGCAGAACCGCGGCAATGCCGTGAAGAAGCGTGAAGACACGCACCGCATGGCCGAAGCGAATCGCGCCTTCTCGCACTACCGCTGGTAGTTTTCGTACCTATATCTGGGGAAGCCGGATCCGCTGGCTCCCCACATCGCCAAGGAAGCACCTAAAATGGCCCGCAGCCATCCGCTCGAACGTTACCGCAACATCGGCATCATGGCACATATCGACGCCGGCAAGACGACGACGACCGAGCGCATCCTCTATTACACCGGCAAGTCCTACAAGATCGGCGAGGTCCATGAGGGCACCGCCACCATGGACTGGATGGAGCAGGAACAGGAGCGCGGGATCACGATCACCTCGGCGGCGACGACCTGCTTCTGGCGCGCCGAAGAAGGCAAGGGTGAAGAGCACCGAATCAACATCATCGACACGCCGGGCCACGTTGACTTCACCATCGAGGTCGAGCGGTCGCTGCGCGTGCTCGACGGTGCGGTTGCGTGTTTCGACGGCGTTGCCGGCGTCGAGCCGCAGTCGGAAACCGTGTGGCGGCAAGCCGAGAAGTACAACGTTCCGCGCATGTGCTTCGTCAACAAGCTCGACCGTACCGGTGCGAACTTCGAGATGTGCGTCGGAATGATCAAGGACCGCCTGGGCGCGCGTCCGCTGGTTCTCTACCTGCCGATCGGAATCGAGAGCAGCTTCAAGGGATTGGTCGATCTCGTCGAGAATCGGGCGATCATCTGGCTCGACGAGAGCCTCGGTGCGAAGTTCGAGTTCAAAGACATTCCCGACGATCTAAAGGACGCCGCTGCGGCTGCCCGGATGGAGCTGATCGAAATGGCCGTCGAACAGGACGACGCCATAATGGAGGCCTATCTCGAGGGTAATGAGCCCGACGTCGCGACGCTCAAGAAGCTCATTCGCAAGGGCACGCTCAATTTCTCGTTCGTGCCGGTGCTCTGCGGGTCGGCGTTCAAGAACAAGGGCGTCCAGCCGTTGCTTGACGCTGTGGTGGATTATCTTCCAAGCCCGCTCGACATTCCGCCGGTCGAGGGCATTAATCCGGATACCGACGCTGAGGCAACCCGCGAAGCTTCGGATACGGCTCCGTTTTCGGCGCTGGCCTTCAAGATCATGAACGACCCGTTTGTCGGTTCGCTCACGTTCGCACGAATCTACTCGGGCAAGCTCGAGAAGGGCACTGTCAGCAACTCGGTGAAGGACAAGAAGGAAAAGATCGGGCGCATGCTGCTGATGCATGCGAACAACCGCGAGGACATCGATACGGCTTATGCGGGCGACATCGTTGCGATTGCCGGACTCAAGGAGACCACGACCGGCGATACTCTTTGCGATCCCAACAAGCCGATCATTCTCGAGCGCATGGAATTCCCGGACCCGGTTATCGAGGTCGCCGTCGAACCCAAGACCAAGGCGGACCAGGAGAAGATGGGCATTGCCCTCAATCGCCTCGCCGCCGAGGACCCGAGCTTTCGAGTGACCACCGATCATGAGTCAGGCCAGACAATCATCAAGGGGATGGGCGAGCTCCACCTCGAGATCCTCGTTGATCGAATGAAGCGCGAGTTCAAGGTCGAGGCCAATGTCGGCGCTCCGCAGGTCGCCTATCGCGAATATCTCGGAAAGCCGGTCGAGCTCACCTACACCCATAAGAAGCAGTCGGGCGGCTCGGGCCAGTTCGGCGAAGTGAAGGTCAAGGTCGTCCCTGGCGAGCGCGGATCGGGCTTCCAGTTCATCGACGAGATCAAGGGTGGCAACATCCCGCGCGAATATATCCCGTCGGTCGAGAAGGGCATGAGGGAGACCGCCGAGACGGGCTCGCTGATTGGCTTCCCGATCGTCGACTTTGCGGTGCATCTGCTGGACGGCAAGTATCACGACGTCGACTCGTCCGCTCTGGCATTCGAAATCACCGGTCGCGGCGCGATGCGCGAAGCCGCGCAGAAGGCTGGAATCAAGATCCTCGAGCCGATCATGAAGGTCGAGGTTGTAACTCCGGAGGATTATCTTGGTGACGTCATCGGCGACATCAACAGCCGCCGAGGCCAGATCCAGGGTACCGACAGCCGCGGCAACGCGCAGGTGGTCGAGGCCATGGTGCCGCTCGCCAACATGTTCGGCTACGTCAACCAGCTGAGGTCCTTCACTCAGGGACGTGCTCAGTACACGATGCAGTTCTCGCACTATGACGAAGTGCCGCAGAACGTCGCCGACGAGGTGAAGGCGAAGCTAGCGTAAGCGCAAATTAGTGGTTATGGGCGCGTCCGCGATGAGGGCGGGCCGCCCGAATTTCTAGAAAAGAAGAGGCGTAAAATGGCGAAAGCTAAATTCCAGCGGAATAAGCCGCACGTGAACATCGGGACCATTGGCCACGTCGACCACGGCAAGACGTCGCTGACGGCGGCGATTACGAAGGTTTTGGCCGAAAAGGGCCAGGCCGAGTTCACCGATTATGCGAACATCGACAAGGCGCCGGAAGAGCGCGAGCGCGGAATCACGATTTCGACGGCTCACGTCGAGTATGAGACCGACAAGCGCCACTATGCGCACGTCGATTGTCCGGGCCACGCCGACTATGTGAAGAACATGATCACCGGCGCCGCCCAGATGGACGGCGCGATCCTAGTCGTTTCTGCGGCCGATGGCCCGATGCCGCAAACCAAGGAGCACATCCTGCTCGCCAAGCAGGTCGGCGTCCCGACGATGGTTGTATTTCTGAACAAGGTCGACCAGGTCGACGATCCGGAGCTTCTGGAGCTCGTCGAGCTCGAGATCCGTGAGGAGCTTTCCAAGCGCGACTTCGACGGCGACAACATCCCGATCGTCGCGGGCTCGGCGCTCGCTGCGCTCGAGGGCAATAATGACGAGATCGGCAAGAATGCGATCCTGAAGCTGATGGACGCAGTTGATGAGTGGATTCCGACCCCCGAGCGTCCGCTCGACAAGCCGTTCCTGATGCCGATCGAGGACGTGTTCTCGATTTCCGGCCGCGGGACCGTCGTAACCGGCCGTGTCGAGACGGGCATCGTCAAGGTCGGCGACGAGGTCGAGGTGGTCGGCATTCGCGACACCCAGAAGACCGTCGTCACCGGCGTCGAGATGTTCCGCAAGCTGCTCGATCAGGGCCAGGCCGGCGACAACATCGGTGCGCTGCTTCGCGGCGTCGGCCGCGAGGACGTCGAGCGCGGCCAGGTCCTGGCCAAGCCCGGCTCGATCACTCCGCACACCGACTTCCAGGCGGAAGTTTACGTTCTTTCGAAGGACGAGGGCGGTCGTCATACGCCGTTCTTCGCCAACTATCGTCCGCAGTTCTACTTCCGGACGACCGACGTCACCGGTGAGGTGCAGCTCCCCGAGGGCACCGAGATGGTGATGCCGGGCGACAACGTGAATCTCGGAGTCAAGCTGATCGCTCCCATCGCCATGGATCCGGGTCTGCGCTTCGCCATCCGTGAAGGCGGCCGCACCGTCGGATCGGGGGTTGTCAGCAAGATCACGAAGTAATCTAGGCCCGCGCTCCGGCGGGGATTCGTCCCCGCCGCGCAGGTTTTTTCGAAGGGCCGCCCCTTCGCCGG
>JANWLR010000019.1 GCA_025450755.1 Sphingomicrobium sp. | reverse complement strand
GAAGGCGCAGATCACCGCCGCCGGTGCCATGCTCCACGCGGCGTGAATCGTGGACCAGGGCTTGAGGCCGCTACGCGCGGCAGGAGGATGACTTCGCCGGAGGACTTGGCCGGGGCCAAGCGAGGCCCACAGGCAGGCCGTTCCATAAACTAAAGTAAGAGGGGCGGCGAGCCGGCCGGCGAACGCAAAGGGCATGATCATCATCGCAAGCCGTTCGAACATCACATAGATGCCGATCGCCCGGGATCGTGCGCCGACCGGCGCTGTGTCGAGGACTGCGGTGTCGGTCGCCGCGAACATGACCGCGAACGAAAAGCCCCCGGCGACCCTGATGAAGAGCCAGATGGCCTCCGACGACGTCCAGCCGAGGCCGCCGAGCGGACTTGCAAGGAGGCACGCTAGGATAAGCAACCGATAGGCGCCGAGACGGCGAAGCGCTGCGGGAGCGAGAAACGCCCCGGCGAGAAACCCCAGCGCATGGGCTGCTCCCGTCCAGCCGAAAGCCGTTGCCGAGAGGCCGGCATTTTCCGCCCGCAACGGCAAGCATATGTCGAAGATCCCCTGGGCTGCCTGGATGCAAACGGCAGCTGCGATGACCGCATTGAGGCTCGTTCCAAAAAGCCGCGACCGGCTGGCGACAGGAGCATCCATTGGCAAGGGCCGCTCAGCCGCGAAACGGGCGGAAGAAGGCCTGCAAATCGGAGGCGTAGAGTTCGGGGACCTCCCAGGCGGGGAAATGCCCGCCTCGATCGAGCGCGGTATAGCGCTCGACGTTCAGCAGCCGCTCGGCCCATTCGCGCGGCGGCTGGGCGAGTTCCTTGGGGAGGGTCAGGACCGCGGCGGGCGGCTTGACCCGATCGCCAGGCTTGAAGACCGGCTCGCGCTGCTGGTTCTCGTAATAATAACGGACGGATGAGCCGATCGTGCCGGTCAGCCAGTAGATCATGAGATTATCGATCAGCGTATCGAGCGAAAAGACGCTCAGCAGCTCGCCGTGGCAGTCGCTCCAGCTGTAGAATTTCTCGACGATCCAACTTGCCAACCCGACCGGCGAATCCGCAAGTCCAAAAGCGAGTGTCTGCGGCTTGGTACGCTGAAGGGCGCTATAGGCTCCTTCTTCGGCTCTCCAGCGATCGCGCTGCTTTTGATAATCCAGCTCTGCCGCACTCAATGGCGGCGAGCCCGCTCCGAACGGCGCATCGACCGTGGTGACGTGGATCCCTGCAACGGTTTCCGGGTGGCGATGGCCAAGCTCAACGGCAATGCCGGCCCCAATGTCCGTTCCGGCAATTCCGAACCGTGAATAACCGAGCTCCTCGGTCATCAGCCGGAAGAATAGGCTCTCGGATGTGATTTGCTGCGGCTTGCTCGGCCGATCGGAGAAACCGTATCCCGGCAAGGCAGGAATGATGACATCGAATGCATCATTTGAATCTCCGCCGAACGCGCCCGGATCGGCAAGCCGGGGTGCAAGGTGCTGATATTCGACAAAGCTCGAGGGCCAGCCGTTCATCAGCAGCAACGGGAAGGGTTGTGGACCCCGTCCCGTGTGATGCAGGAAATGCACGCCAAAGCCGCCAACTTCGGCTCGGAAATGCGGGAGCTTGTTGAGCTCATCTTCGCGCTCGCGCCAATCATAGGCGGTGCGCCAGTGGCCAATGAGAAGCTGCAGCAATGACCTTTCGGTGCCGTACGACCAGCCCGCGGCAACCCCATCGTTCCAGCGGGTCAGATCCAGTCGCGCGTGCAGATCTCGAAGGGTTTCGGGCGCGGCGGCGATACGGAAGGGTTTGATGTTCATCGGACCCTATTGTGGACGACAGAGTTATGATCGTGCCGCAGACAGGCAGGTTACCAGCCGAACTTCGCTCGTCGTCGCGAAGCCGATGGTATGTTACCGTCGAATGCAGTAGATGGTAACAATTGCGTGTCAAGCGAAGCTGTGGAACCCTAAGCTATGCCTGAGCATCGCCCCGGGACGCCGCCGGCGTTTGTAACGCTCGAATCCTTTCTTTGGTGGGACTTTCGTGATTCCGGCGACTGGGAACAATGGGCGAAGAAATGGGGGCTTGCTTCGAGCGATAGGGCTGCTCGGCGCGCCTATGAGAAGGCGCTCGTCTTGCAGGGCGCCCTTCGGCAGCTCGAGCTGGCCAACAATGGTGCACTGCCCGACGCCAAAGCCATTCGGACCGTCAATGAGCTCATTGACGAGCTTGAGATTCGGCCGAAGGTCTCGACATCAGGCGGGGTCGCTCTGGCCTCGTGCGGGCGATCGGTGGCCGGCCCCATTGCCGCTCTGCTCATCATGGTTCTGGATGCCATGACCGCCGGCGTCTGGCATCGCTTCAAGCTGTGCCGCGATCCATCCTGCAGTGCGTCATTCTATGACGCCTCGAAAAGCGCGACCAAAATCTGGTGCTCGATGGGCGTTTGCGGAAGCCGCAGCAAGATGCGGCGCCTGCGGCAGCGCCGCAAATCCGCGGCGGTCGTTCCTTGAAAATCGCGGCCCCCCTTCAAGATCGCATCGGCGGCTACTGCTCGCGCCGTTCAATCACCTTGAAATGCGTAAGGCGCCCGTCGAAACGGCTGAGCGCGGCGCGTGCGTTGGCGGGCACATTGGCCGAGACTGAAATCTTCGCCCATGAAGGCGATGATTGAGTCAAGCCATTCGAACCACATCAGCGTATGGAACTCGATCTTCGACCCGAGGTCCCGCTTCATAAGGTCGATGTGCAAGGAGACCGGGATCTTGCGTGCTTCCCATTCGTGCGAATGACGCTCTTTGCAAAGATCCGGCGAGCTCTCTTTGCCACGGATCTTCTCCGGCGCCGTCAATGCTGTGCTCGCCTCGACTTTCCGCCTTCCAGCGCAAATGCGACCACTGCGTCCGAAAGATCCTCCTGGTCGACCTTTGCAGAGCCGCCGGCGGAGATGACGACGAACTGCCTGCCGCCCACTTCATAGGTGATCGGTTGGGCATGAGCGCTCGCGGGGAGATCCGCAGACCAGAGCTCCTCGCCCGTTTCAGCGGACAGGGCATGGATGCGATGGTCCATCGTTCCGCCCGCAAAGACAAGTCCACCTGCAGTCACGATCGGTCCTCCAAGGATCACTGAACCTTCCGTTCCGCGGATTGCGCCGTGGAACACATCCCTCATCGAGCCGATGCGCCGGCGCCAGGCAATACGTCCGGAAGCTGGTTCGAACGCAACGAGCTCACCCCAAGGCGGCGGCGAGCAGGGAAGGCCCGATGGACCCAGCAACGGCGCTCGCGCCATGGCGTAGGGCGTCCCTTCCTGCGGAGCGACCGCCGCGCGAAAATTCCCACGGTCCCCGGCCTTGAACTTGGCGGCGGGTATCAACTGCACCTTGAACGGAAGGTTGGAGCTCGCAACGATGAGGCGCTCGTGCACCGCGTCCCATGCAAAGCCGCTCCAATTGATGCCGCCGAAGGCGCCGGGAACCTCGAGCGAGCCTTTGAGGCTCGGCGGCGAGAACAGGGACGTTCCGGTGACCTCGGCGATGATCCGGCGGCACGCATCGCGGTCCTCTGGATTGGGCCCCCAGGCATCCTCCGGCCGCAGCTCCTGGCGCGCTAGTGGAGAACTGGCAGGGAAAGGCTGCGTCTTCGAGGCCTGCTCGCCAGGAACGGCGCTTGGCGGCACGGGCCGCTCTTTGATCGGAATCAACGGTTTTCCAGTGCCGGGATCGAGCACGTAGATCATGCCCGTCTTGTTCCCGACAAACAGCGCCGGGACCTTGCGGCCATGCAGCGTCAGGTGCGTGATCAGCGGCGGCGCCGCGGTGTCATAATCCCAAAGGTCGTGGTGGACGAGCTGGAAGCCCCAGACCAGCGCGCCCGTCCTCGGGCGCAGGGCGACCACCGAATTTGCCCATTTGTTGTCGCCGGCGCGAAGGCCCCCGTAATAATCAGGGCTGGCGCTTCCCGTCGGAACATAGATGAGGTGGCGCGCCGGATCTCCGCTGATGATCGACCATGCGTTGCCCGCGCCGGTGCGCCAACGTTCGGGCGAGACGCCTTTGGGAACCTGCAGCGGGTCCCATTTCCAGATCAGCTTTCCGGTGATTGCGTCATAGCCCCGAACGACGCCGGCAGGCATGTCCGCGCGCGCATTGTCGTCGATCGCCGAGCCGACGATCACAACACCGTCCATCACGATCGGCGGTGAGGTCATGTGATACCAACCAGGGCGGTAATTGCCGACGCTTCGAAGATCGACCGATCCCCCGGATCCGAAGCCGCCGCAAGGCCGGCCCGTCAATCCGTCGACCGCGATCAGCCGCGCCTCGAGGGTCGCTTCGAACACGCGAAGCGAGCAGGCGCCCATGGAATGCGGAACCTCGTAGGCTGCAACGCCGCGATTGATGAGCCCGTCGCCATAAGGTTGCGTACGGTCGATCTTCGGGTCGAACGACCACAGCTTCTTTCCCGTCCTCGCATCGAGCGCGACGATCCGGTTGTAGGGAGTCGTCAGATAAAGACGCCCACCGATCACGAGCGGAGTCGATTCAAAACCGCTGCGAATCCCGTTGGTCGTGCCCCGCGCGATGTCGCCGGTATGGAACACCCATGCAGGCTTGAGGCTCGCGACATTGTTGGGCGTGATCTGCCGGAGCGGCGAAAAGCGCGTCCCCTGCTGGTCTCGGCCATATGCCGGCCAGTCGTCCGCTGTTGCCGAGCCCGAAAGACAAGCCGAAGCTGCAAGAGCTGCAATGATCATCGAAGGCAAGCCCATGCCTGCCGGACCCAATGAAGATTTGCGCAAAGCTTCTTTCTCCCTGCAATATTCCGACCGCAAGCGAAGTATCCGGCCTCGGGAGTGATCTAAAAACATATGCCGTCCGGCATCGCGGGCGCTCAAGGGGATCTTTCGAACGTGCTTCTTGACCATCCCGCTGGTTACCTTCTAACAGGTTTCACGGTAACAAACCATCCACTTGCCGCCTGTCGCCCGAGCCGGAAACGCCGCCTTGATTAGTTTGCGAAAGCCAATGCACGTCGACGCGCGGCGCCTCGCGGTGGCCGCAAACCATCCTGCAATCGCCGACACCATGATCTCCTTGCCGAGCCCTTTTCGACTTGAAGATGCACAAGATTGGATCGCGTGCGACCGCGAGCGCTCCGATGTCGATGCCTATCTTATCGGCGATGAAGAGGACGGTTCGCTGATCGGTGCGGCCGAGCTTCGCGACATCGATTTGGAGCATCGCCAGGCGGAGGTCAGTTTCTGGCTTCGACCAGCCGCCTGGGGACGAGGCTGCGCGTCTTCGGCGCTTCTGCAGCTGACCAGGATCGCGTTCGACAAGCACCGGCTCAACCGGCTCTATGCCTATCATATGGCCCGCAACCTTGCGTCGGGGCGCGTAATGGCCAGATGCGGCTTTCATTTCGAAGGCTGCCTTCGCCAGCGCGTCTGGAAGCTCGGACGAACCGAAGATGCCATGTTGTGGTCTCGCTTGGCGTCGGATCCGCCCTCGACGCTCGAATCGTGAGGCTGGCGCAGCGCTTATGTTCGCTTGGCGCCATCAGAGCCATTGATTCAGGAACGGGGTCGGGGCGCCTTGCAGGAGCGCGTCGAGATTGGCGGCGCCAGGATCAGGGCCCCGGTGCGCTTCTTGCACAATCGAGCGTATCTCCAAGGACCATCGGTCCGTTCTCGCGGCTGACCGACCAGTCTATCTTCAGCCGGCCGGGCTTTGGGATTTCGTAGGCAAATTGCTCGGCAGGCTTCCCATTGTCATACCTGGTCCAGACAAGGGTTGCCCCATCCCACCCAGGAGACTGAAACCAGCGCGTACCGCCAAAGGCATCAACGAGGGTGGCGCGAAATCCCTGGCGCGGATTGCCTGCGGTCCAAAGCTCAAGCGCGTGATACTGGCCCGGCGGCCGATCGTCGTGCCGTACAATGAGCGCCGCGGTTCGGGCGTCGGCCCGAAAGCTGATCTGCGACGACAAGGGTTTGCCGCTGGAAATGAAGTGGCCGTCGCACTGCCACTCGCCCTCAAGCGCTTTAAATCCGTCCGTAAGAAGTGGAGCGTCATGGTTTGAAGACGCTTGTGCCGGAACTGCGATGGCGCTCGCCGCCAGCAGAAAGATCGCTCGAACGACCAGCTCGCTGCGTCGGCTTGTCTTCATTGGAATGCAGATCGAAGCTTCTCCACAACAATCATGAGTAGACAAAGCAGCATGTGCGAAAGTGCGCGTCATTGGTCCTCTCGTCTTGTCGATCGTTTGATCGGGGGTTCGCGCACGCACTCGCGCGCGGGAAAAAGTCGATCTGCATTCACTATTGAAGCGCCGCGAGCGCAATATTTGCCGCCGCATCGATGCGCCGTCGGTCCGCCCCGGCGCGGACGAGCACCTGGAGCCCGCTAAGAGCCGCAACCATGAATGACGCGAGCGCACGCGAATCATGGGTGTGCGCCATAAGCTTAGCCTTCTGCGCCCGTTCAAACGCCTTTGCGAATATCTTCTCCAGCCGTCGGTGGTGGTCCCCGACAAGCTTCGCGATCGCGGGGTCATGCGGAGCGAGCTCCACAGCCGTGTTACAGGTGAGACAGCCCCATGCTTTTTCCTCGCCTGCTGCTGGGCGCGTGAACGTCGCGATCAATTGCTTTAGCGCGCGCCTGGGATCGGCCTCACCCGAGAGGCACTCGCCGATTTCGGATAGCTGGCCATCCTGGTAGATCTCGAGCGCGGCGGCGAACAGCTCCGCCTTGCTGCCGAACGAATGATAAAAGCTGCTCTTGCTGATTTGGGTCGCGGCGAGCAGCCGCTCGAGCGAGGTCGCTTCGTATCCGTGGCGCCAGAACTCATTCAGGGCATGCCCGATCGCTTCACCTTCGTCGAACTCTCGTGGGCGGGCCATCTACACTTTCCTTCTTCGCCGCCGGTGCGCCGGCCCGGGTGCGATGCCGCTCAATTGAGGAACTCCAGCGCAGGATAGTCCGTATAGCCGCGCTCGTCGCCGCCATAGAAGCTGCTTCGGTCGCCGGGGCTGAGCGAAACTCCATTGCGCAGCCGTCCGACAAGGTCCGGATTGCTGATGAACGGCTTTCCGAACGAGATGAGATCGGCATTTCCCAGCGCCAGCGCGCTCGTCGCGCTCGAGCGGTCGTAGCCGCCATTGGCCATATAGATGCCGCGGTAGGCGCGGCGGATCGGCCCCCAGTCGAACGAGGATGCCGAAGATTCCTCCACCACATGGAGGTAGGCAAGGCCGCACTCCGACAGCATTTCGGCAAGGTAACCGAAGGTCGAATGCGGATCGCTGTCGCTCATGTCATTGAAGCTGCTTGCGGGAGAGAGGCGAACGCCGACCCGCTCGGAACCCCAAAGACCGGCAACCGATTCGATAATCTCGCGAAGGAGACGCCCGCGGTTCTCCGGAAGCCCGCCGTAAATATCCGTCCTCTTGTTCGTGCCGTCGCGGATGAACTGGTCGATCAGATAGCCGTTCGCCGCATGCAGCTCGACGCCGTCGAAGCCGGCCGCTTGCGCTTGCGCGGCGCCATGCTTGAACTGGGCGATAATTCCGGGGATTTCGTCAATCTCCAGCGCTCGCGGCGTGACATAGGGAAGAAGGCCACCGGCGGTCAAAACTTCGCCTTTGGGCAAAACTGCCGAGGGCGCGACTGGCGCCGCCGATTCCTCCTGGAAGCTCGGATGCGAAATTCTTCCGACGTGCCACAGCTGAAGGAAGATCCGGCCGCCCTCGGAATGGACCGCGTCGGTCACTTTGCGCCATCCCTCAACCTGCGCATCGCTGTAACAGCCAGGGGTGTTGAGATAGCCTGTACCTTGGCGAGATACCTGCGAAGCCTCGGTAATGATCAGCCCTGCGCTCGCGCGCTGCCGATAATATTCTGCCATGATCGGCTGCGCCGCATTTTGATCCCCGGCGCGGTTGCGCGTCATTGGCGCCATCACGATCCTGTTGCGCAACATGAGCGGACCAAGCCCAATTGGATCGAACAGCGTGGCTTGGTTTGGGTTTGGGCTGAACATTGGTGAATTCCCGTCGGTCTGCTGCAGGCGCGCCCGCAATTGTCTGTTGCTCGATCGCAAAGGCCTCCAGCCGCATGACCTAAGGCTCCTTCCCAATCCGCAACATGCGCTTCCTAGACATTATGGACCGATCAGTACAGAACTATTTTTGTTCGAGAATCAACGCTTGCTCCGCCGTCTTGAAACTGACGTGCGCAGGCCAAAGTCCATCGCCGCTTCAATGGCCGAACGCTCTGTTGCCCGGGCGCGATGGCGCCGACTTCGACCCCTAAGGCGCGTTCAATTGAGCGCGCATCAATATAATCCCGCCGGGCGATCCGCGTCGCGGCGGCCGAACGCCGGGTCGAGCGTGAACCGGTTGCAACTCAGCTTCGCGAAGCATTGGAACGCGTCGAGGACTTGCCGCCACCGGCAAGCCATCGCTTCGCTCGAGCCTTGAAGGTCGGGCCCGAAATTCTCCAGCCGTGTGTGCACGATCGTCACATGCGAGCTGCCCTTCCTATTGTCGGCAAAAAATATCTCAAGATCGGTGATCAGCTTCGGATTGGGGACGAACGAAGAATCAAGCTTCCAGTCGACGATGATGGTACGCCCCGGAACACAGGCCGCGATCGTCCCCCAAAGATCCTCCCGCCCATCGGAATTGCGTTCGTAAATTCGCCCGCTCGCCCGCGGCTCGACGAATATTTCGCGAGCCCCATGCGCCCCGGCCTTGCATTCAAGCGGCCACCAGCGGCCGATCTGCCCGGTGAACAGGTCGAATGCCCGGGCTGCAGGCGCGTTCACATCCACAGAGCAGGCGGCGAGCGAGGGTCGACTATTCGTTCGCGCCCGCTCGAAATTTGTCACGTGAGAGGCTTTGGTCATTCGGCAAGGCTCGCAGCGAAGGCCCGCAGGTCGGAGGCGTAGAGTTCGGGCTGTTCCGTGGCGGGGAAGTGACCGCCGCGCTGAAAGAGCGTGTAGCGCCGAACATTATAAAGTCGCTCGGCAAGCTCGCGCGGCGCGACCCCGATGTCCCGCGGCCACATCGCGATGGCCGTTGGGGCATGGACATAATCGTCGCTTCGCAAATGAGGCCGCAGCCGCGCTGCGTCATAATAATAGCGAAGGCTCGATGCGATCGAGTTGGTCATCCAGTAGATCGTCAAATTGTCGGCGAGCATCTCGAACGGGAACACCGATGCGGGATCGCCGCCGCAATCCGACCAGCCCCTGAATTTTTCGAGGATCCAGCTTGCAAGACCAGTCGGGGAATCGGCAAGCGCAAAGCCAAGCGTTTGCGGCTTGGATGATTGAATCGCCTGGTAACCGCCTTCGTCCTGATCCCAGATGGAATCGCGCTGGTGATAGGCAATCTCGGCCGGAGAAGGCGGCGGATCGCCGGGCCTTGCCGGCCGTTCCAAGGCTTCGCAGACATGGACTCCGATGACACGGTCGGAATGCCTCAGCGCAATTCTCGTTGCCACTCCAGCGCCAATGTCCGTTCCGGCTGCGATGAACCGGTCATAGCCGATGCTCTGCATCAGCGCCGGATAGAGTTCCGCCGGTTCCACCTGGTACGGGCGCGCCGGCTTGTCCGAAAAGCCAAATCCCGGATGCGCGGGGACGACAATATGAAAAGCGGGATTTCCTTGCGTCAGGAGCGGCGCAAGATGGAGATATTCGACGAAGCTCGAGGGCCAGCCGTTCATGAGCAGCAGCGGCGTCGCGTCTTTTTTCTGGGAGCGGAAGTGAAGGAAATGAATGCCGAAGCCTTCAATGCTCGAGCGGTAGTGCGGGAAGGTGTTGAGGACATCGACCCTGCGCTCCCAATGATAACGGTCGTGCCAATAGGCGATGAACGCACGGAGGAACTTTGCCTCGGTCCCCTGAGACCAGTTGCCGACGATGGAATCGGCCCAGCGGGTCGTTCGAAGCCGCTGCCTGAGATCGTGCGTCGCCTTGGGATCGAAGCGGATCTTGAAGGCATCGGTTCGAGAGACGGCCATGGCAGGCACCTTGGCTCCAGCCATTGCGGCGGCTCCGGTCAATAGCTGCAAGGCGTCACGCCTGGTCATCAGTGACCGACAGCTTGGGCATGCCGGTGAACTATCGTCCGTCCAAGCTCCACTCAAAACGAACAATGATGGCCATGATTTCAAGCGAGGCTTAATATACCCGCATGCGCGCCCGACTTCCGCCGCTCGAATCGCTCCGCGTGCTCGAGGCATGTGTGCGCCATCAGAACATGACTCGGGCGGCGCGCGAGCTGGGCGTCACTGCTGCCGCCGTCAGCCTCAGGATCCGGGACCTCGAGGCGGAACTGGGGACCAAGCTGTTCATTCGAACGGGACCGAAGATAGCCGCTACCCCGGCCGCGAGGATGCTCGCAGCCCGCGTCGGAGAAGCGGTAGCGGAGCTTCGCCAGGCCGTCGATGATTGCAGGCCGAAACCCGGAAGAATCCTGATCTCGGCAGTTCCGACACTCGCCACTCGGTGGCTCACCAACGCGCTTACCGAATACCATCGCCTGAACCCCTCACTCGACGTGTTTGTCGACGCTTCGGACTCGCTTCGGCCGGCGGGCAGCTTCGACATCTCGCTGAGGCATGGTCGGGGGAGCTGGAAGGGAATCACGGCGCATAGAATCTTCGGGAGTGAGGCGACTCCGATGCTTTCGCCAGCCCTTGCAAGCGAAATTCATGGACCTTCCGAACTTGCGCGCTTGCCGCTCATCCCCGACCGCAGATGGCGCGGCTGGTTCGCCCAGTTTCAAACGCCCGTTACACCGCTGCACTTCACTGCCGATTATTCCAGCCAGGAGCTGGCGGCGCGTGCCGCGCTCGCCGGGGCCGGCGCCGCGCTCCTCTCGCCCGTCTTGTTTGCGCGGCTCCTCGCCGAAGGAAAGCTCGTTCGCCCGTTCAGGAACATCGTCACCGAAGCGAACAGCTATTTCGTGGCGGTCGCCGAGACGGAGCGGCGCACAGCCGTCCTCGAGATGCGCGATTTCCTAATCGCGCATGCACATCGCATGCTTTAGCGGTCCTTGGCCACGCCCGAACGCGCCGAATCCGGGCCCTCGATTCGCTAAACTCAAAAAACCGACTCGACATTGATTTCCAACTTCGGCACCGCCTGATTTGGTTCGAAAAGTACCAGGGATTTGAGCCGCGTGCGCGTCGAGCCGGATATGTTCACGACGGCAAGAGCGTGCGCGGCGCTGCCAGGTTCAGGATCCGGCAATGCTCGAGCGGCAGGACATGCGCGAATCTGAAACCGCTCCGGCTCAAACCGTCACCTCGATTCGAAAGGCTGAGAACAAGGATGAATCACAAAGGCTGGACCAACGAAAAGGTAGCGGAATTCTTCGATCGGCCGCTCCTCGACTTGCTGTTGGAAGCCCAGCAAATCCATCGCCAATGGCACCGGCCGAACGAAATCCAGCTCTCGACCTTGCTGTCGATCAAGACCGGAGGCTGCCAAGAAGATTGCGGCTATTGCAGCCAGTCGGCCTTCGCCACCTCAGGCGTTAAGGCCGCAAAGCTGCTGAACAGGGACGAGGTCATTAAGGCAGCGTCGGAGGCGAAGGCCGCAGGGTCCACCCGTTTTTGCATGGGCGCTGCCTGGCGCGAACCCAAGGACCGCGACATGCCGGCCCTTTGCGAGATGATCGGAAGCGTGAAGGCGCTGGGGCTAGAAACCTGCATGACCCTTGGCATGCTGAGCGCCCGCCAGGCCGGGCAGCTCGCCAGTGCGGGCCTCGATTTCTACAACCATAATCTCGACACGTCCGAAGACCATTATCCGAAGGTCGTTACCACCCGCCGTTATAGCGAGCGCCTCGAGACTCTGGATCATGTCCGAGTCGCCGGCATGGCGGTCTGCTGCGGCGGTATCATCGGCATGGGTGAAACCCGCAGCGATCGAGTGAAGCTGCTCGCAACGCTCGCCAATCTGCCAGAGCCGCCGCAGTCCGTGCCCATCAATGCGCTGGTCCCGGTTCAAGGAACGCGCCTTGGCGACAAGGCGCTTCAAACCGACGATAGGCTGGACGAGCTTGAGTTCGTCCGGACCATCGCCGTCGCCAGGCTGATCATGCCGCAATCGGTGATCCGGCTGTCAGCCGGCCGCGAATCCCTAAGCGAGAGCAGCCAGGCCTTATGCTTTCTTGCCGGCGCCAGTTCCATCTTCACCGGCGACAGGCTCCTGACGACCCGGAATTGCGGATCGTCGAAGGATTCTAAGCTGTTCGAGAAGCTCGGCTTGTCGGCCGCGCCGCTTGGTCAACCCGCGGCTCCGCCGCGATAATCGTCGGTGTTCGCCAGGCACGGCGCTTCGCCGAGCTTAGTATTTCAGGATCAGCTCGATGCCCTCGATGATGCCGGGCGCCGGCGCCGCCTTGTCGCCGCGCAAGGCCATGATTTCGCGTCGAACGATTATCTCGCGCTCGCATCGAGCGCCGAGCTCAAGATCGGGATCGTCGAAGCGCTGTCGCGCGGTGTTCCAGTCGGCGCGGGAGCCTCGCGGCTCTTGCGGGGCAATCACCCAGAGCACGAATTGCTGGAGGAAGAAGCGGCCCGTTTTTTCGGATCGGAATGCGCGCTTTTCTTTTGCAGTGGCTTTGCCGCCAACTCGGCGCTCCTCTCGACGCTCCCGCAGCGCGGCGACATCATCATCTACGACGAGCGGGTTCATGCCAGCAGCCGCGAGGGCATTCGCTTGGCGCGAGCGGGTGCCCGCGTGGCGCGGCACAACGAGCCGCAGGCCTTTGCCGATGAGCTGCGCGCCTGGCGGCGCGAGGGAGGCACCGGGCGCCCCTGGATCGTGGTCGAAAGCCTTTACAGCATGGATGGCGACATCGCTCCCTTGGGCGAACTCCAATGGATTGCGGACGAGTTCGAGGCATTCCTCATCATCGATGAGGCGCACGCGACGGGAGTCTTTGGACGCGGCGGCCGCGGCCTCGCAGCAGGCAGGGACGGGCTCGAGAATGTGATTACCGTTAGAACCTGCGGAAAGGCCCTCGGCTGCGAGGGAGCGCTCGTCTGCTGCCCGACGATCATCAGGGATTTTCTCATCAATCGAGGCCGGCCCTTCATTTTCTCGACAGCGCCGTCGCCATTGATGGCTGCAGGCGTTCGAGCGGCGCTCAGGATCCTCAAGGACGGTCGGGACCGGCAACAGCAACTCCAGGACCTCGCCGCTTTCGCGGCCGACTGCCTCGAGCCGCTCGGCGCAATTTGCCACGGCACCCAGATCCTTCCGCTGATTGTCGGCGACGTCAGCCGGACCATGATGATTGCGCTTAAGCTTCAAGAGGCCGGATTCGACGTGCGCGGAATCCGTCCGCCGACCGTGCCCGAACATAGCTCGCGGCTCCGCATCTCGATCACGCTAAGCGTGGATCGGCAAATCATTGCAGCGCTCGCTGCGGCTCTCGGTGAGGCGCTCGCGTGAAGATCTTTGTCACGGGCACTGACACAAATGTCGGAAAGACGGTCTTCGCCGCAGCGCTCGCAGGAGCCCTTCACGCTTCTTATTGGAAGCCCGTTCAGGCCGGCGATCTTGAACTGACCGACAGCGATCGGATACTTTCGCTCTCCGGCCTGCCGCCGGCAAAGATCCTCCCTGAAGCCTATCGGCTGGGATCGGCTTGTTCGCCGCACCGTTCCGCCGAGCTCGACGGCGCTAGGATCGCCTGCGATGGCATCATACCGCCCGACATCGACCCGCTCGTCATCGAGGGCGCTGGCGGCTTGCTCGTTCCGCTCACCCGCAACTTCCTCTTCGCCGATCTTGCTGCACGCTGGCAACTGCCCACGATTCTTGTTGCGCGCACAAGCCTTGGAACCATCAATCACAGCCTGCTCTCGATCCATGCCTTGTGGTTGTGGAAGATTCCGATCCTCGGCATTGCCTTTGTCGGCGATGAAGCTCGCGACAGCGAGGAAATCATTTGCGCGGCATCGGGCGTGAAATGCCTCGGACGCTTGCCGCTCGTCGAGCCGCTCGACCGCGCCAGCCTCAGCCTCGCATTCGCCGAAAATTTCAGCCTGGACGATTTTCGATGAGCTCTCCGGTCTGGCATCCCTTCACGCAGCACGGCCTGTCCGAGCCGATCCCGCTTGTCGAAAGTGCCGAGGGCGCTGCCCTGTTTACCGCGGACGGGCGGCGCATCATCGATGCGATTTCCTCCTGGTGGGTGACAACTCACGGCCATCGCCATCCGGCGATCATGCAGGCGATCGCCGATCAGAGCGAGCGGCTCGACCAGATCATCTTTGCGGGCTGGACCCACGAGCCAGCCGAAAGGCTCGCGCGCGAGCTTCTGAAGATCATGCCCGGCGAGCTCCGCTATGTTTTCTATTCGGACAGCGGCTCGACCAGCGTCGAGGTCGCGCTCAAGATGGCGCTCGGTTATTGGTTGAACCGCGGCGAGCCAAGACACCGGATCATCGTCCTTGAGGGCAGTTATCATGGCGATACGATCGGCGGCATGTCGGTCGGCGCTCGCGGCGTTTTCAACCGCCCTTATGCGCCGCTGCTGTTCGATGTCGATGTCATTCCTTTTCCTTTCGAGGGCCGCGAGCAGGCGACGCTCGACGCGCTCGAGAAACTGTGCCGGGACTCTTCGCCTGCAGCGCTGATCGTCGAGCCCCTGATCCTGGGCGCGGGCGGAATGCGGATCTATTCCGCAGCGACGCTTCGGGAACTGCGCCGCTTGTGCGCAAATCTGGGGGTGCTCTTCATCGCCGACGAAGTCATGACGGGGTGGGGACGGACGGGAACGCTCCTCGCTTGCGAGCAGGCGGCGATTGTGCCCGACCTTCTATGCCTTTCAAAAGGCCTGACCGGCGGCGCTCTCCCTCTTGCCGTCACCTTGGCGACGGCCGCCATCTACGACGCGCATTATTCGCTCAACCGGCGCCGCCAGTTCTTCCACTCGAGCAGCTATACGGCAAATCCGATCGCTTGCGCCGCGGCGCTTGCCAACCTGCAAGTCTGGCACGACGAGCCGGTTGCCGAGCGCATCCTTTCCTTGCAGCAGCGCCAGGAGCTTCAAACAGGGCGGCTCAACAAGGCCCGCAATGTCCGCCAGATTGGAACCATTACCGCCTGCGAACTTGGAGAGGCGAAAAGCAGCTATCTTTCGGCGCGCAGCCCGGGGCTCCTTGCCCACTTCCGCTCCAAGGACCTTTTGGTGCGACCGCTCGGGAACACGATCTATGTGATGCCCCCTTATTGCATCAACGATGCAGATCTCGACGCAATCTACGACGGCATCGAGGAGGCGCTCGAGTGGTTCTAGAGGCTCTTTTGGGCGAACGTCCGTGAAAGGATGATCCAAGACTGAAAATCATCTTCGGCGCGAACGCGCAACTTGCGCTTGGTAGAGCCTGCATGCTCGCTTGTAGATGATGCCTCAAACCCGGGCGCGGCGCGCATTGACTTGCCCCTCCTCGACAGGCTCGCGACGAACGGCACCAGGCAGGTCTTTTTCTCGATCTGCGTCAATTCATTTTTCGAAGAAAGGATGTACATGGCCAAGCGCGCGCCAAGTTTGTTGAGCTGCGCTTCTGCAATCATGCTGCTTGCAGAAGCGCCGGGCGCATTGGCGCAGGGCAGCGCTTCCCAGTCATCAGCGCGCGGAATAATCGAACAGTCGATCGCCGTCGTCCAGCGCGGCCGCGATCTTTCCGCCCTCAAGAGCATGGACCTCAAGGTCCGCAACGCGATCAGCCATTTGACTGACACCGATCACTCGGATTCCCCGCCGTGGATACTCGATTATTCAGATACCGAGTGGATCGAGGATTTGGCCGGCGAGCGGCGGCTGGAGTCTTCGGCTGTCGTCTCGGCGACCGGAGAAAGAATCGCAAGCAACATTCTTTCAACGCCGGACCTGGTGCAGACCTCGGCGAGCACGGATGGAATTGCGGCGCCCGCCAGGGTCGACGTTGCTCCACCAGATTGGGAGCTTGCCAATCCGGTGCGCGCCCTGCTCATCGCCAGGGCGTCGCCCGATCTGCACTTGCTCGGCATGGACAAAGTGCATCTTGCACCGGCGGACGTCCTCGGTTTTACGTTCCACGGCATTGCCGTGAAGCTCTTCATTTCGCGCGATCAGCGGCTGCCGGTTGCCGTGGAATCTTTGGTCACCCTTCCGGGCAGCATTGCCTGGGGCTCGCGGGGCGATCTTGTCGATCGGACCGAGTGGATGAACTGGACACTTGTCCAGGGCATTCGCTTTCCGACCCAGTGGGACACAAGCCGCAACGGCAATGCGCTCGAGACGACCAGCGTGCTCGATTCAAAATTGGATGTGCCGCTCGATCAAAAGCTGATGACGCCCGAACCGAAAGCGGGCTCGGAGCTGTCGCTCCCAGGCCGCCGAAACGTCGACGAGCTCCCGCTTGGAGACCCGGCCCGCCCGATCTTGGAAATCGCACCGGGCGTCATCCAGATTCCGGGCAGTTGGTACAGCACCCTGGTTCGCCAGAACGACGGGATCGTCATTATCGATGCGCCGATCTCCAACGGCTATAGCGCCAAGGTCATGGCTGACGCGGCCCGCCGCTTTCCAGGCCTTCCCATCAAGGCGGTGATCACCACCACCAATTATTTCTGGCATACCGCGGGCTTGCGCGAATATGCGGCGCGGCAAATTCCAATCTATGCGCTCGATCGCAATGCCGGAGTCGTGCGCGCTCTCCTCGATGCGCCGCACCGGCTCGCGCCGGACGCGTTCGCGAATAGCGGCCGCAAAGGAGCGATCGTTCCCGTGTCGGCCCCGATGAGGCTGGGCAGCGGCGACAATGAGCTGTTGTTGCTTCCGGTCCGAAAGGCTTCCGGGCAGATGCTGATGGTCTATTTCCCCCACCATCATATCCTCCATACCGCCGAATTGGTTCAGCCGCTCGGGCCCGGCGGATCGCTGCTGTTCCCAGAATATCTCCAGGAAGTGACCGACGCCGTGCGCGAGGCCGGCATTGCGCCCGCCACCATGATTGGAATGCATATGAGTCCAACGCCCTGGAACCGGGTCGGCGAAGCGATCGCGAAAGCCGATGCGCCCTAGCGGGAGTTGCTGGCGCGCTCTCCTTACTGGAATCCTCAGGCGCGCAGGAGTTTGATCGATTCAGCAGCGGGAGTCTGCGGGCGTTCCGTCATTTGATGTTCGCGCACCACGCGCGCGACCCGAAGCCGGTAGTCCTCCAGGATGTGCGCGCACCCGGCGAGCTGCGCATCGCAATGCTCGGCTGTCCTGCGCCAGCGCGCGACCGACTCTTCGTCCCGCCACAAGGAAAGCGATAGGATCTTCTCGGGCCGCGAAAGGCTCTCGAACCGCTCGACGGAGATGAAACCCTCAGTCGCCTCGAGCTCCTCGCGGAGGTCGGCGGCGACCGCAAGATAATGGTTTTTGTGGCCGCCGCGCGGAACGACTTCAAAAATGACGGCAATCATGAAGATGCTTCCTTCTAAGATGAATTGCGTCGGCTAAAGTCCTTGCTGCGCGAGCGGGACGAAGAGCGCCAAGTCAATGTGCTCCTCGCCAGGCTTTGGCCCATCATCTGCAAGCGTGCATCCAGGCTCTACGAAGTGGAGAGAGCGCTTAGCCTTCGCGTGCCTTTTGCTGACCTGGCTTTAAGGGCGTGGAGCTCATCGAGATTCGTTTTCGCTGGCGGGCGCGCTCAGGAAATTGGCAACGGTGTTGAACAACGCCTGCCGGTTCTCCTCGAGCAGCATCCGGTGCGCGCCGCGCGGAAGCTTCACCGCTCGAGCGCCGCCTGGCACTTGGATCATGGCGGCCGCAAGCCAGGCGACGTCCGCGTCGCGGGCGATTGGATCCCACTCGCCGTGCACGATCAGCGTCGGCGCCTCGACCAGCGCCGGATCATAGGGCAGGCGGCCACTCCAGGCCTCGGCGAAATCGGCGTCCGGCCCCGCCGGCGCTTCGACGCTCGGCGGCGAGCGTGAAGCGCTTGAAGGATCGGTCGCGAGATAGGTTTTGACCCAGGGCTCGAAATCCTGTCTCGAAATCAAGGAAGGATGTCCTGCTGGAAGACCGGACTGGAAGCTGTCCCACTGGTCGGCCGCAGTGACGAGCT
The DNA here is from genome assembly GCA_025450755.1 of Sphingomicrobium sp. Taxonomy (GTDB): domain Bacteria; phylum Pseudomonadota; class Alphaproteobacteria; order Sphingomonadales; family Sphingomonadaceae; genus Sphingomicrobium. Next base: position 10,162 of record JANWLR010000019.1, on the reverse strand, counting down.
CGCTCGGCGAAATTGGCATATCTTCCTTGCCTGCGCGTTGCGCGACGGGGCCAAAGAGCACCAGCCGGTCGACAAGCTCGGGATGCGCCCCGGCAAAATAGCCCGCGGCGATTGTGCCCCACGAATGCGCGATGATCGAAACGCGCTTGTGGCCCGTCTTCAGGCCAATGAACCGGATCACCCGCTCGATTTCCCGTGCGGCCTCCGGAGCCCTCGCTGGAAAATCGGTGAGCGCAAGGTTCGGGGCCTTCATCGACGCCGGCCGGTCCGAGCCGCCGTAACCTGCAAAATCGAACGACCAGACGTCAAAGCCGCGCGAATGGAGATCGTCGGCCCATGATTTTCCGTTCATTCGATAGTTCATCGACAGGGCCGACGGGAAAGTTGAGCCGTGCACGTAGACCACGCTCATTCCGCGCCCGGCGACGTGGCGAACATTAAGAGTGGGTTCGCCGGGCGCGCGAAGCTTGACGATTTGCTCGGCTGGCGCCGACGAGCCCGCAAGCGCAACCAATGCCAAAATGCCCCACATCCTCGCTTCTCCAATGAATCGATCCCTTGTCGGCGACAGGATCGGGCGCGATCTAAATCCTGTCACGGCGGATCGTTTCGGTGCTCGCCGAAACGTCAGCGCGAGACTTGGGCTTCCCCAATGCCTATGACCGTCGGCAAATGTCGGATGGCCCCTACATTGCCGAATCGGCATCCTTGATCGGCGATCCCGCGCGAGCGAACATGCTCGCCGCTTTGATGGATGGGCGGGCGCTCAGCGCGACCGAGCTTGGCCTTGCGGCAAGAGTCGCTCCGTCAACCGCCAGCGGGCATCTCTCAAAGCTTGTCGACGGCCGTCTGCTCTCGGTGATCTCGAGCGGGCGGCACCGCTATTTCAAACTCGCCTCCCCGGCGGTCGCGCGCGTGCTCGAAGAGCTGATGGTGCTCGCAGGCGACGGGCCCCCACGGTATCGGCCCAAGTCGCGGTGCAGCGAGGAAATGGCGAGGGCGCGGACCTGCTACGACCATTTTGCCGGCAAGCTCGGCGTTGCGATCGCAGACAGCCTCGCGAGTCGCGAGCTTGTCGTCCTTGGTGACGACGGAGGCCTTGTGACCGATGCCGGAATGGCCTTCCTGTTGGAGCTCGGAGTTTCAATCGAGGAGCGCAAAGCCTCGCGCCGGCCCCTTTGCAGGCCCTGTCTCGACTGGAGCGAGCGGCGTTGGCACATCGGTGGAGGCCTTGGCGCCGCTCTCACGCTTCGTTGCTTCGAAGCTGGCTGGACCGAACGGAAAAGGGATAGCCGCGCCGTCACTGTAACCCACGCCGGCAAGCGCGCCTTTGAGCAATTGTTCGGAATGCGTCTCTAGAGCCCTTGCAAGCTCCTCGTCCACGAGGGCCATCTTGTGCAAGGCCTGAAGCGCGAAATCCGGATCGCCGCTTGCCGCTCAAAGCGCATCAACGAGGCCTTCCGGGCGAACTGGACTTTAAAAGAACGAAAAAACGATTGAAGCGCTTTTCAAAAATTTCCAGAGAAGGTACGAATAGCACCGTACGTGCTGCCGGAGAGCACGATCTTGGCGAGGCTTCGCTCGCTCGGCTGTTCCGGAGTGAAATCCAGCAAGCGTTCATGGCAGAGGAATGTCGATGCGGTCAGCCATCTTTGCTGCAGTTGCAGTCGCACTTTTTGGCGCAGCAATCTCGCAGGCGAGCCTGTCCAACAACAGGCGTCCGGCATCCGGCGCCGCTCTCCAATCGCGCGGTGCTCCTTCCGGCGTCGATCTCTCGGCCATCGACTTTAGCGCCGATGCCTGCAGCAACTTCTATCAGCGGGCATGCGGCGGCTTTCTCGCAAAGACGGTTCTCACTCCGCAAAGACCCGAAAACAGCCTGAATGGCGAACAGTTCGAGGTCGGGCTCGAAGCAAAGCTCGCGACGCTTTTTTCTGTTCCAGCGAGAGCGGATTCCGAGCTTGGCCGACTCAAGGCCTTTTATGGGTCCTGCACCCGGGATGACCCGTCAAATGGAGTGATCGTAAAAGAGTGGCTTCAGCGCATCGGGGCAACGCGATCGCGCGGCGACATTCAATCGATGATCCGCAACCTTGCTCAAATGGGGGCCGACCCATTGTTCGCCTACAGCGGGACGCCCGATCCGCACGATCTGACCCGCTATCGGGGCGAACTCAGGAGCAGCAACTTGTGGCAGGACCGCGACATCGTCGAACGAACCTTCATGGCCTCGGGCTGGTCGCCAGCCGACGCCAAGGCGGCGGCCGCTAGCGTAGCCGATGTCGTCACCAGCTTGCGCAAGCACCGCAACACGAGCGCCAAACCTTCAGATCATGAGAACCTTCGCACATTAAAGCAGCTCCAGAAAATCGCTCCGGCGATCGACTGGCAAGGCTATTTCAAGCTCGTCGGAGCGCGGCCGGATCGAAGGGTCAATCTCGACTCCCCTGACTATCTGGCTGCCGTCAGCCGGACGCTCGCCGATCGGCCGGCCGCCGAGATCCGCGACTATCTAAGCTGGGCGTTTCTATTCTCGCTCCGAGGCGAGCTGCCCAAGCCTTTCAACGAGGCTTTCGGCGACCTCCCGCCTGCGCTTCGGGTAGATCTTGGGGACCGGGCGAAGGCCTGCCGCGAAGCGACGGTTCGAGCCATGGGCGTCGAGTTCTCGCGCCAATATTCCAAGCGGATCCTCGGCAAGCCGACGCGCGAGGAGGCGAGGCGAATGTCGGAGACCATACGCGACCAGATCGTCGCTTCGGTTTCTCATGCCCGCTGGCTTTCGCCCACGGGGCGCCAGCATCTCGCAGAAAAGCTTCGGGCCACCGATCTTAAGATCGGCTTTCCCGATCACTGGCCGGCCGTCGGAAAGTTTCCGCTCAGCCGCACGGCGTTTCTTCGCAACGTGCTTGAAGCACGAAGCTTCGAGGCGCAGCGCGCGTGGCGGCGGGCGAACAAGAGGCGCTCGAGGCTCGATTGGGACATGATCGTGACGCCCTGGGTCGGCACGGGAATGGCCGCCGCCCGCCTCGTCATTCCCAATGGCTACCCGGATTCGAGCTCCAACTCGCTGATCATGACCGCCGCCTTCCTCGCCTCTCCGACATTCAATTCCGATGCCAGCCTCGAAGCCAATTATGGAACATTTGGTTCGGTGTTCGCGCATGAGTTCGTCCATGTCGCCGAAGACCACGGCTTCGATGCGCGCGGCCGGGAAAGAGAGATCTGGTCGAGGGCCGATCTCTTAGCCTGGGACAGGCAGCGCCAGTGCGTCATCCAACAGGCTGACAGCTATCCCGGGCTAGCTGGCGTCAAGGCGCCGGGATCGCAAACCTACAATGAGAATGTTGCCGACCTCGGGGGGCTACGGCTGGCATATGAGGCACTCGCCGCAAGGCTCGGGCCGCGGCTAAACCTGCCTGACTCGAGCGGAATGACGCCTGCCCAGCGCTTCTTCTACAAATATGCGCAAAATTCGTGCGCAGCCGAGACTGCGCAATTCCAGCGCAAGATTGCTGAGGGCGACCCGCACTCGCTGCCCGAATATCGAGTCAATGGTCCGCTCTCGAACCTGCCCGAGTTCGGAGAGGCATTCGGCTGCATGCGAGGCTCGCCGATGCGGCGCTCCGACGGCAATGTCTGCAGGGTCTGGTGACGTTCACCGAGTCGCGAACGCGATCGGCGCGGGAAAAGCAGACTTCCTCATCGGCAAGGTTCCCGAATTGTGGAGCCCGCCCGTTATTTTCCCAGCGCAATTGCCCGAGATTGGAATCGGATTGCTCTTGTAGGTACGAATAGCACTGTTTTTCGATCAACCGACGCGGCGGTTCGATGGACCGGCTGGCACCGCCGCCCGCACCTTGCTTTATCGTGCGGGTAAATTCGACAGTGGAGGTGACGATTGACGCCGCGAGCGACCATGAGCAAGGGGATGATCGGGATCGGCGCGATCACGCTCCTGCTTTCCTCGCCTGCGATCGCCGACGTCGTCCATCTCGCCGTCGGCCCAAGATTGGCCCGCGCATCGCTCCTTAGTCCATCGACGCACCGTTATTTGCGCTATCTCGTGAAGGCCGACGGCTCGCGCAAGCTGGTCGACATCTGGACCCGGCAACTGACGTTCGAGCGAGGTCCCGACGGCAAGCGCGCCATGCATATCCGCCAAAGGTGGGATCGCTCCGACGGCTCGATCCTGCTGATCCAGGACAGCTGGTTTGAACAGGGGACCTTTCGGCCGCTGACCCATGTCCGCCGCACAGTCGAGGGCGCGAAGACCTCGATCTGGGGTTTCCGCTTCGAACCCCGAAACATCAAGGGCATTCCCGAACTTGCCGGCAACGATCGCGCCGGCTTCGACATGCCGCAGGCCGAAGGCCATTATAATTTCGAATATGACATGGAGCTCCTGCAGGCGCTGCCGCTCAAGGCCGGACGCATCTTCGACATTCCCTTCTATGACGCGGGGATCGACAAGCAGCCCGACCGCTATGATTTCACCGTTGCCGGTTCGGCGAGGGTGAAGGGACCTGACGGCAAAGACATCGATTGCTGGCTCCTGACCGCCGACTACAAGACGGGAAAGGTCGTAAGCCGCTTCTGGTTCGCAAAGGGGAGCCAGGTCCTGATCCGCGAGGTAGGAACGCTTCCGGACGGAACGACCCTCATCAAGACCCTCCTTCCGCCCGAGCCTTCCGACGAGACGCAGTCCGGGCCGCAGGCGAGCTAGACGGCGCTTGAGGAACACCCAATCCATGAAACTGCCGAGTGGCCGCTCCGTTGGCCCGCCTCCGCAGCCGTCGCCAAAATCGCTCCGCGGCGGGAGCCTGACCTGCGCGCTTCAGCGACAGGAGCAAAACCGCCGAGCTGGCCCTAAGGGCAAGCCGTTCCGACAAGTTTCGAGGGACCGTTGCCGGGCGCTGCACAAATAATCGCTTTTGCGGCAATTGCCTTCGGCCTCGTGATCACGCCCGGACCGAACATGATCTATTTGCTTTCGCGGTCGATCTCCCAAGGCCCGGTTGCAGGACTTCAGTCGCTTGTCGGAATCGCCGGCGCCTTCATCATCTTTGCGCTTTTTGCGGCCTTCGGCATCACGGCGCTGTTTGCGGCCTTCCCGATTGCTTTCAATGCAGTCAAGGCCGCGGGAGCAGCCTATCTCCTCTATCTCGCATGGCAGGTGCTGCGCCCCGGCGGGCGTTCGCCGCTCGAGGTGCGGGAGCTGCCGCGCGACTCGCCGCGCAAGCTTGTTGCGATGGGGTTCATGACCAACTTCCTCAACCCAAAGGCCGCGGTTCTCTATTTTTCGCTGCTTCCGCAGTTCATTGTGCCTTCGCAAGGACGTGTCCTGGAGCAATTGCTGGTCCTTGTTGCAACGCAGATCGCAATCAGCATGAGCGTCAATGCGACGATCGTGGTGTTCGCCGGAATGCTCGCATCGACGCTCAAGGGACGGCCGGCCTGGCTCCTCTTCCAGCGTTGGCTGATGGGAAGCGTGCTTGGCGGCCTCGCGTTCCGAATGCTGGCGGAAGGCGCGAGATAGATAATCTGGGAGCCTCGCTGATTCCTGGCGACCTGCGGCCTTGGAGCAGGATCGTTGAACCGCCGCGTTCGACTCCGCAACATCCAAGATTGGCCAAGGCTCGCGCCGGCCAGCTGGCGGCAAATTGCGGGAAGGCAAACATCCGTGCCCGGACCAGTTGACTTACAACCGGTCCTGACCGGCAAATTGCTGGAGCTTCGTCCCCTCCGTCGGTCGGACCAGGAAGAGCTTTTCAGGACTGCGTCGGACCCGATGATATGGGACCAGCACCCGGTTCGGGACCGCTGGAAACGGCCTGCGTTCGATGCTTATTTCGAGGACCGGATCGCAAGCGGGGGCGCGCTCATCGCCATTGAAAGGGCATCGGGTGCATTCGCAGGAGCGTCCGCATTCCATCGCCTGAACCTCGAAGAAAGCGACGTGGAAATTGGCGCGACCTTCCTTGCTCGCCGCTTCTGGGGCGGCGCCTTCAATGGCGAAATGAAGCAATTGATGATCGATCATGCACTGCGCTTCGTCGACAGGGTCTCCTTTGCCGTCAGCGAGGGAAATCTGAGGTCGCAGGCGGCGATGGAAAAAATCGGTGCCCGGCGCGAGCGGCTCTTCATGAGGAATGGCATTCCCTACCTGCTGTTCAGAATTTCGAAGTTCGATTGGGCGGCCGCCACGACTGGAAATGTTCCGCGGCGAGGCGGCAGGTGAGGGGGGCCGGCCGAGGCACACGCTTCCTGGATGACCGCCTGATGGGGGAGGAGATCGAGGGGAAGGTCGCGCTCGTTACCGGCGGGCCGGCCGGCCCGAAGCGGCGAGCAACAGGGTTGATTATCGCTGATCCATTGAGCAAGACGCAATCGATCGACCGAGTGGCAACTAGGGTTCCGGGCGGCACCACCGCCGCTGGTCCGAGCGTTGCAGAAACCGCAGTGCTCCTGCGGCTGCACCCAAGGGGCAAAATCCCAGGGGAGGAGACGTCGAGATCAACGGGCGCATGGCAGCGCCCTGGAGGTCTCAATTGACGCTTACCTCTCTATTCCTCGTCATCCTCGCCTCATTCGCGCATGCAACCTGGAACCTGTTCGCGAAGAGGGCGGCAACGGCCGGCCCGGTCTTCGTGTGCGCGTACAATATTGTTGCATGCGCCGCTTACGCCCCGGTGACGATCTACGAGATCAGCCGCGGAAGGTTCGTCCGGGGCGAAATCGCGATCGGCATCCTTTTCCTTAGCGGCGCGATCCATCTTGGCTACAGCCTCTTCCTTCAGCGGGGGTATCGCAAGGCCGAGCTTTCCGTCGTCTATCCGGTCGCTCGGGGAACGGGCCCGATGCTGTCGACGATCGCGGCGGTCCTTTTCCTCGGAGAAGCGCCTCACGCGCTCGGGATCTGCGGACTCGTCCTTGTTGTTCTCGGCATCGGCCTGATTGCGACGCAAGGCGACCTCTCGGCCTTCCGTCGGCCGGGCGGCCAGCTCGGCGTTCGCTACGGAAGCCAGACAGGCGCGCTCATTGCCTGCTACACCGTGGTCGATGCCTATGGCGTCAAGACGCTCGGGATAGCCCCGGTCATTCTCGACTGGTTTTCCAATCTCCTGCGCTTCCTTGTCCTTGCGCCCGTCGCCATTGCCGATTCGCACGGGGCCTTCGCCTGTCTGCGGCGCTTCTGGCGCGAGATCATCGCCGTCGGGATCTTGTCGCCGCTGGGCTATATCCTGATCCTTGCCGCTTTGTCGTCGGGAGCGCCGCTCAGCGAGATCGCGCCCATGCGGGAAATGTCGATGATGGTCGGGACCTTGCTCGGAATGGCCGTGCTCAAGGAAGAAGTGGGGCGCTGGCGCATTGCCGGCTGCGGTGTGCTGATCGGCGGGGTCGTTCTCCTGGCGGCCGCATGAGCAAGGCTGCCCCGCCGGAACATCCCCCGCTTGTCCGGGCCGGTGCACGGCGTCGCTTTGGGGCAAGGATGAACGCCGCTTTGGCGCCGCGCCACCAACCAAAATCCAATCTGAAAATTTGATCGGGGTGTCATGCCGCAACGACGCTTACTTCTGGGGCTATTCTGCGTCTCGTCGATCGCATCGGCGCAGGGCGCGCCGCCGCATGCTTCGCTCCACGCCCCGCGAGGCTCGGAGATCCCGTTTCTGTTCGAGGACGAGCGCATCTACGTACCCGTCCGGATCGGGGCGGCAATGAAACGCTGGTTCATCCTCGATACGGGCGCGAGCGGCACGATCATCGATGCGGCGGTCGCCAGGGCCGAGCATTTGCAGGTCGCCGCCGGCGAGGCCGTCGAGGGTGCAGGATCGGGAAGCTCGGAGCAGAGCCAGGCCTCGAGCGTCGAGCTTGAGATCGGCAATGTTGGCATGCGCGTCGCCAGGCCGGCGGTCCTCGACCTTGTGCATCTCTTGGGCCCGACCAGCGGCAGGGCTCCTGCGGGAATCATCGGATCGCAATTCTTCCGCGAGCATTTCGTCGACATCGACTTCAAAAGACGGCGGATCGCCGTCGCTCCGCCGGGCGCAGCGCCAAGGGCGCACTTTGAAAGGTCCGTCCCTCTTACCTTTATCGAACAAACGCCGCTTGCCCATGTGGTGCTAACTCTTCGAAACGGACGAAGGGTCGAAGCGAATGCCCTTGTCGATCTCGGCGCCAAATCGACCTTCCTCATTCCGGAGCCTTTCATCGAGCGCGAGGATCTGCGTGAAAGCGTCGGCAAGACGGTCGTAACCGGTTTTGGCGCTGGCGTTGGCGGGGACACATTCTATGCTTTTGCGAGGGCAAGCCGCCTCAGCTTCGCCGCGGCGGGAGCGCTTGGCCTCGACGACCCGGTGATTGGCCTCTCGGTCGGCGGCACGTTGCGCTCGACCTGGAACGAAGGGCTGCTCGGCGCCGAATTTCTTTCAAGCTTCCGCGTCGGCTTCGATTATCGTCACGCCCGGCTGTTCCTTGCCCGGGCTGGGGCCGTACCGCGCCAATTTGACCGGAGCGGTCTGTTCCTCGTCGCCGCCGGAGATTCGCTGCGGAAGCTTCTCGTGCGCCAAGTGGTGAAAGGCAGTCCGGGGGACGAAGCCGGTCTCCTGCCCGGAGACGAAATCCTCACCATCGATGGCAATAAGGCTAAGGACCTCGGCCTTGAAGGAGCAAGGCAACGCCTCAAGCAATCCGGCGATGGGATCGTGACCGTTGGTTACCGCCGCGGCACCGACCAGCTGACCGCTCGGATCGCGCTTCGTGACCTCATCTGACGCAAAAGCGGGGCCATGATATCCCCGTCAGGCGGATTTTCTGTCGCGCATGGGCGCTTCGCAGACGCCCGCCGGAAGGCATTCTGCATTGCCGCAGCAATTTTCGGTGAGGAAGGCTAAAAGCGCATTCATTGCCGGGTAGTTGGCGCGGTAGATGAGCGAACGGTGCTGCCGCTCCTGAAGGATGAGGCCGGCATTCCTGAGCTGCGCGAGGTGGAACGAGAGCGAGCTGTTGGGAACGCCAAGCTGTTGCGCGATCGCGCCGGCCGCCAGCCCCTTCTCGCCGGCCTGGACGAGCAGGCGAAATAAGGCGAGGCGATGCTCCTGGGCGAGCGCACCCAAGGCCTCGACGGCGCTTGCGGGCTTCATCAGCGGTAGTTCGCGAAATGAACGGCAGCTGCGCAGCATGGCACGCCCGGCGGTGCGGCGAGGCTGGCCACGAGTGAGCGGAACAATCTTTTCAGCAGTCGCATGGCGATATCCTTTCGATAGCAATCGAAATGACATGCTGGAGCAGCTGAGTCAAGAACCATTCGAGAATTATCGAAACGAGAAATCCGCCAGTGGCGGGAAGCACGGGCAAAGCCCGTGCGGCACAACGACATTTCGGCCGATGCCGAAACATGAAGCGTCCGAACCACGCTAGCGGTCGCCAGCAAGAAGGAGCGGCAAATGCGCGGAACAAGGCGGGAAGTGCTTGCAGGGGCGGCTGCGGCAACCTGGATTGCGGCGGCGCCGGCCGCGGCACTTCATGAAGGAAGGCGGGGTCGAATGGTTCAGGTTGACGGACTTTCCATCCATGTTGCGCGTTTCGGGGACGCCCCGCCGGGCGCTTCAGCACCCTTGATCTATGTGCATGGAGCGACCTTTCCCGCTTTGCTGGCGGCTGGCTGGCGCTTTGCCGATAAACTGTCATGGGCCGATAATCTCATTGAGGCAGGCTATGATGCCTGGGGCTTCGATTTTGCTGGCTACGGTGCATCCTCGCGCTATCCGCAAATGGCTGAGCCCGCTGTTCCTGGTCCGCTCGGCCGTTCGGGCGACGCGGTCCGCCAGCTCGGCGCAGTCGTCAACCACGTGACGACCGAGACGGGCTCCAGGAATGTCATCTTGCTCGCGCACAGCTGGGGAACGATTGTCGCTGCGCGCTTTGCCGCTGAACATCCCTCGTTCGTCGAGCGCTTGGTTCTCTTTGGTCCCATCCTGAGGCGGTTGGGCGGCAGCCTTGACGGGATTGACACACTTGCGGGCTGGGATCTCGTGACCGCGGAGGATCAGTTGAAACGGTTTCGCGAGGACGTCCCCGCGGGCGAACCGCAACTGATCACCGATGCGATGTTTGCTCCCTGGGGCAGGGCCTATCTTGAGACCGATCCCGCCGCGCTGGCCCG
>JANWLR010000018.1 GCA_025450755.1 Sphingomicrobium sp. | reverse complement strand
GATGCCATCTCACATGCGGGCCTGTTCAAGAACGGCGCCGTTCTCGTAGGAACGGCAGCGTACATGATGAGCGAACCTTTGGTCGGCCGAAGGTTGCCAGAACCAACTCTCATGACCGGCGACCTCGACCTAGCTACGGCGAACCTTGCGCTTAAAGCCGAGCCACCGGAGCGACTGGAAACTATCATAAAGCGGGGAGACCCGACCTTCGTGCCGGTGTTGCACATTCGTGCAAATGAGCCGCCATCGCGCTTCCGAACCGCCGACGGGTTTCTCTTGGACCTAATAACGCCGACGCGTCGACGAACTGACACCAACCCAGTGCGGATGGACGAACTCGATGCCGGGGCAGCGCCACTTCAATACATGGACTGGCTAATCGCTAACCCTGTGCCAACCGTGGCGCTGTGGGGCTCGGGCGTTTTAATCAACATTCCGCAGCCAACTCGCTTCGCGGTCCACAAGCTGATCCTGGCTCAGAAGCGAGACGTTGGAAGCAGGTTGAAGCGCCAAAAGGATTTGGCTCAGGCAGAGGCACTCATCCAAGCCATCCTATCCCACGACCCCTTCGACCTTTATGACGCCCTAGCCGGAGCCGCGGCGCAGGGCCGCAACGGCTGGCGCGAGCCGATTCTCCGGTCTCTCACGGAGCTTAAGCGCGAAAAGATGCTCGAAGAACACGGCATCTGACCTCGGTCGGTCCGCGCCTCACGACAAGCGAGCCGCCGACTTAATTGCCGCCATGTCGCTCCTCGCTGTGCTTTCGTTGTGCTTTTGAAGCGCCCGAGGGCCGAACCGAAAGAGCCGCCTACCAAAGGTAAGCGGGCTAACCATGTCTTAAAGCGAAAGCTTAGTTGGTCGGGAAGAGAGGATTTGAACCTCCGGCCCCTGCCTCCCGAAGGCGTATCTCCTCGGCTCACAAGAGAGCAAGGAATATTCTCCCGAGAGAACAGAATGGCACCGGAGGGTGTACAATCCGGTGCTTTTCGGCCCCGAAGGTTCAAATTGAACCTCGACCCCTGTCTATTTGAGTTGCTCCACGTCCGTGAGAGTCAGGACATGCAAGGCGATCGCAATTGGCTTGTCCTGATGGGCCGCTGCCATTGGTCGGCTGTAATCGGCTCGACGCCAGCGAGACTCGAGATAGGTCCGCAGGGGTCGCGAAAACGCCACTTTGCCTCAGGAACGCACCAACTGGTGCTTGACATCGCACCATTTGACGAACATATACGCCATGCACGAAAAAGGGAGAACGCAAATGGCTAAGACTGCTGACAGCTCGGCTCGACCTCCCCTGACACCAGTGGACGTGCAGACCTTCGCTAACCCGGACGATCGACAGCGCTTGTCGGATGTGGCCTTGAAAGCCTTCAAGGCGCTTGCCGACCAATGGAGCCTTTCCAATGCTGAGGCGGCGGCGTTGCTCGGCGTCAGTGACAGCACTTGGGACCGGATCAAGCGGAACACCTGGGGGCAGCCATTGTCGCAGGACCAGCTGACGCGCGCCTCCGCGGCGATCGGCGTCTACAAGGGTCTTCACCTTCTTTTTGCCGACCAGATGGCCGACCGCTGGCCGAAGCTTCCCAATCGCGGCCCGGTTTTCCAGCGCAAGTCTCCGGTCGAAGCGATGATCGAAGGGGGCATCCCGCTGATGCTCGAGACCCGCCGTTACATCGACGCCGTCAGGGGCGGCGTCTGAGGTGCTCGACGGACTGACCATAACTCAGGGCGCGCTCCCGCGAACCGTTCGTCTGGTGACGACCGCGCGCCTGAGGGAGTCAGTCCTGCTGGGGTTGGTCGGGCAGGAGGATCTCGCCGCCCTTGCCGAAATCGAGGGCGCGACCAGCAATCGCCTTTTGACGCAGATGCGCGGGTCGGGCGAAGTACAGCCCTACGAGATGGTTTATGGCGTTCCCTGCGCCGCTTTCATTAATGCGGCCTTCGCCTACGCCAAGCCACGCGAAATGAACCGTTTTAATGGCCCCGATCGCGGAGCTTGGTACGGCGGCTTCGAGATCGAGACGAGCCTCGCCGAAGTCCGCTTTCACATGACGCAGATGCTGGCGGCGACCGGCGTCTTCGAAGCGACCGTTGATTATGCCGAGCTCCACGCGAGCTTCGCCGGCGATTTCCTCGACCTTCGTGAACATCCGGACCATCCATCGCTGAACCCCGAGAAAAGTCTCGGTTATCCGGCGGGGAACGCGCTCGCCGAAGCGGTCCGCGTCAAGGGTCTCAATGGCGTCATCTATCCTTCTGTCAGGAACGCCGGCGGAACGTGCATCGCAGCGCTCTTTCCGCATGCGGTTCAGTCGGTCGCGCAGGGCGCGATTCACCGAATGACGTGGAACGGCTCGCCCGAGCCTACGGTGGAAAGGCTCGACTGATGGCGACGCTTGCTCATCCTTCGGAATGCATCCTTCATCTTCCCGACGGGTGGATCGACGCGCGCCGCTTCGAGCGGGCGCTCCGCAATTGCGGCGATGCATTGAGCAATTCATTCTCGGTTGTCGTAGTGCGGATCTCCGCGGGCTGTAGTCTGATGATCGACGTTGTCATCCGGCTCTTGAGCTTCTGCAACCAGGTACTGGCAACCACCAAGCAGCTTCGGCTCGACTTCCTCGGCGGCGCTGATGGCTGCATGGGCTAATCTGGACCGGATGGGCTTCTTCGATTGCCTCAGCCGCGATGCCGAGGTGACGCCGCATCGGGGTCCTTATCAATCTTCGTATGGCACGTGGAGCACAGCAGGATCAGGTTGTCGAAACAGTCCGGGTCGAAATCGGCAGCTGGTCTATCCTCGTGGCGAGGACCCGCATCGCCGTGCGGAATGACATGCGCCATTTCAGCGATGTGCTTGTCACCGCCCAGTTCGGCCGGAAAAAGAGTGCCGAGGCATTCCCGCTTCTGGCAATGGCCTGAAGCTTCCGAAAATAGCCGTAGTCGTGTCGCGGCCGGTATTGCCCTCCGCTCAGCCATCAAAACCTCACCTTCTTGGTGGCAGATGTGGGAATGGTGAGGTTCAGTATGAACCTCCGGCCCCTGTCCTTTTGCCGAGACCTGAACACGATCTGCTCTCGTGAATGTGTGGTCGGGGAGAGAGGATTCGAACCTCCGGCCCCTGCCTCCCGAAGACAGTGCTCTACCAGGCTGAGCTACTCCCCGACCGGAACCCGCTTGAAATGCGACATGGTCGCGGCGGGAGCCAAGGCCGCGGCTAGATAGAGGGGGGTTGCGACGAGCGCAAGCGCGCTTTCAGCGCCCGATCGCCTGGAGCCATTCAGCGTGCCGGACGAATTTCTCTCGCGGGGAGCCGGCGCGAGCATTCGCGACCTCGGTCTGTTCAATTTTGCGCCAGTCGTCATAGTCGGTCGGCATCACGCCCCGCTCGGCAAGAAGGCGCTTCAGACCCTCCGCTCCGGGCCGGTCGCCGGCGCTTCCAGCCGGGATGGTCGCGACGTGCTGATCGGCGACCTCGTAGCCGTCGGGGCGGTTGGTGCCGATGGTCCCCGTCGGTCCTCTGCGCGCCCAGCCGACCGCATAAAGCCGATCCGCGATACGGCCATTTTCATTGAGGAACTTGGTGCCGCGCTCGTCATAGGCGACGCCCTCCATCGGCGGCGTCGAATAGCCGATCGCCGTGACGACGAGCGTCGCGGGGACTTCGTAGGTCTCGCCGGTGCCGCGCGCCGCGCCCTTTTCATCGAGCTCAGTCTTCTCGACGATGATCCTCTCGGCCTTTCCATCGCCCTCGATTGCCACCGGCCTGGCGAAGAAGTCGAAGACCATGGTCTTGGCCTTGTTCGGCTCGAAATCGGCGAAGCCGCGCAGCAAAGTGACGGACTTGCGCAAGCCGGGTTCTAGCGGCGCATCGGCTTCGACCGGCGGGAAATCAGCCATGTCGACTACGGGGACGGACTCTTCCAGATGGCCGAGCTCGCCCAATTCCTTCGGGGTCATTGCGATCTGGTGCGGCCCGCGCCGACCGAGGATCGTGACTGTCCGGATGGCAGACTTCTCGAGCGCCTCGAGCGCGTGGCCGACAATGTCCGATCCTTCGAACTCGTGCCGCGTCTTCGAGAGGATTCGCGCGCAGTCGAGCGCGACATTGCCCGCACCGATCACAGCGGCATGGGTTCCGTCCAGCGGCGGGTCGAGGTCCGCGAAATCGGGATGACCATTGTACCAGCCGACAAATTGGGCCGAGCCGATGACTCCCGGCAAGTCCTCGCCAGGAATTCCAAGCTTGCGGTCATTCGGCGCGCCGATGGCGAGGATCACCGCATCGTAATGCTCGAGCAGCTCGGCGACCGAAACGTCCAGCCCGACGCAAACATTGCCGATGAAGTCGACCCCGGCGCTTTCGGCGACCTTGTCGTAGCGCTTGCTGACAGCCTTGAGCGACTGGTGGTCGGGAGCAACGCCGAAGCGGATCAGCCCATAGGGGACAGGATAGCGGTCGAGGATGTCGATGCGCGCCTTTTCGCCATACGCCTTCTCCAGCGCCTCGGCGGTATAGAAGCCCGCCGGTCCCGAACCGACCACCGCGAAATGCCGCATTTAGCCTCCCGTCATTGCGAGCGTCGGCGAAGCAATCCAGCCGCGGCATTGGATTGCCGCGTCGCTGCGCTCCTCGCAATGACGAATTACTTTGTGTGATCCTCTAAGAGCACATGACCCTTGCTTTGCAGCGCACTCTGGATCAGCCCGCCAAACATCCCGAGCATGCCCGGCAAAAGCACTTTCAGGTGCACTTTGCTCTCGAGCACATCGATTGTCGCAGTGACGCTCTGGCCCATCGCGGCAATGTCCAGGTTGAGCTGATCGCCGCTCCACCCCGACTGAACCTGTGCCCCGCCGGGAATGTGCTGCTCGAGCTTGTGGATATTGTTGGCGATTCGACGCCGCGCCTCGTCCTTGCCGAGGTTATGGGGCAAATCGACGTCGATGGGCTGATTCATAATTGCGATGTCGGCGGGCGTTCAGCGCTTTTCAAGCAGAGTGAGAGGAGTATGATTCAATCGATGAAGCTGATGTTTGCGCCCTTCCTTCTGTTTGCGAGCGCCGCCACTGCGCAGCCCGCTCCAGTCGCTGCGTCGCCAGCGCAGATCGCTCCTGCCGCGGCTGTGTGGGACCCGGTGGCGCCCTACATTGCCGCCGGACAGGACGAGCCTGGCTATCGCAGCTGGTATCTTGCGGCGCCCTGGCGCGGAACGCAGGTGAAGGCGTTCAACGATTATCTCGTCGCCAACCAGGTCGGAGGAATCCTTCCGACGTGGGAGCTGCTGCGCACAGCGACCTCGTGGAAGGAATGCGGCCAACAGCCGTTCGAGGTGCCGCCTTCGGACGAATGGCCGCACATGGTCGAAACGCTACGTTATATCCGTGATTATGTGATCCCAGCAGTGGGTCCCGTTGAACCCGTCTCGGTCTACCGCAATCCTGTCCTGAACGTCTGCGCTGGGGGAGCGCCGGAAAGCGCGCATAAGCTCGATTCCGCAATCGACCTGGTGCCGCTTAAGCCTATCGCCCGCGAAACATTGATGAAGACTCTCTGCGGCATCCATTCGGAGCACGGCGCCGCCTACAATGCCGGGCTCGGCTTCTACGCTTACCTGCGATTCCATGTGGACAGCACCAAGTACCGCCGCTGGAACATGGACCCGGCGGTCGCCGCGGACTGCCCGCCGATTGTCCACCCGGAGGATATCGCGAGCGTCGGGCAGCCGCTGCCGCAAGCACCTTCGGCCACTCCAGCTTCAGCGAGTCCGGCAATTGTTGCTCCCGCGGCACCAGCTCCGGCCCTTTCTTCAAGCCCCGCTGCGACGACTGCCGCAGCGCCTCGGGGATCTTCCTTGGGTCAGCCGCACTAGTCGCCAATCTCGCTCACTTGTCGCCGGACAAGTTTGCGTTTCAGGCTTGTGTTGCCGATGTGCAACACCATATCGGCCCCAAGAAAAGAGGGGTTAGCAAGACATGGATTTTGAAAAGCTGACGGACCGCGCGCGAGGCTTTTTGCAAGCCGCCCAGACGATCGCGGTCCGCGAGCATCACCAGCGCATCGCGCCGGCGCATCTGCTGAAGGCGCTGCTCGATGACGAGCAGGGCATGGCCGCCGGCCTCATCGAAGCGGCAGGCGGCGACGCCAAGGCTGCGAAGCGCGAAGCCGATGCGCTGGTCGCGAAAATCCCTACGGTAACTGGCAGTGGCGCGACCCAGGCGCCGGCGCTTGACGGCGATACGATCCGAATCCTCGACCAGGCCGAGCAAGTCGCGAAGAAGGCTGCAGACAGCTACGTCACCGTCGAGCGAATCCTGCTCGCAATGGCTCTCGCGAAGGGCACGGACGTCGGCAATGCACTGGCAAAGGCCGGCCTCACGCCGCAGAACCTGAACGCCGCGATCGAAAAGCTGCGCGGTGGTCGCACAGCGGACACGCAGGGCGCGGAAGACCGCTACGAAGCGCTTAAGAAATATGCGCGCGACCTCACCGACGCAGCAAGAGCAGGCAAGCTCGACCCGGTAATTGGCCGCGACGAGGAGATCCGGCGGACCGTCCAGGTGCTTGCCCGCCGCACCAAGAACAACCCGGTGCTGATTGGAGAGCCCGGAGTCGGCAAGACCGCGATCGTCGAAGGTCTCGCCTTGCGGATCGCCAATGGCGATGTCCCCGACGGCATCAAGGACAAGCGCCTGCTCGCGCTCGACATGGGCTCGTTGATCGCCGGTGCGAAGTACCGCGGTGAGTTCGAGGAGCGGTTGAAAGCTGTGCTCGACGAGGTGCGCCAGGCCGAAGGCGACATCATCCTCTTCATCGACGAGATGCATACGCTGGTAGGCGCCGGGAAAGCCGAAGGTGCCATGGATGCCGGCAATTTGCTCAAGCCCGCGCTCGCGCGCGGCGAGCTCCACTGTATCGGCGCGACCACACTGGATGAGTACCGCAAGTATATCGAGAAGGACGCCGCGTTGGAGCGGCGCTTCCAGCCGGTGTTCGTCGGCGAACCGACCGTGCCGGATACAATCTCGATCCTGCGCGGCCTGAAGGAAAAGTACGAACTCCACCACGGCGTGAGGATCACCGACGCGGCGATCGTCGCCGCTGCGATGCTCAGCAATCGCTACATCACCGACCGCTTCCTGCCGGACAAGGCGATCGACCTCATGGACGAGGCCGCGAGCCGCATCCGGATGGAGGTCGAATCCAAGCCCGAGGAGATCGAGAACCTCGATCGACGGATCATCCAGCTGAAGATCGAGCGCGAGGCGCTGAAGAAGGAGCAAGACAAGGCATCGAAGGACCGCCTGTCGAGCCTCGAAGACGAGCTTGCGAACCTTGAGCAGCAATCGGCCGAGCTGACGCAGCGCTGGCAGGCCGAGAAAGAGAAGATCGCCGGCGAAGCCAAGATCAAGGAACAACTCGATTCGGCACGGCTGGAGCTGGAGCAGGCGCAGCGAAGCGGCGACCTCGCAAAGGCCGGCGAACTTCAATACGGCCGCATTCCCCAGCTCGAAAAACAGCTTGCCGACGCGCAGGCGGCCTCGAAGGGAGCGATGCTGCGCGAGGAAGTCACCGATCAGGACATCGCCGGCGTGGTCAATCGCTGGACCGGAATCCCTGTCGAGCGGATGATGGAAGGCGAACGCGAGAAGCTGCTCCAGATGGAAGCAGCCATCGGCGCTCGAGTGATCGGACAGGAAGATGCGGTGAAAGCCGTCTCGGCGGCAGTGCGCCGCGCCCGCGCCGGCCTCCAGGACCCGAACCGGCCGCTCGGTTCGTTCCTGTTCCTTGGACCGACCGGTGTCGGCAAAACCGAGCTCACCAAGGCGCTTGCGGAATTCCTCTTCGACGATGCTTCCGCGATGGTCCGGATCGACATGAGCGAATTCATGGAAAAGCACGCAGTCGCGCGACTGATCGGCGCTCCTCCGGGCTATGTGGGTTATGAGGAAGGCGGCGTTCTAACCGAAGCGGTTCGCCGACGACCCTATCAGGTTGTGCTTTTCGACGAGGTCGAGAAGGCGCACGGCGACGTTTTCAACGTGCTTCTGCAAGTGCTCGATGACGGGCGCCTGACCGACGGCCAGGGACGCACGGTCGATTTCACCAACACGATCATCATCCTCACATCGAACCTGGGCTCGCAATTTCTTGCCTCCCTCGGTGAGGATGACCCGGTTGAGAAGGTCGAAAACCAGGTGATGGAGGTTGTCCGCGGCCATTTCCGACCGGAATTCCTCAACCGGCTCGACGAGATCATCCTGTTCCACCGCCTCGGCGCGGGGCATATGGGTCCGATCGTCGATATCCAGGTTGCGCGGCTGCAAAAGCTGCTCGACGATCGCAAGATCAAGCTCG
>JANWLR010000017.1 GCA_025450755.1 Sphingomicrobium sp. | reverse complement strand
CTGCTCGCCGGTGCTTTTGCGCTGACGGCGTGCTGGGCCTGGCTCGCTGCAGTCGCTCCCGGTGCACCAGTTTTCGGCTTCGCTGAGAGCGCACGAAATCTCCTGTGGGTCAGCCTGCTTTACAGCATTTCACCGGCGAGCGCCGAAGAGCGCCAGCACGGGCTCAAGCTCGTCTATGCTGCCGTCGCGGCCGTCATTGGATTGCAGTTCATCGGCGCCGGGCTTCAGCTCGTATCGCCGAGCGAGGCGATCGCCAGGACCGGGCTGCTCCTGCGCATTACGACGGCGGCCGGCGCGCTCGTCCTCGTTCACAATATTTATGGCCAGGCCGCTCCGGCGAGCCGTTCCCACATTCGCTTGGCGATGCTCGGCCTCGCCCTCATTTGGTTGTACGACCTCAATCTCTACACGATCCTCTATCTTGGTTCGGCAAGTGCTTCGCGCCTGTCCGAATGGCGGGGCCTTGCCGTCGCCTTCGCAGCGCCGCTGTTCGCGCTCTCCACCCGCAGGGATGGTGGATGGCGCATTCGCCTATCGCGAGCAGCGACGTTCCAGTCGCTCTCCTTGCTCGCGATCTGTGCCTATTTCGCGCTGATGGCGATTCTCGCCACGGCACTGCGCGGCACCGGGGTCGACTGGTCGTCCGCGCTGATGATCGGAACGCTGGCCGCGATGACCGTCGGGGCCATGGTGCTGCTCCCGAGCGCGCGGGCGCGAGGCTGGCTCAAGGTTAAGCTCGCCAAGCATCTCTTCGAGCATCGCTACGACTACCGCACTGAATGGCTGCGCTTTACCGAGACACTCGGTCGCGCCGCACCCGACGCTCCGCCCCTTAGCGAACGCATCGTCAAGGCATTTGCCGACGTGGTGGAAGCTCCCGGCGGCCTGTTGCTGGTCGGCGACGGGAGCCGCGGTCTTGCCGTTGCAGCAACGGTCAATTGGCTGGGGAGCAATCCTGGTCCCGACGCGCTCGACGATACCGTCGATTTCTGGTCCGCTTTGGAGGCTAGCGGGCGCGTGCTCGAGTTCGAGGCGCTTCGTAAAGGCTGGGCAAGCGCTCGGGAGAAAGCGCTTGAAGTGCCGCTGTGGCTGTTGCGCGAGCAGTCCGCCTGGGCAGGCATTCCTCTCCTCCACCAGCAGCGCCTGGTCGGACTGGTTGTGCTCGCCGCTCCCGACTACCGCCGCCAGCTCGATTGGGAGGATTTCGATCTTCTCCGGACCGCCGGCAATCAGGCGGCGAGTTCGCTCGCCGAGGCATTGAGCCAGGAAGCGCTAAGCCACGCGCAGCGCTTTGAGGAGTTCAACCGGCGTTTCGCCTTCATTCTCCACGACATCAAGAATCTGGTCAGCCAGCTCTCGCTGCTCGCCCGCAATGCTGAACGCCACGCCGACAATCCCGATTTCCGCACTGACATGTTGGCGACGCTGAAGTCTTCGGTGGGCAAAATGAACGACCTGCTCGCCCGGCTGACGCCGCACTCCCCGTCCCGCGTGCAACGCGTCGAACCACAATCTTTGAGGCCGATCCTCATGGCGGCAATCGCCACCAAGCGAGGCGACCGCGACGTACAATTGCTCGGCGACACCGGGATGGCAGCGATGGTCGACCCGATTGCGCTCGAACAAGCGGTTGGTCACCTCCTTCAAAACGCGCTCGACGCGAGCAGCGGCGAACCCGTCACCGTCCGAGTAACCAGCCGTGGACCCGACGCCGCTATTTCCATCGCCGACAAAGGCGTCGGCATGGACGGCGATTTCATCCGCAATCGATTGTTTCAGCCCTTCGCTTCGACAAAGCCCGGCGGCTTCGGCATTGGCGCCTTCGAAGCCCGCTCGCTGATCACGGCAATGGACGGACGGCTCGGAGTCGACAGCCGTCCGGGCCAGGGGACGACCTTCACCATTCTGCTGCCCGCCGCCGGCGAGGCCAATGAACCGCTGAGGAAAAGCGCATGACCCATCCAACCGAACCCAAAGTGCTGCTCGTCGTCGAAGATGACGAAGGCCTCCAGCGCCAGCTCAAATGGGCTTACGACGGCTATCAGGTCATCTGCGCCGGCGATCGCGCTGCAGCGATCGAAGCCGTGCGCGCGCACGAGCCATCCGTCGTCACGCTGGATCTCGGCCTTCCGCCCGATCCGGACGGCACCGATGAGGGATTCGCGACCCTCGCCGAGATCCTTCGGCTCAAGCCCGACACAAAGGTCATCGTCGCCACCGGCCACGGCGCCCGCGAAAGTGCAACCAGGGCGGTGTCGATGGGTGCCTATGATTTCTACAAGAAGCCGGTCGATATCGACGAGCTTGGCTTCATCGTCGCGCGTGCGTTCCACCTCCATGGAATCGAGGAAGAAAACCGCCGGCTCGAGTCCGGAGCTGCCGCCAACGTCCTCGGCTCGATCATTACCGCCGCGCCCGAGATGATGAAGGTCGCAAAGACGATCGAGCGTGTCGCCTCGGCCGACGTATCCGTGATGCTGCTCGGCGCAAGCGGCACCGGCAAGGAGCTCCTCGCGCGCGCAGTGCACGACAAAAGCGGACGAAAGGGCAAGTTCATCGCGATCAACTGCGCGGCGATCCCTGAGAACCTGCTTGAGGCGGAGCTGTTTGGTTATGAGCGCGGCGCCTTCACGGGCGCGGTCAAGTCGAACGTCGGGAAGATCGAACTTGCACAAGGCGGCACATTGTTTCTCGACGAAGTCGGCGACATCCCGCTGTCGCTCCAGGTCAAGCTCCTGCGCTTCCTGCAGGAGCGCATCATCGAACGGATCGGCGGCAGGCAACCGATCGCTGTGGATACGCGCGTCATATGCGCCACTCACCAGGACTTGGAAGCGATGACCGCCGATGGCCGCTTCCGCGAAGACCTCTATTACCGCCTCGCCGAGATCGTGGTGAAGATCCCGTCGCTCGCCGAGCGCTCGGGCGACGCGGTCTTGCTTGCCCGGCACTTCGTCAACCGTTTCGGCCGCGAGCTCAACCAGGCGGTGCAAACGCTGAGCGCCGACGCCATCGACGCGGTCGACGCTTACGGCTGGCCGGGCAATGTCCGCGAGCTTGAGAACCGGATCAAGCGCGCGGTCATCATGGCCGACGGCAAGAGCGTGACCGCAACAGACCTGGACTTGTCCTCGAAGGCGGTTGAAGAACCGGTCGCGATCAACCTTCGGGCTGCGCGCGAGGTTGCCGACCGCAAGGCCATCCGCCAGGCGATGAGCCGGACCGACAACAATATCTCGGGAGCGGCCAAGCTCTTGGGAATCAGCCGTCCAACACTCTACGACTTGCTGAAACAGTATCGGCTGACTGCCTAGAGTGCGAGCTGCTCTGCGATCTCTGCGACCTCCAGCCAGCGCACTTCCGCGGCTTCGATTTCGGCGCGATTATGGGCGATCCGGGCTGTGAGCTCGGTAAACCGCTTCGGGTCGCGGGCATAAAGATCGGGATCCGAGAGCGCTGTCTCATCCTTCGCAATTTCGGACTGCATCCGCTCGATCTCACCCGGAAGGCGATCATAGTCGCGTTGGTCCTTGTAGGAGAGCTTTCGAGCGGCTCCCCCTCTGGGGGAGCTGTCGGCGGCCCTGACTGAGGGGGTGGTCCCCCTGCGGCGCTCTGCGCTCACTCCCCCGCCGGGGGAGGAGCGATGCTCCTCGTAGCGCTTCCGTACCCAGTCCTCGTAGCCTCCCGCGACGATGTCGACCTTGCCCGACCCATCTAGCCCCAGCGTAATCGTCACGGTCCGGTCGAGGAAGTCGCGGTCGTGGCTGACGATCAGGACCGTACCGTCATAGTCGGCGATCACTTCCTGAAGCAGATCGAGGGTTTCGAGGTCGAGGTCGTTTGTCGGCTCGTCGAGAACGAGCAAGTTTGCGGCGCGGGCGAACTCCCGCGCAAGCAGCAGCCGCGACCGTTCGCCGCCCGACAAGGAACCGATCGGCGCATCGGCCAGCGACGGATCGAACAGGAATTCCTTCAAATAGCCCTTGATGTGCTTCTTTTGACCGCGAACCTCGATCCAGTCGCCGCCATTGGCGAGCACGTCCTTCACGCGCTTGCTCGGCTCCATGAGCTTGCGCTGCTGGTCGATGATGATTCCGCTGAGCGTCCTCGCCTGGGTGACCTTGCCGCCATCGGGCGCGAGTTCGCCAGTCAGCAGCTTGAGCAAGGTCGTCTTGCCGGCGCCGTTCGGCCCGACAATGCCAATGCGGTCGCCGCGCTGGATCCGGAGCGAAAACTCGCGAATGATCGGCCGATCACCATATGATTTGTTGACCTTCTCTGCCTCGATCACCGTTTTTGAGCGAACGTCGTCCCTGATCAGGGCGAGCTTGGCTGTACCGGCCGCGCCAAGCATCGCGGCACGCTGCGCGCGCATCTCGTGCAGCTTGGTGAGCCGGCCCTGATTGCGGCGACGGCGTGCGGTCACCCCTCGCTGCAGCCAGTGCAGCTCGAGCTTGAGCTTGGCGTCGAGCTTTTCGGCCGCGCGCGCCTCTTCATCGTAAACTCGTTCGGTCCAGGCTTCGAAGCCGCCGAAGCCGATTTCTGCGCGCCTCAGCCCGCCGCGATCGAGCCAGAGGCAGCTGCTCGTGAGGCGGGTCAGGAACGTCCGGTCGTGGCTGATTACGATGAAAGCGCCCTTGAAGCGCTTAAGCCAGTCCTCAAGCCACTCGATGGCTCCGAGGTCGAGGTGGTTGGTCGGTTCGTCGAGCAACAGGACATCGGGCTTTTGCGCGAGCGCCCGGGTGATCGCCGCCCGCCTCCGTTCGCCGCCGCTCGCCGCCGCCGTCGAGCGTGAAAGGTCGATACCCAGCCGGTCAGCGATTGCCGCCGCCTCGTGCGGCTGGGGAGCGTCCTGGCCGTGCAGCACCCATTCCTGGAGACTGCCAAAGTCATCCATCTTAGGATCCTGCTCGAGCAGGACGACATGGGTTCCAGGTACGATCGTTCGCTTGCCGCGGTCGGGATCGATCATTCCCGCAAGGCACTTGAGGAGCGTGGTCTTGCCTGCACCGTTGCGTCCAATGAGCGCCAGCCGATCCCGCTCACCAATGTACAGGTCGAGATTCTGGAACAGCCAGCCTTCACCCTGGATGAGTGCAAGCTGTTCGTATGAGAGGATCGGCGCGGTCATTGAGGCGCCCTAGCCAAGGACTCCGCGCTCCAAAACCCTGAACGCTACTGTTCAACGGCATTCATAGCTTATTCAATGCACAGTGATAGAAAGCGTCGCTAACAAAGGTTGGCTATGAGACTGTTGCGTCCCTTTCTTCTTGCCGCCGTTCTCGCGGCTGGCACTGGCAGCGTTCCGGCGCTGGCCGATGGACCGCACGGTCGTGCGCGGCCGCCTGAAACCGCACCGATAATGCGCGAGCAGGAGCGCGCCTGGCAAGCCACCCGCGATGGCCGTTCCATGCCACTTCCCCAGCTTGAGCGCCGGGTGATGCCAATGATGGGCGGCGCCGACTATCTCGGACCCGAGCTCAACGGCGACACCTATCGCTTCAAATTCATGCAGAACGGCCGCGTGATCTGGGTCGACGTCGACGGTCAGGGCCGCATCATCCGCCGCTCTCATGATCATTGATAGCAATTGACATTTGACACTGACCTCCCAGTTGTTCCGGTAAAGCAACCTCTCGCCGCAACGCGGGTTGACGGCGCGAAGATGAACGGCTCCGGGGAGCAAATAATGCGTGTCCTGATCGTCGAAGACGAACCCAATCTCGGGCGGCAGCTGCGCTCGACGCTCGAGGGCGCCGGCTATGCCGTCGATCTCGCGACGGACGGTGAGGACGGCCACTACCTCGGCTCTACCGAAAGCTACGACGCGGTGATACTCGACCTCGGCCTTCCGGAAATCGACGGTCTCACGGTGCTCGACCGGTGGCGCAAGGAAGGGCGCAAGATGCCGGTCCTGGTGCTGACCGCACGCGACAGCTGGTCGGACAAGGTTGCCGGCCTCGACGCTGGTGCGGACGACTATCTCGCCAAGCCCTTCCAGACCGAAGAGCTCATCGCGCGGTTGCGCGCGTTGATCCGCAGGTCATCGGGCAATGCGTCCTCCGAGCTAAACGCGGGCGACATCCGTCTCGACACACGTTCGGGCAAGGTGACCAAGGCCGGTGAACCGGTGAAACTCACGGCGCAGGAGTACAAGCTCCTTTCCTATCTGATGCATCACAAGGGCAAGGTGGTCAGCCGGACCGAGCTCATCGAGCATATCTACGATCAGGACTTCGATCGCGATTCGAACACGATCGAAGTGTTCGTCACGCGCATCCGCAAGAAGCTCGGCGCCGATGTGATTACGACGATCCGCGGGCTCGGCTACAGCCTCGAGGAACCGGCGGAGGTGCGTAGCTCGTGAACCTCGAAGCCCCCGCGGCTCCCGCCGCGGCGGCGGATGGGCGCGCTCCGCGCAAGCTGAAGCAGGGGCAGCGCTCCGGTTCGCTCAGCAGGCGCATGATCGGCGTTGCGGCGATATGGATCGTCGCGCTCCTGCTCATCGGCGGCTACGCGCTCGACAGGGTGCTCACGCGCTCGATCGTCGACAGTTTCGACAACCAGATGGTTTTCGTCCTCAATTCGATGATTGCCTCGGCGGAGATCGGACCGGACGGCGAGGTGCGCTTCAACCGCCCGCCGGCCGACCAGCGTTTCGTGGAGCCATATTCGGGCGCCTATTTCCAGGTCAGCGACATGCCGGCGAACTCTTGCGGGCTGCGCGCGGATTCATCGCTCTGCCTTCCCTCCCGCTCGCTATGGGATCGCCGCCTGCGCGTCAGCGACAGGCAGGCCGTCTTGCAACCGCACCTGTACGACAGCGATGAATTCTCCACGCACGAGCATGCCGAGCCGCTCCGTATCGCCGAGCGCGATGCGATCCTGCCGGGGTCGTCGGTGCGGTGGCGTTTCCAGGTCGCCGAATCGCGCGAGCCCATCAATCAGCAGATTCATCACCTGCGCCTGATCCTGATCTGGAGCTTCAGCGCACTGGGGGTTGGCCTGATCGTCCTCGCCGCGCTTCAAACCTTCTACGGACTGTGGCCGCTACGGCGCGTGAGGGATGAAGTCGCCGCGATCCGTTCGGGGGACAGGACCCGGATCAGCGTGGATTTCCCGGCGGAGATCAAGCCGATGACCGAGGAGATCAACCAGCTGCTCGCGCATAGCGAGGCCCAGGCGGAGGAAGCGCGCCGCCACGCGGGGAACCTGGCTCATGCGCTGAAGACTCCGCTGACCGTAATCACCAACGCAGCAACCGCGCATGCGCCGGATCTCGCAGATACAATCTGCCGGGAAGCGCTCGTCATGCGCCGGCAGGTCGACCATCACCTCGCCCGCGCCCGGGCGATTGGCCGGCGCTCCGCCGCGCAGTCGCGCGCGTCGGTTTGGGAGAGCCTCGAAGCGGTGCAGCGCGCGGTCGACCGCCTCTATGAAAATGTGACGGTCGACATTGCCGGCGACCATCACGCGCAAGTGCGCGTCGAACGGCAGGACCTCGACGAGATGGTCGGCAATCTCATCGAGAATGCCGCAAAATATGGCGGCGGCCGCGTGTTCGTGACGGTCGAGCCCAAGGACAGACACGTCGACATCCTGGTCGAAGACGACGGACCGGGCATTCCCGAAGAACGCCGCGGCGAGCTCTTCACTCGCGGCGCTCGACTCGACACCACAGGCAAGCCCGGCACCGGCCTTGGTCTTGCGATCGTCCGCGACGTCGCGGAAATCTACGGGGGCAAGATCCATCTTGAGGAAAGCGAAGACCTCGGCGGCGTGCTGGCGCGTCTCAGTCTGCCCTCGGCCTGACTGAGCCGCCGTTTCGTCGAACGGCATTTTGACGGATCGCGTTCGGTTCGGGCATGGGCGATGCGCCTCCGGGAGGGCTTCATCGATGAAGATCAAAATGTTGGCGCTTGCCACTGCAAGCCTGATTGCAATTTCGCCGGCAAGTGTCGGAGCTTCGAAGCCGGTATACGGAGCGTGGGGCTACGATTCGACGGCGATGGATGTGTCGACCAGGCCCGGCGACGACTTCTTCGCCTATGTGAATGGCGCCTGGTACAAGCGCACGCCGATCGCCGCGGACAGGACCTTCGTCGGCATCGATTCGGTGCTCAATGACCAGATCGACAAGGATGTCCGCGACATCATCGAGGACTCCGCCAAGGACCCGGCGCAAGATGGCCACATCGGCCAGCAGGTCGGTGACTTCTATGCGAGCTGGATGGATGAAAAGGCCATCGAGGCGCGCGGGCTCGAGCCGGCAAAGCCCTATCTCAACAAGATTGCGGCGGTCAGAAGCCGGGATCAGCTGATCGACCTTTTCGGTACCGTCGGTTATCAATCACCCGTCGGCATCTTCATCGATTCCGATCCTAAGAATCCTTCGCGCTACGCGGTGTTCGCGAGCCAGAGCGGCCTCGGCCTCCCGGGCCGCGACTATTATCTTTTGACGGGCGCAAAATATGACGCCTTCAGGACCGCCTATCGCGCCTACATCACCAAAATCCTGACTCTAAGCGGCGAGCAGGATGCAAGCGCCAAGGCCGATCGCATCTTTGCGCTCGAAACGGCGTTGGCAAAGGTCCACTGGACCCCGGAGCGCAGCCGGGACGTCAAGGCGACGAACAATCCGAAGACTCGGGCGCAGCTCGCAAAGTTCGCGGCGCAGCTGGAATGGAACCGGTTGCTCAAGGATCAGGGGCTCGGCGCGACCCGCTCGGTGATCGTTCGCCAGCCGAGCGCCATCACCGATTCCGCAAGGATGATCGCAAGCGAGCCGCTCCAGACGTGGAAGGATTATCTGACCTTCCATTTCATCAGCGACCATGCGCAATTCTTGCCGAAGGCGTTCGATGACGCGCGCTTCGACTTTTACGGCAAGACCTTGGCCGACGTGCCCGCCCAGCGCGATCGCTGGAAGCGCGGCGTCTCGCTTGTCGACGATTCGCTGGGCGAGGCCGTCGGCCAGATTTACGTCCAGCGCCACTACCCGGCCGAGAGCGACCGCCAGGTTCATGAGCTGGTTGACGACATTCTCGGCGCTCTCAAGGACAAGATCGAGCATAACAGCTGGATGGACGCCGCGACGCGCAAGGCGGCCCTGGCCAAGCTCGCGAGCTTCGATCCGCGACTTGGGCACCCCAAGAAGTACATCGATTATTCGTCGCTCGTCGTGAATCGCGACGACTTGTTCGGCAATGCGATGCGCTCGGAGCAGTTCGATTGGAACTTGCAGCT
>JANWLR010000016.1 GCA_025450755.1 Sphingomicrobium sp. | reverse complement strand
CCCCATTGGATCTTGGGAACGAAATTGATGTGCGGATCATATTCGAAATCGAGGCGCGCCTGCCAATCCTTGCCCCGCGGATCCTGATAGTCCTCGAAAAAGCCGCGATACTGGTAAATTGAAGGATCGGTCGGATCGAGCCCGGAAATCTGGAAGGTCGGCCCCGGGCCGCCCGGATAACCCGTGTTCCAGTTCACCATATATTGGTTCGTACCGATCTGCTCGTCGACGCTCTCGGTGCGAAGCTGGAAGTGGCTGGTCGTTCGGGCGACATCGGCCGTGATCTTCAAGGGACCAGCATCATAGCTGCCCCCCGCGGCGAGCTGATAGGTATTGGTCTCGCGGTGCGTTGCCCCCTTGAAGCCCCAGGCGCTGCCGGGGCAACCCGGATTCTGGACCGTTCCACTCAAAATCTCATTGGTGCCTGGACGGTATTGGATGTTCGAATAGACCGCCCCGCCGCAGGTCCACAGCGGCTGCGCCCACATCCGGTCGGTTACGCGTTCGCGATAACCTTGCCAAAGGCCTTCGGCGTAAAGCTCGAGATCGCCGCTGCGATATTGTAAAGCGGCATTGGCTGACGGGCGCCAGCGATCGCCTTCGTTGTAATGGATCTCCGGCCAGTCGGGCGAGCGCCCGCCGTCGAGATTGGCGATGAAAAAGCCGTGGCGACGGACCGAATCCTTGTAATGGAGCCGCGTGTAGGAGAAGTTGATCAGAGCGCCGAACTCGGCGCCATTGCTCATCTCCCAACGATCGCTGAAAAGCAGGTTCCCGTTGATCGATGTGTCGCGCGACTGGTTCGGATGCAGCGCCCAGACCGATCCGGAAATTTCCGATCCCGAAAAATCGAACGGACGGCGAGAGCGTACGTTCAACAGGCCCGCGATGCCAGGCTCGACGAGATTGGCGGTCGAAGTCTTGAACGCCTCGACCGACGCGATCGCGCCTGCCGGGAAGTCCTGAAGCGCGACCGAGCGAGTCTCCGCGGTAAAGATTTCGCGTCCGTTGTAGGTCGTCGTGTAATAAGTGTTGTCGAGTCCGCGCAGCAGAACCCGGTTCGCTTCACCGCCGCCGCGTTCGACCTGGACGCCGGGAATGCGTGCAGCCGTATCCGACACGGTAATGTCGGGGAGCTTGCCGATGTCCTCGGCAACCACCGCATCGACGATCTGGTCGCTGTTGCGCTTGATGTTGCGCGCAGACTGCAGACTTCGCCTGAGGCCGGTCACGACAATGGGGACGTTGCTGACCTCACCGCTTGCCGCTTCGGGCGACTGCGGCGCATCGGCGTTCTGCGCCGGCTGCGCTGGATTTTGCTGCGCGGTTGCGTTCGGATTGGGAGGAGGCGGTGTTGTTTGCGCTGCGGCCGGAACAGCCGCGGCAATCATCGCCGTAAGCGCAGTCGTCGACCAAAGCAGAGATGTAACACGCCGCATATGAGCCCCCTCTTGCGACTAAAGAAACAGCCGTAACGCAATCGGCTTGTTTGCGTTTCTATTACGCAGGCTCGATGATTTACAAGAAGCAATGGGGCAACACTGATCTAGATTATTTTGGCTTTCAATCGAGATGCCCGAGCAACTCGTCGACACGGCGCTCCGCATCGGCAAGTGCTTGCGGGACGCTTTTTTGGCCGGTGAACGCAGCAGCGGCTTCCTCGCCGACGAGTCCCTCGATCGCGCTTTGGCGCTGCACGTAGGGCGGCAACTGACGTCCCATCGCCGCAAGCGGTGCGATGTCCGAACGATGCGGCAGCGCCATGAAACGCGGATCCGCAAGCACGGACTTGAACGCAGGAATATGGCCCGTGCGTGCCCAGTCGTAATTGTGCGCGGCCATGAACTTGAAGAAGCGGGCGATCGCTTCGCGCTGCTTGGGCGTGCGCTTGCGCATCGGAACCACCCAGCTGTGGCCGCTCACATATTCGACGCGCTTTCCCCAGAGCCGGGGATAAGGGAATACGGCATAGCTCTTGTACAAAGGCCGCCCCGGCGTTTCCGCTTCCTGCTCGAACGAGCCGATCATCCACGTGCCGGTCGGATAGATGCCCCCTTCGCCATTGATGAACGCTGCGATCGCAGCTGGCGTATCCATGTTGCGCGTGCCCAAATGCTGCACGTTGATGTCGCGGAAAAAGGTCGCGACCTCCACGCCCTTGGGCGTGTTGAGCTTGATATGATGCGGGTCGGGAAACAGAACTGCGCCCTGAGCCATCATGTAAGTATAGAGGTTTCGCGCGGCGCCTGCCGGATCGCCGACCAGGCTCTGGATCAGATAGGGCTTGCCGGTACGCTGCTCGAACTGGTGAGCCTGCGCCATGAGTTCAGCTGCGCTGTTCGGAAAGACCGGCTTGCCGTCACGCATCAGGCCGGCCTTGGCGAACAAGGCCGTGTTGACGTGAAACAGGCCGCCGTGGGTGTCCCACGGCAAGCCATATTCGTGGGCTCCGATCGTGACTCCTAATCGGCTCGCGTCGGTGAAGTCATTGGGGCTGATTCCCGCCTTCGCGAGATACGAATCGACCGGCTCGAGCAATCCTTTGAGCGCATAATCGCTGATGACGCCCTCGTGCATCGTCACGAGATCGGGGGGATCGCGCGCCGCCATTTGCGCCGTCAGCTGAGGATAGCCCGGCCATGCGACGACGTTCACGTCGATGTGGATGTCGGGGTTCTGGGCGTTGAAGCGGTTCACCAGCGTCGTGATGATTCCACATTCGCCTTGGGCATGCGCGACATCGATGTTGCCGCCATATTCCGCTCCGCATTCGCCGAAGAAACGCTGCAGGTAGAGATGCGTCTTGTTGTCACGTTGCGCGCAACTCGCGAGCGCGAGGATGAGAAGCAGCGCCGCGGCAATCCGGTTCATTGCAGAGCGGCGCCGGCCATCGCGCGGACGATCTGTTTTTGGAAGACGATGTAGACGATGAAAATCGGGATTGACGCGAACACTGCCTGGGCCATCAAATAGCCAAGGCCGCTTGTCTGCGCATAATTCATCTGCGCCGCGGCGAGACCGACAGTCAGCGTATACATGTCGCTGCGCGTGGCCGAGATCAGCGGCCACCAATAATCGTTCCAGGCTCCAAGGAAGGTGAAGACGGCGAGCGTCGACTGTGCCGGGATCGTCAGCGGCACGATGACCTTCCAGAAGATGGTCCAGCGCGACGCGCCGTCGAGCATTGCCGCTTCGTCGAGCTCCCTTGGAATGCCACGCATGTACGTAGTCATGAAGAAGACGCCGAACGGCGCGACGAGACCGGGAAGGATCAGCCCGGGATAGCTATTGTGCAGGTGCAGCCAGGCGAACAGCTCGTGCTGCGGAAGGATCACCGCCTGGCTCGGGACGGCAAGACCGAGAAGGACGATGACGAAAAGGGTACGGCGGAACGGAAACTCAAGTCGCGCGAATGCATAACCCGCAAGGCTTGCGAGAATCAGGACTCCGGCGGTTTGCCCCAGCGCGACGATCGCGCTGTTCAAAAGCCATCGGGTCGTCAGGCTGTTACCGAAGATCGCAACATAGTTTTCGAACGTGTAGGGGCCGTGCAGCGCTGCACCGCTGTGACCGACGAGCTCGGAATTGTTCTTGAGCGACAGCAGCAAGGTCCAGAGCAACGGCGCAACCATGATCAGCGCGCCGAAGATCAGCCCGCCCCAGCCGAGCGGCGTTAGCCGGCCGCGGCGAATGTTAGCGGCCACCGTCGGCACCCGTGGCTCGGCCGGTCGCCCAATATTGGGTAATCGTCACCGCAAGAATGATGAGGAAGAGTATTTCGGCCGCAGCGCTGGCGTAGCCGAGCTCCCATCGGCCGAAAGCGGCCTCGAACAGGAACAGGACCGCGGTGCGTGACGCGCCGCTCGGGCCGCCGGCGGTGAGCAATTGCGATTGTCCGAACAGCTGCAGCTGCGCTGCCGTCTGCAGCATCACGACAAGCACCAATGTTCGCCGGAGCGACGGTAAGGTGATGCGCCAGAAGGTGGTCCAGCGGCTCGAATGGTCGAGCGCTGCGGCCTCATACATGTCTTCCGGGATCTGCTGCAGTCCCGCGAGGAAGAGCAGCATCGGAAAGCCGAGCGACCACCAGATGGTCGTCAGCGCAAGCGCGGGAAGGACGAGGTGCTCGTCGGACAGGAATGGTAGCGGCTGCCACCCAAAGGTCTTCCATGCTTCGCCGAGCAGTCCTGCGTCGGGCGCGAGGATGAAGCGCCAGATGAGAGTCACGATGGTGACCGACAATACGGCCGAGGAAAAGAAGATGCCGCGGATGATCGCTGCCCCCTTGCCCGCGCGATTCAGCGCCAGTGCAAGAAATAGCGCGATGACGGTGAGCGGCGGCACGATCATCAGCGTGACTTCGAACGTATTCACCAGTGATGTGCCGAACACCGGGTCGTGGAGCAGACGGGCATAATTGCCGAAGCCGACGAAGTGGCCATCGCCGAACAGATCTACCTGGTTGAGGCTGAGCCAGACGCCGCGCATCAGCGGGAAGATCAGGATCAGCGCATAGAGCGCGAGGAATGGAAGTGCGAAGAGCAGCCCGCGCCAGTCGCGTGCGGCGGTCATGCGTCCGCCCGATGAAAGGCGACGCCATCCGGGCCGAACAGGTGTGCCGATTCGCCGTCGATCGCCAGCTGCACTTCATCGCCGAGCCGGACTTGGCTGTACGGCTCATCCTCGCCAATGATCTGCTGGCCGCCGGCGAGATGCGCGTAGATCAAAGTGCGTTCGCCAAGGCGCTCGACGAGATCGACCTTCGCTTTTGTCGTCCCCTTTGTGTCCGTGACTCGCACCGCCTCGGGTCTGAGGCCGAGCCGCAGCTCGCCGCCGGGAAGCCCCGCGAGCGGCACTTTGGTGTGAACCACTGATCCGTCGCCGAGTTTCAACGAAGCAAACTCCCGGCCTTCGACGAGCGTTGCGGGGAGCAAGCTCATCGCGGGCGAGCCGACGAACTGCGCAACAAAGCTGTTCGCCGGACGGCTATAAATTTCCATCGGCGGCCCGACCTGCTGGATCTCGCAGTCGTTTATTACGACAATGCGGTCGGCAAGGGTCATCGCCTCAGCCTGATCGTGGGTGACCATGATGACCGCCGCATCGACCTTCTGCTTGAGCTGAGCGAGCTCGACGCGGGTCCTGAGGCGAAGCGCGGCGTCAAGATTGGAAAGTGGCTCGTCGAGCAGGAACAGTTTGGGTTCCTTGACGAGTGCGCGACCAATCGCGACGCGCTGCCGCTGGCCGCCCGACATTTCGGCCGGCTTGCGATCAAGGAGAGGCGTTATCTCGAGAACCGCCGCCGCAGCAGCAATGCGTCGATCGATCTCGTCTTTCGATACACGCGCATTCTTCAGTCCAAATGCCATGTTCTCGCGCGCGCTCATGTGGGGATAGAGCGCGTAGTGTTGGAACACCATCGCGATCCCCCGCTCGCCGGGCGCAAGCGTGTCGATGCGGCGGCCTTCCAGCCAGACTTCGCCGGAGTCGGCGCTCTCGAGGCCGGCAATGATCCTCAGCAGCGTCGACTTTCCCGACCCCGAGGGACCAAGAAATGCGATGAACTCGCGCTGTTCGAGTGTGAGATTGATGTCGTCGAGAACGGGCGTCGCACCAAAGCTCTTGCGGATTCCGGTCAGCTGAAGGCTCGCCACGCACTCTCCCCTACAGGGCGTCTCAATCTACCGGAAGCGACGGTCGCGGCAATCGGCTGTGGTGGAATTCGCAAAGGTTCGCATTAGCTTTCTTCCGTTCGAAGCAAGCGCGACATTGAGTAGAGGCTCACGGCGGCGATGATCGTCGACGTCATTCCAAGGCAGAAGAAGGCCCAAGCAGGGATGATGAGCCAGTATGCGCCCATGATTCCCGCGAGAAGGCTGCCGAGGAATTTGGCGATGTACCATGCGCCCATCGCCATGGATGCGAAGCGAACGGGAGCAAGCGATTCAATGAGGGTGAGCCCGACCGGGATCACGAACAACTCTCCAAGCGTCAAGAGCGCGAAATAAGCGAATACCCAAAGCGAGCTCACCCTTGCGCCTTGGGCGCCGCTCGCAAGTGCGGCAAGCACCATCACCAGCATCGCCGTCGCGGCGATGACGCAGCCGATCGCCATGCGCCGGAGCAGGTGCGCCGTCGTTTTTTTCGTCCTGCCGCGTCTCCAGATCCTGATCAGGACGGGCGTTCCGAGGATGATGAGCAGCGGGTTGATCGACTGGAACCACGTCGCAGGGATGGTGAAACGATCGCCGAAGAAATCGATCGAGCGCTCTGTGAAGTCCCTTACCCAGAGTGCGATGACGTTGCCGCTCTGCTCGTATCCAACGCGGAACAGCACAACCATTGCCGTCATCAGCACCAGGATTGCGACATGGCGTCGGATCACCGGCGCCGCCTCGGCTTGCGCCTCGGCAGCAATCAAACTCCTGTTCGGCTCGGGCGGCAGCAGCCGCAGGAAGCTGCAATAGCCGACGAGGCCGATGGCCATTCCGACGCCTGCCGCCGTGAAGCCCCAATGCCAGCCATAAAGCTCGCCAAGCGTGCCACAGACCAATGGTGCGAGCAGCCCGCCAAGATTGATGCCCATGTAATAGGCGCTGTACGCATAGGCTTTGCGAGGATCGTCGTCGGCGTAGAGGCTGCCGACCTGAACCGCCAGCGGCGGGATGAAGAGGCCGTTGCCCAGCGCGACCAGGGCAAGCGCAGGAAAGAGCAGCGCCGGAAAGGCCATTGCGAAATGGCCGCACATCATCATTGCGCCGCCGGCGATCACGCTGGGCGTTCGTCCAAGCCACTTGTCGGCAATCAGTCCGCCGAAGAAGGGGCTGAAGAATGCTGCGCCGCCGTAAGCCCCATAGATCAGCGACGACTTAGCCTGCGCGAAGCCGAGCTGCTTCGTCATATAATAGACGAGCAGTGCCTGGAGGCCGAAGAACGAGAATTCGGCCCACATCTGGGTGGTGAAAAGAACCGTCAGCCCAGCTGGATGGCCGAACAGGGTCCGGGCCGGTCTCTCGCCAATTTCCTTCGGACCGGCCGGGGTCACGGGATCAATAGTTGAGCGATGTCGTGAGCAAGCCGAGATCCAGGGACAGCCACACGCAGAAAATTGCGGAGAGGGCGATCAGCACGGACCAGATGGTCGCGAACACATGCTTGCCCGGTGCGCGCGCGACGACATAGGCGTTCCAGATTGCGGCGATCGTTCCTGCGATTGCCATGATCAGGACCAGCTGCAGTAGCCGCATCCACATGTCGAGGCCGCCGTTCAGCGCCGTAAGATCGCTGTTGACGTCGTTCAGTACCAGGAACCAGCCGATCGCGAGCACAATGAAAAGCCAGGCAGTTGCGCGGGTCGTGCGATGCAGCATGAGTGGGCGGCCGCCAGTCTCCGGCTGATATTTGTACCGGCGCCGCACCAGCGCGACGATCGGCCAACCGAGTGCAGCGATGATCAGGATCAACAGCGCAAGTCCGCCGACCGGGAAGATCCAGCCCGCGTTGAGCGAGCCTGGCGAGGGAAGGAACTCGATGATCGGCGCATAAGGCGTGATCGAGAACATCTTGATGCCGCCGTTCGGGTCACGGACCGCCTCGAGGTAATCGGCGCCATTCACCTCCTTCCAAAGGAACG
Organism: Sphingomicrobium sp.; assembly: GCA_025450755.1. Lineage (GTDB taxonomy): Bacteria > Pseudomonadota > Alphaproteobacteria > Sphingomonadales > Sphingomonadaceae > Sphingomicrobium. Next base: position 11,964 of record JANWLR010000016.1, on the reverse strand, counting down.
GCTTCACTTCGCGCCACTTGCGCGGGCTCCCCGACAAATCGGTGATCGACGAGGCGGCGAGGACTCCATCCTTGTCGACGGCGACGGTCGTCTCTCCGAGCAGCGCGGCGAGCCGCAGGAAGTTGAAGCCCCCTGCGCGGCTGCTGACATAATGGCCGGCCATCACCGCCCCGTCGGCCTTCGCGGTGGTCGAAGTCGGCAGGTTCTGCGGCGGCGCCGGGAAGTAGCGATCGGCAAACTGCTGCAGCAGCTCCTCGCGGAGTGCGTGTGCGGCGCCGTTTTTCCCGATGCTGTTCATCGAGATGTAGAGACCGACATTCTTGTCGAGGAACAGGTGCAGGTCGGAGTGAAACCACACGGTGTCGCCGCCGTGCCCGACGATATTCAGCCCATTGCGGTCCTCATGGTAGAAACCGAGCGCCATCGCCGGCAGGTCCGGGAAGGGCTTATTGACGTTCGAATACATGAGCTGGGCGGTCTGCGGATTGATCAGCCTATGGTTCAAATGGGCGATCATGAACCGGCCCATGTCAGCTCCGCTGGAGGCGAGCGCTCCGGCAGGGGCCATGCCGATTATTTCATATGGCTGCGGCTCGTCGGTTCCGGGCTTGTAACCCTTTGAGACGAGCGGGCGCAGGTTTGCCGGCAACGGCTGGTCGAAGCTCGAATGAGTCATCCCGGCAGGCGCGAAAATGTGCCGCTGGATATATTGGTCGAACGGCTCGCCCGAGACGCGCTGGACGATATAGCCGGCGACCGAAGCGCCATAGTTGGAATAAGCGGGCATCGAGCCCGGCGCATAGATGCGCTCCGGAACCCAGCGCGAGAGGACATCGCCCAAGGGCTTCGGCTTCTTCTCGCCGAAATCGATCAGATATTTGGCCGTTTCCGCGAACCCCGGAGTGTGGGTCATGAGGTTGCGAAGCGTAACCGGCCTCCCGTCCTTCGGCGGAATCTTGAAGTCGAGATAGGTGTTGACGTCGGCGTCGAGGTTGAGCTTGCCGGCCTGGACGAGCTGCATGACCGCCGTCCATGTGAACAGCTTTGAGACCGAACCGGGACGGAAGAGCGTAAGCTCTGGATCGACCGGCTTTTGCGCCTTGAGATCGGAATAGCCGAACCCGCGCATCGTGAGCGGCTGGCCATCCTTGACCACCACGACCACTGCGCCGGGGATTGCTCCGGCCTTCAACGCATAAGGCATGTATCCGTCGAGCCACGCGTCGAGGTCCGCCTTCGTAAGGTCGTGCGCCCCTTCGGCAGGGGTCGAGGTCGTCGGACTTGCCGGTGCCGGAAGCACCGCCCTGGTGGATTTCGTCGGTTGGAGCTGTGTCGGCGATTGCGCACTTGCGGGAAGCGCGGCCGCGGCCGTTATTGCCACCAGCCAACCGAATAAGCGCATCGTGCTGCTCCCTTTAATAATGGAAACCGAGCGTCATTCCGAACGTCCGTGGGCGTATGACGCCGGTCCCGATTGCGCCGCCCGGGTAGATCGGGAACCCTGAGTCCGGGGTTGGCCCAAAAACGGTAAGTGCTGTTGTCGAGGTGATCGCATGGCTATTGGCGATATTCTTGATGTACGCCTCGAGATCGAAGCGGCCGAATGTCACGCCGGTGAATAGGTCGACCACGTTATACTGTCTGATGTGCCTCTGCCGACCGTAGATGGCGACGAAATCAGAATCATAGCCTGCTGTCTGGCCTGAAACATAACGCCAGGATCCGCCCGCGTGCCAGCGGGTCTCGCCAACATGCCATTGGTAGTCCGCGTTGAGGTTGAGGTTGAACTTTGGCGTGAAGGGCAATTGGTCGCCGTCCCTTCCACCGACCGATGGCGGCGTGGCGCCGGTCAGCCGCGCGTTCGTGTAAGCGCCATTGATGGACAGATCGAGGCCAGGCGCAGGCCTTGCGGTGCCGGTGAACTCGAAGCCGTCGCTCTTTGCAGTGGATCCGTTGGTATTTACGCCAAAGCCCTCGACGCTGGTGAACAGTTGAATGTTCTTCCAATTGATGTGGAAGGCTGCAGCATCGATGCTGAACCTGTGATCGCCCGATTCCGCTTTCACGCCGGCTTCGTAGCTGATGACCGAATCCGAATGGAAAATCCTCGGGACGTCCGGCGGGATCGGAACGCCGGCGGGAAGAACGTTCGGACCGCCGGGCCGGAAGCCCTTCGCGACCCGAGCATAGATCGCAATGTTCTGGTTCGGCTTGAACTTGGGCGCGATCGAGTAAGTGAAGACATTCTCCGACGAGCGCGCGATTGGGAAATCGGTGAGAACGAAGCCGGCGAGCGCCCCGTCCGTAATTTCGTGCGCCGATTGCTTGTTGTGGCTGTAGCGGCCGCCGAGCTCGAGATCGAACTGCGGTCCGAAGTGGAAGGTCGCGTCGGCAAAGCCGGCAAGCTCCCGGTATTTGGACGTGACACTCGCGCTGCCAAGACCGATGCCGAGGATCGGGATCGTGTCGATCGGCGTCAAAGTGCCAGGCTGCACGGCGACGAAGGTCTGGTCGATCAAACCCTTTTCATCGGTGTAATAGCCGCCGACCAGCCAATCGAGCAGGTGCGTTTGCGAGGAGAGTCGGATCTCCTGCGTGAACTTCTTCAGGTTCGTGTCCTGCCCTTCGTAGAAATTGTTGGGCGGCAAACCGAAGCCGAACTCAAGCAGTGGGCTGAGCGCGTTGGTGAAATCGATACGCTCATGCTGTTTTTGGGTTTCGTAGCTCGTCGAGGAGGCGAGGCTCGCGAAGCCGAGATCGAAAGTCCCGGTGCCGTTGTAGATGCGATAATGCAGGTTCGAGAATTGCGGCACGAATTGCGACTGCGACAATCCGTGCAGCGGTCTCAAGGTTACGGGGTCCGCCTCGATCACGGACGGCGCGTTCGCATCGATGTTCTGGGCGATCGCGGACAATCTTATCGAGATCGCCTTGCTCGGCTCGAATAGCAAAGATGCCCGGCCGCCGAAGCTGCGGTCGCCATTGATGTTCTTGGCGACGTCCGAACCGCCCGTGCCGATCGAATCGATGAAGCCCGCGTCCTTGCGGTAATTGCCGGATGCACGGAAGGCGATCGTCTGGCCGAGCGGCACGTTGACGACCGCATCTGCATTGTACCCGATGTCGCCGCCGTCGACCGTTTCGATGCCCGCCCGGCCACGCACCTCAACATCGCGCGTCGACGGCGCATTGGTGACGAACCGAAGAACGCCACTTAGCGAGCTTGCCCCGTACAACGTGCCCTGCGGGCCGCGCAGAACCTCAATGCGGCTAAGATCATATGTGTCGAAGTCACCCGCCAAAACAGCTCCGTTGACGAGGCCGCTGCTTGAGCCGAACGGCGTTTCGTCGACATAGACTCCAACCGTCGAAGCGACGCCACCTGTGTTCACGCCGCGAAGGATCAGCCGCCCCTCGCCGGGCCGAGACTGGTCCAGCTGCAATCCGGGAATGAGCTTCAGATAATCCTGGAAACTATTCGCATGCTGCTGCTCGAGTGTTCCGCCGGCAACGACGGTGACCGATTGCGGAACGTCGATCAGGACCTGCGCACGTTTCTGCGCGGTGATGATGATCGCATTCTGATCCGACTGCGCTTGGGCAGGCACGGGCTGTGCGCCGGCTGTTGCCGCACCAGGCTGCGCAAACGCCGGGCTGGAGCCCGCAAGAGCGCACGTGCCCGCGAGAAACATGCCAATCGGCCGATGGATGTTCACTCTAGCTCTCCCCCGCAGATTGGTGGCATCATTGCAGGAGTGTTTCAAGAATGGCAACTGGTTTCTGGAAGAGCGAATGGTTGGCAGAAAGATCAGGAATAGCCGGGCGAGCGGCCAAGGCTTCGAGAGCGACGCAGAGGTCCCCGCTCCGAGCCGCGCAGTTCGCGATGTGAGGCGCGCGCAAGGGCTCAGCCTGCGCGCATTATCGGCTCGCGCGGGGCTCCCCTATTCCACGCTGTCGAAGCTCGAGAACGGCAAGATGGCACTGACCTACGACAAGCTGATCAGGCTTGCGCAGGCATTGAACGTCGACATCAAGGATCTGCTCGCGAACGCCGAAAAGCGTTCCGCTCCGGTAGCCGTCGGACGCCGCAGCGTAACTCGGGCGGGCGAAGCCCTGGACGCCGATTCGGAAAAGCATGTGCATCACTATCCCGCCGCGGATTTACTCGGAAAAATGATGATTCCGATCATCATCGACGTGCAGGCGAGGAGCGTCGACGAACTCGGCGGTCTCGTCCGACATGGCGGCGAGGAATATCTCTATGTTCTGCGCGGCGCGATGGAGCTTCACTCGGATCTCTACGCGCCTCTTCATCTGGGGCGCGGCGACTCGGTCTATTTCGATAGCGGAATGGCTCACGGATATGTGCGAACGAGTTCCGAACCTTGCATCGTGCTCGCGGTCTGCGCCGGCCAGGGCATCCAGCAACTTGCCGAGACTGCGAGCAAGCGCCTGCGCCTCTCCGAAGAGCAGGGCGAGCGCCCTGGCTAGGTGTTTCATTATTTGAAACTTTAGTTTCCATTGCTATGGCTATGTCATGGCAACGACCACGCAATCGCGTATCCTGACCGTAGAAAAGGCGGCGATCCGTTTCGCCGAGCCGTTCAGAATCACGAACTATATCTTCGAAGCGATGCCATCGATCATCGCGCGGATTGCCGAGGGCGACTCCGTGGGTCGCGGCGAGGCTGCCGGAGTCTATTATCTCGGCGACGACCAGCGGCACATGCTCGACACAGTTGAGCAGGTGCGCGCCAAAATCGAAGGGGGAATCACTCGCGAGGAGTTGCAATATCTCCTCCCCGCCTGCGGCGCCCGCAATGCACTCGACTGTGCCTTGTGGGAGCTGGAATCGCTCACCGCGGCAATCCCGGTCTGGCAGCTTGCGGGAATTCCGCGACCAAAGCCGCTGGTGACGACCTTCACGCTTCCGGCCGATGAGCCGGCGGTGCTCGCCGTAAAAGTGAATCGTCTCTCGTTCGCCAAGGCGATCAAGCTCAAGCTCGATGGCTCCGCCGACGTCGATCGCGAACGAATCCGGGTGGTTCGCGAAGCCCGCCCCGATGCATGGCTGGGAGTCGACGCGAACCAGGGCTTCGTGCCCGGGACCCTTGACCAGCTGGCCGAGGCGGCGCGCGCATTTTCAGTGTCGCTGATCGAACAGCCGCTTCCGCGCGGGCAGGAGGCGGAGCTCGAGCACTGGCGCCCCGCAATCCCCGTTGCCGCCGATGAAAGCATCCTCGACCTCGCCGAGCTCCGCGAACGAGCCCGTTACTTCGATGTGATCAATATCAAGCTCGACAAGTGCGGTGGTCTTACCGAGGCGCTGAAGATGGAACGCGCGGCGCGCATGTTCGGAAAGCAGGTGATGGTGGGAAACATGGGGGGCTCGACGCTCGCAATGGCCCCGGGCTTCGTGCTCGGCCAGCTGTGCGATTTTGTCGACCTGGACGGACCTTACGGCCTCGCCGACGATCCCCTGGCGGAACAGATCTACAAAAATGGGTCGATATTCGTTCCCGATCGGCTTTGGGGGTCGGCCTAGACTGAATCGGTCAGTTTAAGCGCCCGCAAGACGCGGTCGGTGAGCGCCGCGCAGTCGCTGCCAGCGAAAGGGAAAGTTCCACTGAGAACCGTTCCAAGTTCGGGAGCAAGCATCTCCTGCAAACGGCGGCGGCCACGAAACAGCCGCGTCTTTACCGTTGCAACCGGAATGCCGAGGATTTCAGCGGTGTCTTCGCTGCTCAGGCCTTCGATTTCGCGCAGCACGAAGACCGTTCGGAATATGTCAGGCAAGCCGGCAACAGCCCGCTCGAGCAGCGCGCGAATCTGTTCGCGCGCGACTGCGACGTCAGGGGTGTCCGGCTCCGAGCCGCGCATCAGCGCCTCCCGATAATCGTCGAGCAGTGCAATGCCCTTACCTTCAAGATGACGCCGGCGTCGGTCTTCTGAGCGGCGGCGGCCGAGCGCTTCGTTGACCACGATCCGGGTCAGCCATGTCGACAGCGCGGAGCGGCCTTCAAATGACCCGATCGAAGCAAATGCTGCAAGATAGGCGGCCTGAACGCATTCCTCGGCTTCGGCACGATTCCTGAGGATGCTCCATGCGGTGCGGAACATTCGCTGGTTGTTGGACGTGATCACGTGGGTGATCGCGCCACGGTCACGCCCGGCACATCGTTGCGCCAGCTCGACTTCGCCAAGAGCGCCGTAATCAACTGCTACAGACGTTCGCGCGGCCATCTTCACTTCACCTGGAGCACGCCGCGCATATTCGGATGATAGCGGCAGAAAAATGGAATCGAACCGGACTTCGTCAGCACCGTCTTCCCCGCCTTTCCAGGCATGAGATCGACGTCGAAGCTATGGTCAGCGGCTGTTGCCGTGTGGCGAAAGAGGTCATTGTTGACCCACAGAATCGTGTCGCCCTTGTGCAGCTGCGCGGGCGCTGGACCGAACTTAAGCTTGTCGATGACGATAGTATAGATGTGTGGGGCCGCTGTTGCCGGTGCGTCCGCGGCACTTAGCAGCAGGGCCCCGACGCTCGCGGCCAACAGGGGGCAAAGCCGCGAGCGGGCAATCATTTCAGATCCTTTGCTATTTGCTCGGCATGGGCCTGATGTTCCCTGAACAGGGTGAGGCCGGTCTCGAGCAGCGACTTCAGTTTCGCGTTCTTGGAAGACGGGATCAGCACCTTCTCGAGCGCTCCGTTGACCGTCTTGTGATAGGCAACCTCATTATTGACATATTCGCGATCGAAGGCGGCACCGCTCATCTTGGCGAGCTTGGCGCGCTCGGCGTCGGCCGCCTTGGTTAGCCCCTCACTCGTTGGGTTGTCCTGCGGCGTAACCTTCAGCTCCTTCACCAGCGCGAGCGCCTTGTCGTTCACAGTCGTGTGATCGCGCACCATCTCCTCGGCGAAAGCGCGGACCGCTTTGTTGTGCGACTTGGAAAGGGCCTGCTTGCCGGCAGCAATGTCGAGGCTGTCAGCGGTGTAGGCGATATGGGCGATCTGCGGATCAGTCGGAGCATCGACAGCGATGGCAGCAGTCGAAATCGTGGCGATTGCTGAAGCGGCGAAAAAAGCGGACCTGAAAAGCATGGAACGTCCCTTCATGGTGACCCCGTTGAATCAGGGGCGGCACGCGATTGGATGGCGCTTCGCATCAAAGGTTCCCGCTTTTCGCACTCCCGTTGTACTAACCCGGCGATGTGGCTCGATTTCGCAACGGCGGAGCTTTCCGCAGAGGAGTTTCAGCAGCGCCGGGAGCAGGCGCGGCGAAGCGGCAGTCCGTCATGGCTATGGCCGGAAGTCCAGGTTGGCGAGTGGGCCGCAGCGATGGCGCAACTCTGCGCGGCTGTGGGCACGGTTCTTGCGGGCACGCGAGCCGACCTGCCCGAGATCGAACCCATGTCGCTATCGCTCGCCTGCTATACGTCGGGCGTTGGGCCTCTTCTCGGCTTCTGGCTCGAAAAGCGCCAGCTGGATGCGCCGGCTCAGGCCGGCGCGTTACTGGCGCTCCACCTTGAACACGCGCGGCGCCGAGCGACGCGCGTCGAGGTGCAGTCGCGGGAAATGGTCGGCGGGCTCGTCGACTGCGGGGTGCCCCTCGTGGTCCTCAAAGGCGGACACACTTCCTATGGCTATTTTCCCGAACCGGCGACGAGGCCCTCGTCGGACTTCGACCTGCTCGTTCCGCGTGATTTCTCGACGCAGGCCGAAGTCGCGCTCGCCAAGGCGGGCCTAGAATGTGTTCAGCGAAGCAAGCGGGATTCGACCTGGATGTCCCCCGGGACTTGGCGCTGGCCGCGGTCCATATGGCTCGCCCACGCCGACGACCCATGGTCGGTCGACCTCCACAATTCGCTCGACTTCTCAGCCAGCGCGGGCGCTCCGCTCCTTTGGTTCGATTGCGCCGACCCAATCGAGACTTCGGGACCTTGGCCGCTCGACGATTCAGCGGGCGTGTTGAGCCAGCCCCTGCTGCTACTCCACCTCGCGGTACATGCGGGCGGCGGCCTCCATAGCCTGACGCTGTTGCGCATGATCGAAATCGTCCTGGTTGCGCGACAGGACACCGGCAACGGAAGCCTGTCCTGGGACGATTTTCTGCATCTAGGCGCCGCGACCAACGCGCTGGGCGTGGCCTATCCTGCGCTTCGAATGGCGGAGAAGCTCGCGCCCGGCACGATCCCATCGCGCGTAATGGAAATCAGCGCTGAGCTCGCGCCGCCGCGCGCGCACGCAGTCGTCGACAAGCTCGTGCCGGCAACGGCGCAGCGGGTCGACCGGGCGTCCATAGCCGAGCATTTCATGTGGGTTGCGGGCATGTCTGGTTGGGCGCGGCAGCTTTTTTCCGATCTGGCGCCTAGATCGGACTTCTGGGAAATCTACCGGGCGCGCGCTCATCGACTGCTGCGCGGCCAAGTCAGCCGCTAGCGGGCCTTAGATGCCCGTAAAGCTGGCGATCGTCAGGGGCCATTCGGGCAAGCTGGCGGATGATCCGGAGGAGCCGCGGATTTTCATATCTCTCCAACGCCCAACGGCGATGCGCAGCAACTCGCCCGAGCGCCTTGCCCCAAGGCCGTGTGCGTTTGTCGTGCACCGACGGAAAGCGGCTCTTAAGCACCAGCTCGAAATCATCGACTCGTGCCTTTAGGCGCGGCTCGAGCCAGGGCGTATGCGGGTTCTCATGGGTCATCCAGTCGACCCATTCGGGTTCGATCCACTCCTCGAGCGTGTCGGGCGTCGTCTCCGTCGGGTCGACGTTGCCGTACGTCCCTTTGCGCTGCGGCGTTGGCGTGTAGAAATAGCTGATCAGTTCCATCGCGGGGTTGATCCCCTTCAGTCGGCGGATGAACGCCAGCGTATTGTCGATCTCACGCCGGGGCTCGTCGGGATCGCCGAAGACGAACGAGAATTCGGGGATGATTCCATGTTCGCCGCATTTTGCAGCAGCATGAGCGATCTGGTCGGTAGTCGTCCCCTTGTTCATCTTGGCGAGGATTTCGTCCGATCCCGATTCTGCGCCGCAAAAGACCATCGTCAGACCCGCTCCCTTGAGTGCCCGCCAGGTCTCGTCGGAAAAGCGTCCAAGCGCGTCGACTCGAGCCTCGCACCACCAGCGGAGGCCCAACCCCTTGAACGCGGCCGCGACTTCCTGCGCATGGGCTTCGTTGAGGAAGAAATTATTGTCGTAGAAATGTACCGAATCCATGCCGTGCTGACGCGCGAGAAATCGGAGGTGCTCCGCCGTGCGCTCGGGCGACTGGACCTTCTCGCGACGGCCGAACACCGAGATCACGCCGCAGAAATTGCAGCCGAAGGGGCAGCCGATCGACGCCTGGTAGACCCCTGACCTGCGGCCCAGGAGCGTCGGGCGCAAATACTGCCCGACATCGATCTTGTAATAGGGCGGAGCGGGCAGCTCGTCGGGCCCTCGCCAAGCGCGTTCGGGAGCAATATGGTGCTGGCCGTCGGGGAGGCGGAAGGCTATTCCGGCGACGCCCAGCGGGTCGCGCTTGCCGGCGATGACGTCCAGCAACTCGAGGAACGTCTCCTCGCCCTGTCCGCGGACCAGCCAATCGACATATGGCGCGTTGAGCACCGGATCGGGATAGAGGCTACCGAAATTGCCGCCCCAGATAATCGCAACATCCGGAAAGCGCGCCTTTAGGGCTTTCGAGATCGGCACTGCGCTGACCAGCTGCGGACCGGGCATGACGGTGAGCGCGATGGCCGTGACAGGGTCGCCCGAGATCCGCTGTGCCTCAATTCGCTCCGATACCGATCGGACCACGTCCATGCCGGGAAGATTGCCGTCGACTATTTCCCAGCTGACGTCAGGCGGAAGCGCCGCACCAACTGCCATAACGGAAAGGGGAAAGCGGCGGTTCTCGGGCCGGGTTGCCCGCGGATTGACCAGCAGGATCATGGTACGGCCGCAATCCACAAATCGAAGCGCGACGGGCGGCGCTTGAACTTGAGCGCGGCGAGTAAAGGCCGGAGCTCATAGACGAGCGGATATGTCACTCGGTGGCGCTTCCACGCGAGTTCCGGGGCGGCGTCCTTCAATCGCCTGCGGGTGAGAAACTCTATGAAAGGCAGCGCCATCAGGACCTCGGCGCGCGCGCCGAACTGCCGGCGCTTCTCCGACACCATTGCAAGGCCATCGGATTCGCGGGCGTAGAAAGGCGAATCGAGGATCGCGATCTGACCGCCGCGTCTGGTCACGCGAATCGCTTCGCAGAGCACCTGCCGCAGGTTCGTCGCGTAATGGAGCGACGCATTGAACAAGGCTATGTCGATGGTGCCGGGCGGTAACGGCACTGCTTCGAAGGGGGCCACGATACAATCCATCCCGGGCGCCTGGCGGCGAAAAGGTGCGGAGGCACCCAGCCCGTCGACTCCGTCGTTACGGATGTCGAGCGCGAACGCATGGTGGCCCTCGAGCGCGACGCGATAGCTCAGCCACCCGTTCCCGGCGCCGAGATCGAGAACCGCGAGTGCGCGGCCCTCTTTCATGGCTGTGGGACGAAGCACGCACGTCATGAATGCTTCAAAGGTTCTCGCCCGAACTGCCCACTGGGCGATGTGCGGACCGGTCTTAAGGTGCGGGAGCTGGAAAAGCTGTTCGCCGCTGTAGCCGCGGCCTTCTTGGGCACGGTGCCGTGCATATTCGCTGGCGAAAAGCTCGAGCGCGATGTCGTTCACGAGCGGGTCCGCTCGAAGCGATAGAGGATATGATCGCCCAGAGCGGCAAGCGGCCGGGCGGCGAGACGATCCAGGCTCTCGAGCGCTCCTAGCAGACGAGGGTGCCGAGAGATCCACGGTTCGGCAGCGCTTGGCGGGACAAAAATTCCAACGCCGCGTCGCGACTTGAGCTCAAACCAGGGCGCAAGCATGCGCTCCAGGTCGCGACGGCGATGGTAGCGCACGGTGAATTCCCGTCCTCCGAGGAGCGCCGGGACGTCGCCGCGACGGCTTCGGCGAAATGCATTTTGTGGCCTGCCGCGCAGGGTCTCGACCAGGATTTCGCCGGGGCAACAAATGCCGAACATGACGAGCTGCAGCGGCGCGCCGCAACGAAGCAGCCGGGCGATGTCTTCAGCGAACGAGGTCAGATCGGTCACGCAGTTGAGGCCGGCGAACACCGAATAGGCGCCGTCGAACTTCAGTTCTTCCGACAGTTCTTTCGCGAGCTCCCTGAACTGCTCAGCGGCCGCAACCTTAGCCCTTACGCCTTTCGCCGATGCGGCGGCGACCATCGCAGGCGACGAGTCGGTCATCAGGACGTCGCGGCCCTGGCGTGCCAGCCATGAGGCATCTTCGCCGGTCCCGCCGCCGATCTCGATGAGGCGCGATCCGGGCGGATATGTTTCGAGAAGGTCAGCGCGAATGGCGCGCCGCTGTGCCTCGACACTGCGCCATGCCGTGAAGCGCGAGTCAAAGTCCGCCGCAATTGCGTCGAACGCCTGCGCAGCAGGGGCGAGGCAGGAAGGAGCCATGTCAGGTTCCGACTGCAAGATTGAACGGCTCGGGCGAGCGGTGCAGGTGAACCCGCTCTTCCAGCTCCTCCCAGGCGTCATGATCCGGCAATCCGGATTCCACCTCCTGGTGCAGAATGTCGCGAACGTGCCGATAAAGATCGCTGTCGAACGTCCCCTGGAACAACATCGCGAGGTCGCCGGTGTCCTTCCAATTGCGCTGACGGCCAAGCTGCGCCCGCACTCGCTCGTAGAACAGCGTTCCCGGAAGCGGGTAGGCCACGGATACTCCGATTTCGTCGGGGCGGGCCTCGCGGATCAGGTCACGTGTCGAAATCAGATCTTCCCAGGTTTCGGATGGATAGCCGAGCTGGATGAACCAGCACGCCTTGATACCATGCGCTCGAAGGAGGCGCGTGGCAGAGCGTCCCGCTTCGACCGTCGTCCCCTTATCCATCGCGTCGAGAATCTTCTGTG
>JANWLR010000015.1 GCA_025450755.1 Sphingomicrobium sp. | reverse complement strand
TTTCGCCATTGGCATTGAGGTCGGCGACAAGCTTGGCTGCCGAGTCTTTCTTGGAGAGGTCGATCGCCACCGCGCGGGCATTGCCCAGCTCCGCCACCAGCTCTTTCAGCCGCTCCTTGCGCCGTGCCGCGAGCACCAGCCGGTGGCCGCGCTTCGAGAGCTGGCGGGCGAACTCGACTCCGAGACCGGCCGAGGCGCCGGTTACGAGAGCGACTTTCTCCAAGCTCAGGAAACCGTGGCCTTGACGATCTTCCCCGGCTCGCGCGGCGGCTCGCCCACCGGCAGTGCGTCGACATATTCCATGCCGCTCTCGACCTGTCCCCAGACGGTATATTGGCCGTCGAGGAAGCGCGCGTCGTCGAAGCAGATGAAGAACTGGCTGTTGGCACTGTCCGGATTGGGCGTGCGCGCCATCGAGGCGGTCCCTCGGACGTGCGGTTCGCGGCTGAACTCGGCCTTGAGATTCGGAAGGTTGGATCCGCTGGTTCCGGTCCCGGTCGGATCGCCGCCCTGCGCCATGAAACCCGGGATCACGCGGTGGAATACAATTCCGTCATAGAATCCGCTGTTGGCGAGCTCGGTGATCCGCTGGACGTGCCCCGGCGCGAGGTCGGGCCGCAGCTTGATGACGACATCGCCGCCGCTCGAAAGGGAAAGTGTAAGGCGGTCGGCGTCGGCCATGGCATGAACTCCAGATGAAAGCTTCGAAAGAAGCGCGATTTAGGGGTCTGCGGGTGGTTGCGCCAGAGCAGGAGCGACCATAGGAGGGCCGCACCGGGTCCAATCGAGGGGTGCGACATGGCCGAAAACGACCAAATCGCGCCGCCACTAAATGACGCCACGCCTAGTTCGGTGATGGACGACGAGACCCGGCTGCGCCCCGAGTTCGTCGACAAGGTTCTCGACGCAGTCGAGGCGGGCGACGATGAGACCGCGCGCAAGCTTGTCGCCCCGCTGCACCCGGCTGACGTCGCCGACCTGATCGAGCTCGCCGCTCATGATGAACGCGAGGGCCTGGTGAAGGCGCTCGCCGGGATCGTCAGCCCGGACGTGCTCGCCGAGATGAACGACTTTGTCCGCGAGGATCTGCTCGACGAGCTCGAGCCGCAGCAGGTCGCCGACATCGCGGGTCAGCTCGAGACTGATGACGCAGTCGCATTGATCGAGGACCTCGATCATGACGAGCAGCAGGCGGTCCTCGAGCGAATGGAGCCCGATGACCGCGCGGCGGTCGAAGAGGCTCTGAGCTATCCGGAGGAATCCGCGGGCCGACTGATGCAGCGCGACCTGTGCGCTGTGCCGGAACATTGGAAAGTCGGTCAGGTGATCGACTACCTGCGTTCAACGGCCGAACTGCCCGACGATTTCTGGGAAGTGTTCGTTGTCAATCCGAACCACCATCCGGTCGGCACCTGCAAGCTTTCGCTAATCCTCAGGATGCCGCGGAATACGCCCGTCACCGAGATCATGCAGAGTGAGCAGACGCTGATCCCGGTCGACATGGATCAGGAGGACGTCGCGCTCCGATTCCAGAAATACGCGCTGGTCTCGGCCGCGGTCGTGGACGAATCCAACCGGCTGGTCGGCATGATCACCGTCGATGACGTCGTCCACATCATCCAGGAAGAAGCGGGCGAGGACGTGCTGCGGCTCAGCCAGGCGGGTGATGGCGACATCAACGAGCCGATCGCGCTGACAATTCGAAGCCGAATGTGGTGGCTTTTCATCAACCTTGGCACCGAGATCCTGTCGGTGCTGGTCATCGGCCTCTACCAGGACCTGATCGCCAAGCTGGTCGTGCTGGCCATGCTGATGCCGGTCATCACGGGCATGGGCGGCAATGCCGCGACGCAGACAATGGCAGTGACGGTGCGGGCGCTCGCGACTGGGCAACTGACCAGTTCGAACAGCTGGCGGATGATTTTGCGCGAGTGGTGGATCGCGAGCGCCAATGGTTGGGGCCTTGGTCTGATCATGCTTGTCGGCCTCCAATTCTGGTACCACGATTGGGGTTTGAGCCTCGTGACGTTGCTCGCGATGATTCTCAATTCGGCGAACGCCGGGCTGTCCGGCGTACTGATTCCAATCGGACTGAATCGGCTGAAGATCGATCCTGCGGTGGTCTCGACCATCTTCGTCACGACGATGACCGACACGCTCGGCTTCTTCTTCTTCCTTGGGCTCGCGGCAGCATTTCACCTGCACTAACCCATTGAATTCGGGCCTCCGTGGCGCGATGTCGCAAGGGTGTCGCTCCATCTGACCAAGGTCGCGTTCGCCTGCCGCGACCTCGAGGCGCTGCAGAAGCGCATTGCCGGTCGCGCCCTCGATGGAGAGGTACGGGTGCCGACGCGCATGCGCCCGAAGCGTGAAGCCGAACTTGTCGGCGGCAACCTCTACTGGATCGTCAAGCACCGCGTCATTGCCGGGCAGCAGATTCTGCGCTTCGCCGACCGCGAGGACGGCAGAATCGACATCGTCTGCTCGGCAGACCTGGTCACGGTCTCCCCGATTTCGCGCCGCGCGCATCAGGGTTGGCGCTATCTCGAGCGCGAGGATGCGCCGAGCGCCGAAGGCGATGGGAGCGGAATCGCAGAACTTCCGGCGCCGCTCTACGGCCGTCTCGCCGCGCTGGCTCTCGTGTGAACTTGGCCTCTACCTGAACAGAATGATGAGGATGATGATCAGCAGGATAAGGCCGCCGATGCCGATATACATGATTTCACTCCCAATTTGTTTGGGATGATAACTCCTCTTTTGCTGTTGGGTTGCTCAATCTGCCGTCTTATCGGCAGCCGCTTACGCTCGTCGAACCCGTCACCTTCAGCGTACAAGTCGGACGGCCGGAGAGGCGGATCGTGACTGGCCCCGTGGCCTCCACCTGCGCGGTATCAGTCACGATCGCATCGATCGTCGCCGAGCCGTCGGCGATGATGTCGGAATTGTGAGTCGTAAGATTTGAGGCGTCGATTGAAGAAAGGCCGCGAACCGTGGCGCTGAACTTGAGCGCTCGGCCCTTGAGCTTGGCGCTCGCCGTGCCGGCGACGACGACGGACATCTGGTCAGCGGCGACGTCCACAATCTCGGCAGCTCCCGAACCCTGGACCGCAAGGCCGAACGAGAGGCCCTGTACTCGGTTGATGGAAAGGCTTCCTGCACCGGTCAAAGCGGCATTCGTGAGATCGTGCGTGCCGACGCTCACTTCGACAGGACCATAATCCTGACCTGGATAGCCGCCCCAGGCACTTGGATCGGTGCGGACGACCAATGTGTCGCCACGAGTCTCCACTGTTATCCGATCGAGCGCAGTGGCCAATCCGCTCGCTTTGGCGAAGGGCGCCACACCGGTCGTGAGCGTCACCCGATATGGCCCTTCGATGCGGACCTTTGTGAAATCGGTGATTCCGAAGTTGCGAGTCGCCGCTCTGGCGGGAGCAGCGACTGCAAATATTGCCGCTACGGCGAAGAGGAGGGCGCGCATATGCTCACCTTCCACGGCGATGGTTAACGGGCTTTTAAGAGCGGCTTACGAGCAGCGCGCGCTTCCCGATCCCATCTTGTTCACGTTGCACTTGGCGCCGCCGGTGATGTCGACGTCACCCGAACCCACGATGCTGACATCCGCCGTTCCGCTGGAGTGCGCCTTGATGCTTCCCGACCCAGCGATCGAGACCTTGACGCCTTGCGTCTGGATGCCGCTCGCGTCGAGATCGCCGGAGCCGCCGATCGCATAATCGGCCGACTGGGCTTTCCCCCCGCCCGCCCTGATGCCGCCCGAACCGCCGATTGCGAGCTTGAGCTGCTGAACGTCCATTGCGCCGACGTCGAGGTCTCCCGAGCCTCCGACCGTGCCGACGAAGTCCTGACCCGCGACCCGGTCTACGTGAATGTCACCCGAGCCCGCGATCGTGGCCGCATTCAACTGCGGCACCGTAACGGTGAAATTCGCCTTGCCGCGGGTGCTGAAGCCGAAGTGGAAAAAGCCCCCGCCATGCTCGGGACGGATGACGAGCTTGTCGCCGTCGACTTCGACCGTCGTCCGGTCGAGCAGCTTCTCCCCGCCCTGCGCCGAGACTCCAACATTGGCGCCGGTGCGAACGGTCACATCATAGGGGCCCGCGACCTCAATCTTCTGGAAATTGGCGACCTGGTAGCTGCGCGAAACGGTTGCGCCGCCATCTTCGATGCTCGAGTGGCAACCGGCGAGGGCTGCGGATGCGGCGATTACCGCCGCGACGGACTTGCGCATGACTTTGCACTCCCGTTGTTTTGCATGAACGATAGGCGAAATGACCGCTTCGGCAAGCACTCGGCTCATGAGCAGCTGATCTCGCCCGAGCCGCCGCGGGTTATCGAGCATTTGCCGCCGCCAGTTATGGAAACGTCTCCCGAGCCCATGACGCAGATCTCGGCCCTTCCGGTAACTTGGGCGGAGATGTCCCCCGACCCGCACACCGACAATGTCGCGTCTTTCGTTTCAACACCCTCGGTGCTGATGTCACCCGAGCCGGCTGTCTCGAGCAATAGCTTTGTTGCGCGGCCATCGGCAACGTAGATGTCGCCCGAGCCGGATACTGATAGCTTGGCGGAATTGGCTTCGATCGACTCGACTGCAAGCTCGCCCGAGCCGGTCACGAGCACCTCAATTGCTTCACCGCAATATTCCTCGATGTGCGCGTCGCCCGAACCGTTCAATTTCAGCATGAAGGTTGCGCCCTCGGCGGCATCCAACGACAGATCGCCCGATCCCATCGTCGATGCGTCGAGCTCGCCGGCTCGAACCTTGTCGATCCGGATGTCGCCCGAGCCCGCGGAGGTCAATTTGAGCTTCTCCACGTCGATCGAATCAATCGACAGGTCACCCGACCCGCTACTGGCGCATTCGAATTCCTCGCCTTTTACAGTGTCCACCGCCACATCGCCGGACCCGGTCATCCGGAGCGAGCGCAAGCGCGGCAGGGATATCTCGACGAGGATGTCCCCATCGCAATCGCCATCGCAACCGATGATCAAGCGATCATCTTGGAGCTCGACTCGAAGTTCGTCGAGCGACCGCCGGGGACCGCGTGCGTGGACCTTGGCTTCCGCGCCCGTCTGAATTTCGGCGTCAAAGGGACCGGCGAGCTCGATCCGCTCGAATTGGCCGATCTCGAAGGCGCGCTCGTCATCGAGGTCCGCATCCTCACCGCTCGTGCGGCCATTTCGAGCTGACGAAACGATTGCGGACAGGATTTCCATCGCCAGCGACCGGGGCATTCCAACGCTCCTGACTAGTGCCTTATAACACTAATACGCTTGGCGGCATGAGTCGGCAATGCAAAAAAAGAGGCGCCCGAGGGCGCCCCTTTAAAGTCAGCGAGGAAAGCTCGCTTATGCGACTTCCCTGGTCTTGTGATGGATCAGAGCCGCCTTGTTCAGGATCTCCAGGATTTTGGCGAGCGCCGATTTCTCGTCGGTCTGCTCCATCGCGCCCAGCTCGCGCGCAAGGCGCGACGAAGCCGCTTCGAAGATCTGCCGTTCGGAATAGCTCTGCTCCGGAGCGTCGTCGGGCCGGAACAGGTCGCGGGTCACCTCGGCGATCGAGGTCAAATCGCCAGAATTGATCTTCGCCTCATATTCCTGGGCGCGGCGCGACCACATGGTGCGCTTGACCTTCGGCTTGCCGGTGAGAGTCGCGAGCGCGTCCTTCATCGTCTTGTCGGATGAGAGCTTTCGCATCCCGACCGAGTCCGCCTTGTTGACGGGGACTCGGAGGGTCATCTTTTCCTTCTCGAACCGGAGCACGTAGAGATCGAGACGCGTCCCGGCGATTTCGGTGCTTTGCAGCTCCACGACCCGGCCAACGCCATGCTTGGGGTACACGACATAATCACCGACGTCGAAGCTAAGCGCCTTTGTAGCCATTGCTCACCTTTCCAATTGCAGCAAACAGAGCCGACGCGTCCCGCATCGTCCCCCAAAACGACCCGGCGGTCGCGGCTCCCCTGCCTATTTCGTGGCTTCCCTTGAATTTAAGGCCGCTGCTGAATCGCAGGCGGCCCCGTATGACAATTTTATATCACAACTTACCCTAGATTGCCAGTCCCAGCTGGACCGGCCCTTCAGGAGGCGTTTCGAGCAGATTGTGGAGGCCGAGACCGAGCAGCCTTATACCTTTAGATAAGGGGTGAATCGCGGCAAGAAGCGCTTGCCCGGCGGTGATGAATGCGTCCAGGTCGGGGACCGGCAAAGCAAAACTCTTCGAGCGCGTGATGAGCGTGAAGTCGCCAAATTTGACCTTCAGCGTGACTGTCCGGCCGGTGACCTTTGCGCGTTTCACACGATCCCATGCATAACCTGCGATCCGATCGAGCTCGGCGGCGAGACGCTCCGGATCGCGCAAGTCCTCGTCGAATGTTCGTTCGGCGCTCACCGACTTGTAGGGCCGGTCGGGCTTGACCTCGCGCTCGTCAATTCCTCTGGCGATCCGCCAATACCATTCGGCCGAGCTTCCGAAATGCGCCTGGAGCGCAGGCATGCTCCACTCCCTGAGATCGGCGCCGGTGACGATTCCGAGCCGCTCCATTTTCCTCGCCGTGACCGGACCCACGCCGTGGAACCGCGCGACGGGCAGCGACCCGACGAACTCGGCTCCCTTCTCGGGCGTGATGACGCAAAGGCCGTCGGGCTTGCGGTGGTCGGAAGCGAGCTTGGCGATGAACTTGCAGTAGCTGACGCCCGCCGATGCAGTCAGTTTACATTCTTCGCGAATGCGGCGGCGGATGTCTTCGGCAATGGCACGTGCGCTGCCGAGGCCGTGCCGGTCCTCAGTCACGTCAAGATAGGCTTCATCGAGGCTGAGCGGCTCAACCAGGTCAGTGTAATCGAGGAAGATGGCGCGGATCTGTTGAGATACCGCACGATAGACGTCGAATCGCGTCTTGACGAAGATCAACTCGGGGCAGCGCCGCCTGGCCGTGACCGATGGCATGGCCGAACGGACACCAAATTTGCGGGCCTCGTAGCTCGCAGCCATCACGACTCCACGATGCTGCCCGCCGACTGCAACCGGCTTGCCGCGAAGCTCAGGATCATCGCGCTGCTCAACCGACGCATAGAAGGCGTCCATGTCGACATGGATGATCTTCCGGATGGGATGGTCGTCGCTTTGCATCACGGCGCTGTTCTGATTAAGGCCCGCGGCCATGAACATCCACGAATATCAGGCAAAAGAGCTGCTCGCGAAATATGGCGTTCCGGTCCCGGCGGGCTATCCGGCAATGACCGTCGAGGAGGCCGTCGAGGCGGCGAAGAAGCTTCCTGGGCCGCTCTGGGTCGTGAAGGCGCAGATTCACGCGGGCGGCCGCGGCAAAGGCAAGTTCAAGGAACTCGGCGAATCCGCCAAGGGCGGGGTCCGCCTCGCCCATTCTGTCAACGAAGTTCG
>JANWLR010000014.1 GCA_025450755.1 Sphingomicrobium sp. | reverse complement strand
GCGAATTCACCCAACGTCCGAGTCGTCGTTCCGCACTTGCCCGAAGGAATGCCGGAGGAGGCTCGTGAGGCTACGCTAAAGCGGCTGCTCGATGCTCACGTCGCGTCGGTCCGGGGGCCACTGGTCGCCTGGTATTACACGCCGATGATGTTGCCTTTCTCGCGCGATATCCAGCCGGACCTTACGGTCTTCGACGCGATGGACGAGCTCAGCAAGTTCAAGTTCGCGCCGGCAAAGCTGCTCGAGCTCGAGCAGGAGCTGATCGACCGCGCGGACATCGTCTTCACCGGCGGATCGAGCCTTTACGAAGCGAAGAAGGATCGCCACGCCAACGTCCATTGCTTCCCTTCGTCGGTCGACCGCGCCCATTTCTTCAAGGCCCGCGCGGAGCTGTTCGATCCCGCGGACCAGGAGGATCTGCCGAGGCCGCGTCTCGGCTTCTATGGAGTCATTGACGAGCGCTTCGACACGGAGCTTCTCGACCGCATCGCCGAAATACGGCCCAGTTGGTCGTTTGTGGTGGTCGGCCCGGTCGTGAAGATCTCCGGGGAGGATCTGCCGAGGCGGCCGAACATCCACTATCTCGGGGCCAAAACTTACGAGCAGCTGCCCTTCTACCTCGCTGGCTGGGACGTGGCGTTGATGCCGTTCGCGATGAACGAATCGACGCAATTCATCTCGCCGACCAAGACTCCCGAATATCTCGCCGGCGGGAAGCCGGTGGTGTCGACTCCGATCAAGGACGTCGTGCGCCATTACGGCAAGCTCGGAGGCGTGAAGATTGCCGCAACGGCAGAGGAATTTGTGCAAGCGTGCGAAGCTGCGCTCGACTTGTCGCGCAATGCTGAAAGCGGCTGGCTGGCCGACGCCGACGTCATGCTGTCCGCGACCAGCTGGGACACAACCCAGGCGCGTATGGCGGGCCTGATCGCCGACCTGCTCGGCACACGCACAGGAGCGACCTCGCCCGCCCTGATGGTAGCGGCGGAATGAACGCCCCCTTTCGCGCCTCAGCGCGGTCGTCCTCTGGCCGGCGATATGGCTATCTGGTCGTCGGAGCCGGCTTCGCCGGCTCGGTCATCGCCGAGCGCTTGGCGAGCCAGCACGGCGCCCGGGTTCTGCTGATCGACCGGCGGCCGCACATCGGCGGCAACGCCTATGATGAGCCGAACGAGGCGGGAATCCTCTACCACAAGTACGGCCCGCACATTTTCCACACCAACAGCCAGCAGGTCGTGGATTACCTCTCGCAGTTCACCGAATGGCGGCCGTACGAGCATCGTGTCCGGGCGGTGGTGCGCGACAGGCTGGTGCCGATCCCAATCAATCGGACGACCTTGAACGAACTGTTCGACCTCGACCTCAAGACCGACGAGGAAGCGGCAGACTATCTCGCTTTGCGCGCCGAGCCGGTGGATGAGATCAGGACGTCAGAAGACGTGGTCATCAACGCCGTCGGGCAGGAGCTCTACGAGCTTTTCTTCCGCGGCTACACGCGCAAGCAGTGGGGGCTCGACCCGAGCGAGCTCGACAAGCAGGTCACCTCGCGAATCCCGACGCGGACCAACACCGACGATCGCTATTTCAGCGACACGTTCCAGGCGATGCCGCTGCACGGCTACACCAGGATGTTCGAGCGGATGCTCGATCATCCGCTGATCGAGAAGCGGCTTGGGACCGACTTCCGAGCGCTAAAGAACCAGGCGCACGAACTGGCCGACCACGTCATCTATACTGGGCCGATCGATGAATATTTCGACTTCCGCTTCGGCAAGCTGCCGTACCGAAGCCTCAAGTTCGATCACCAGACGCTCGACAAGGAATGGAACCAACCGGTGGCCGTCGTGAACTATCCCGACGAACAGGTGCCGTACACTCGGATCAGCGAGTACAAGCATTTGACCGGGCAGGACTCGCCGGTGACGACGATCACCTACGAATATCCGTCGGCCGAGGGCGATCCCTATTATCCGATCCCGCGGCCTGAGAACCAGCAGCTGTTCAAGCGCTACGAGGGGCTCGCCGACGCGACCGACAATGTGACGTTCGTCGGGCGCCTCGCGACCTATCGCTATTACAATATGGACCAGATCGTCGGTCAGGCGCTCGCAACATTCCGCCGGATCGACGGGAAGGCCAAAGCGGCGCAATCGATGCCGGCGGCAGCAGAAGTAGCTTTACTGTCCCGCTGAGCCCTTGCTGGCCTGATATCGCTCAACCTCGTCGCCAACGAGGCGGACGACGTGGAGTACGTTGGTCGAGCCAGCCGTCCCGAACGGGATTCCGGCCATCAAGACGATGCGGTCGCCGCCTTTGGCGATCTGGTGCCTGAGCGCCATCCGCTTACCCTTCTCGACCATCTCCTCGAAGCTCGCGACGTCGCGGGTATGCACCGCTTGCACGCCCCAAAGCAGACCGAGCCGCCGCGAGGTATGCAGCGATGCGCTCATTGCCAGCAGCGGCACCGGTGGCCGCTCGCGCGCGATGCGCCGGGCCGTTGCGCCCGAGCTCGAGTAGCAAACCATCGCGATTGCCGAGACCGTCTGCGCAATCTGGCGCGCCGACCCGGCGAGCGCGTCGGCCGTCGTCGGCTCGAGGCGCGTCTGGGTGAAATGGATCCTCGCCTGGTAGGATGGGTCGCGTTCGACGCTGTTGGCGATACGGTCCATCATCTGCACAGCTTCGAACGGATATTGCCCGGTCGCGCTTTCAGCCGATAGCATGACCGCATCGGCCCCGTCGTAGATGGCGGTCGCGACGTCGCTGACCTCGGCCCGGGTCGGGGTGGGTGAGGTGACCATCGATTCGAGCATCTGGGTCGCGACGACGACCGGCTTTCCGAACTGACGGGCGCAGGCGACGATCTTGTTCTGCAGCGGCGGCACGCGCTCCGGCGGAAGCTCGACTCCGAGATCGCCGCGAGCGACCATCACCGCATCCGCAAGGGCAATGATGTCGTTCAAGCGATCGATGGCCGCCGGCTTCTCGATCTTCGCGAGAAGCGATGCCCGCTCACCGATCAGGGACCGCGCCTCGGCGACGTCCTCGGGCCGCTGGACGAACGACAATGCCACCCAATCGGTCCGCTGCTCGAGCGCGAACTGGAGGTCCTCGCGGTCCTTGTCAGTCAGCGCCGGGATGGGAACGACGACGTCGGGAACGTTGACGCCCTTGTTGTCCGATACCGGTCCACCGACCTTCACCTCGGTGAGGATGTAGCCGGCGTCCGCCTCGAGCACATTGAGCCGAACCCGGCCGTCATCGATGAGGATGTTCGTGCCGGGGTGGATCGCCTCGAAGAGCTCGGCATGCGGAAGCTGAACCCGTTTGTCGTCGCCGGCCTTCTGGTCCCGGTCGAAGATGAACTGGCTGCCCTTCTCTAGCACGGTCCGTCCGCCCTCGAAATGTCCGACGCGGAGCTTGGGCCCCTGGAGGTCGAACAGGATCGTCGTCGGACGATGAAACTCCTTTTCGAGCGCGCGAATATGTTCGACGAGCTTGGCTTTCGTCTTCTGATCGCCGTGACTCATGTTGATTCGGAAGGCGTCGGCGCCGGCGATCATGAGCCGGCGGATCATCTTTGCATCGCTCGACGCAGGGCCGAGAGTCGCGAGGATCTTCACCTTGCGTGTGCGGGGCGCAAGCGTTTGGGTCACCATCATTCCTTCTTGGCCTGAGACCCGCCTTAGTCGCTTGCCATGACGGTTCAACCCGCTAGAGCCGTCGTTCAAACCTGAAATCGGAGAGTGAGAACATGGCGGAGGGCACCGTCGCGGCCGATCAGCTGCGGCTGTTCATCGAACGGATCGAGCGCTTGGAAGAGGAAAAGAAGGGCATCGCGGACGATGTCCGCGACGTCTATGCCGAGGCCAAGGCGAACGGCTATGATCCCAAGATCATGCGAATGATCGTGCGCTTGAGGAAAATGGAGACCCACACGCGCCAGGAGCAGGACGCCGTGCTGGAGACCTATCGCGCCGCGCTCGGCTTGGAATAAGGTGCGGCATGGCCGGCCATTCCAAATTCAAGAACATCATGTACCGAAAGGGGGCGCAGGATAAGAAGCGCTCGGCCCTTTTCTCGAAGCTCAGCCGCGAAATCACCGTGGCGGCAAAGATGGGCGTGCCCGACCCCGATGCGAATGCGCGGCTGCGTGCAGCGATCATCGCGGCACGCGCCCAGTCCATGCCTAAGGACAATATCCAGCGATCGATCGACAAGGCATCGGGCGGCGACTCGGAAAATTACGAAGAGATCCGCTACGAGGGCTTCGCCCCCGGCGGGGTGGCCTTGATCGTGGAGGCCCTAACTGACAACCGCAACCGCACCGCGACCAACGTCCGCACGATCTTTTCGAAGAACGGCGGCAATCTCGGCGCAAGCGGAAGCGTCAGCCACGGCTTCGAGCGTCTCGGTCTGATCGAATATCCGGCAAGCGCGGGCGACGACGAAAAGGTCCTCGAAGCCGCAATCGAGGCCGGTGCCGACGACGTCGAGAGTGACGAGGACAGCCACCGCATCTGGACCAGCATCGACAGCCTTCACGAAGTCGCGCGCGGGCTCGAAGGGATGCTCGGCGAAGGTGAGGGTGCGAAGCTCGCCTGGAAGCCTTCGACCGAGGTGGAGGTGCGCGGAAGCGACGCCGAGCAACTGCTGAAGCTGATTGACGCGCTGGAGGAAGATGACGACGTCCAGACGGTATGGGGCAATTATGACGTGCCCGAGGACGAGCTGGAGAGGCTGGCCTGAAGATTCTTGGCCTTGATCCCGGCCTCGGCACGACCGGCTGGGGCCTGATCGAAGCTCAAGGCAACCGCCTCGCTCACCTAGCAAACGGCCAGATCAAGACCAAGACGGACGCTCCGCTGCCGCGACGGCTTGCAGCGCTGGCCGACCAACTCGAGGCCCTGATCGACGACCATGCTCCAGCAGCCGCCGCCATCGAGGAGGTCTTCGTAAACCAGAACCCGAAATCGACGCTGAAGCTGGGTCAGGCGCGCGGCGTGGTCCTCATGTGCGCGGCGCGGGCGGGGATCGACGTCGGTGAATATTCGCCAACTTTGGTCAAGAAGGCGGTTGTGGGCACCGGCGGCGCTGAGAAATCGCAGGTCCATGCTATGGTCTCGCGGCTGCTTCCGGGCGTGACGATCGCGGGGCCGGATGCCGCCGACGCCCTCGCCGTCGCGATCACTCATGCACATCATCTGGCGACTGCGCGGCGCATCGCCTAGGCTGGCGCCGAAATGATTGCCCGCCTCTCAGGAATGCTAGCCGAAACCAGCACCGACAGCGCGGTGATCGACGTTGGCGGCGTCGGCTATCTCGTGCAGTTGAGCGGCAAGACTCTCGCCTCACTCGGCCCTGTCGGCAGTGAGGTCATGATCCTCACCGAGCTGCAGGTGCGCGAGGACGCGTGGACCTTGTTCGGCTTTGGCTCTGCCGTCGAGCGCAACGCCTTCCGTGCCCTGACGAGCATTCAGGGCGTCGGGGGAAGGCTGGCGCTTGCGATCCTGTCCGTACTTTCGCCCGATGAACTCGCCGGCGCGGTAGCCCACGAAGACAAGGCGATGATTGGCCGCGCGAACGGAGTTGGTCCCAAGCTCGCCGCGCGCATCGCCAATGAACTCCAGGGCAAGCTCGGCGAATCTGCGCTCGGAGGCGGCGGGCCTGCTCCGCGTGGCGGAGCCGCAGCGGACGCGCTTTCGGCTCTCGGCAACCTCGGTTTCAGGCCAGCCGACGCGAGCGCTGCTGTCAACGCCGCACAGGACGAACTCGGCGCTGACGCATCGCTCGATGCGCTGGTTCGGCTGGCGCTCAAGAAAGCTTCGAAGTGACCGCCCGCACCGCCTCGTGCCGCTGCGGCCAGCTCACGGCGACGGTAACCGGCGATCCGGTGCGAGTCTCCGTCTGCCACTGCCTCAATTGCAAGAAACGGTCGGGAAGCGCCTTCGCAGTTCAGGCGCGCTGGCCCTCAGCACAGCTGACGATCGGAGGTCAGTCGAAGACATTCGTCAAAGTCGCCGACAGCGGCAACAGGGCCACCTTCCACTTCTGCCCCGAGTGCGGGTCGGATGTGTATTACGAGATCGACGGCAAGTTCGATGACAAGTTCAATGACCTCGTCGCCATTCCGCTGGGCGCCTTCGACGATCCTTATTTCGTCTCGCCGGTCTTTTCCGTGTGGGAGGAGCGCAAATCCGACTGGGTTGAGATAATCGGTGAGAGAGTTGAGCACTTGGAGTGACAGCCGCATCGGAGACGATGCGCGGGTGGTCGGCGATTGCTCGCGCGCCGGTGTGGCTGACGATCAGTCCGCGTAATTGCTCACCGCACGCAGCGTATCGCGAACGGCCGTTAGGCCGGTCTTGCGAATCTCGCCCCAGGCACGGTCGGTCGGGCGAAGCTCCTGATCTTGCCGGTACGGGTCGTTGACCCCGCGGGGGCCGCAATCAGTATCGCATTGGGGTACCAACCAGCCTTGGACGCGGCTTTCGCGGCAAGCGCCGGCATCGCAGCAATCGTCGCGGCACAGCCGGCCGGCATCGTCCGTCGATCAATCTTCATGGAGCCCCCTCCACCGGATACGTCCTGACTGCTTGTCGTAAGCCGATCCATCTGCGAATCAACGGGACGGATGGCCACCGATCCTGCCCGAATCACGACGCCCGAGCGGACCAGCGAAGACGCGGACTCCGCGCTTCGCCCAAAAAGCCTTGACGAGTTCATCGGCCAGCAGGCGGCGCGCGAGAACCTGCGCGTATTTGTAACGGCGGCAAAGAGTCGCGGCGAGGCGCTCGACCATGTGCTGCTCCACGGCCCGCCGGGTCTCGGCAAGACGACTCTCGCCGGCATTATCGCCCGCGAAATGGGTGTCGGCTTCCGCGCCACTTCGGGCCCGGTGATCGCCAAATCGGGCGATTTGGCTGCGCTGCTGACCAATCTCGAGGATTGCGACGTCCTGTTCATCGACGAGATCCACCGCCTCAATCCTGCTGTCGAGGAAGTGCTCTATCCGGCGATGGAAGACCGAGCGCTCGATCTGATGATCGGCGAAGGCCCGTCGGCGCGCTCGGTCCGGATCGAACTGCCGCGCTTCACCCTGATCGGCGCGACGACCCGGCAGGGCCTTCTAACGACCCCGCTGCGCGACCGCTTTGGAATCCCGGTGCGGCTCAACTTCTACACCGTCGAGGAGCTGGAGCAGGTAGTTCGGCGAGCGGCGCGGCTGCTGAGCGTTGATCTTACCGACGATGGCTCGCGGGAGATTGCGCGGCGGTCGCGTGGCACTCCGCGAATCGCCGGGCGGCTGCTTCGCCGGGTACGCGATTTCGCGCATGCGTCCTGTTCCGATACTATCGATGCCGAGATCGCCGACAAAGCGCTCTCGCGGCTGGAGATCGATGCTCTCGGCCTCGATGCGATGGACCGGCGCTATTTGACGATGATCGCGGACTTATATGGTGGCGGCCCGGTCGGCGTGGAGACTCTCGCAGCGGGCCTCTCCGAACCACGCGACACGATCGAGGACGTAATCGAGCCCTATCTCATTCAGCTTGGCCTCATCGCGCGCACTGCAAGAGGGCGGTGCCTGAACGGCCGCGGCTATGCCCATCTCGGCCTGCCGGTGCCGCAGGCAAGCCAGGCGGGATTGTTCGACCAGGGAGCTGCGTCCAAATAGTGCGTCATCTTCTATTGTCAGCCGCCGCCGCACTCTTTGCCGCAGCGCCGTTTCCCGCCTCGGCGCTATCGCCGGCCCCCGACTATTCGAAGGACTCGGCGTGGCTGTGCCTGCCGGGCCGCACCGACGTCTGCTCGACGCCGCTCGCAACAACAGCGCTCAATCCCAACGGCTATGGCTCTACGGGGCAGAGCGCGGTGGCCAAGGACCCCCCGCTCGACTGTTTCTACGTCTATCCGACGGTGTCTCGCGACGAGGGCATGAACAGCGACCTCAATGTCAACGAAGAAAGAGGCGCGGTTGAGACGCAATTCGCACGCTTTGCGAGTGTCTGCCGTACCTTTGCGCCGATCTACCGCCAGATGACGCTTGCGGCGGTGACCGCGTTTGCAACCGGCGCGAACATCGATGAGGCTGGAAAGATCGCCTACGGCGACGTGGTCGCTGCGTGGCACAATTATCTCGCCACAAAAAACAATGGCCGTCCATTCGTCCTCATCGGGCACAGCCAGGGTAGCCTGATGCTGCAGCGGCTGATCACGAGCGAAATCGAGAACAATCCGACAGTCGCCCTGCGGATGAAGCTCGCGATCATTCCCGGGTTCGACGTGCTTGTCCCGCAAGGCAAGCTGGTCGGGGGCACGTTCAAGAAGACGCCGCTGTGCAGCCGCGCCGGGGAAACCGGCTGCGTCATGAGCTGGACCAGCTTTCGCGAAAAGAACGTTCCGCCTGAGGGAGCGATGTTCGGAATCTCGGAAGAGCAAGGCATGACCGTCGGGTGCGTCGATCCGGCGCGGCCCGGAGCGACGGACTGGGTCCCGCTCGACAGCTACTGGTACGCCCATTCGGCCCTGGCAGTACCTGGCGGGCCGATCAGCTGGTCCAGCGAAGGTTCGCCGCCGTCTCCATACCTTCGAACCGAAGGACTGGTTTCGGCCAAATGCGTCAACAGCGGACAGCGCGGTTATCTGTGGATCCGGACTAACCACAAGGCCGGCGACAAATGGACAGACCGAATCGGCGGCGAAGTCGGAGTGTTCGGCATGTTCCTGCCCGGCTGGGGAATGCATCTTGCCGACATGAACGAAGCGCAGGGCGACCTCATCCGCGAAGTCGGAGAGATCGAGTCCGCCGAGGCTAGCGCTCGATCCAGAACAATTGCTCGACGCTGATTCCGAGGGCCTGCGCGAGCTTGATCGCAAGCGTCGCGGATGGGGTGAACACTCCGTTCTCCACCGTGTTCACCGTCTTTCGCGTCACTCCCACGCGCTCCGCCAGCTCTGCCTGGGTAAGGCCGATCTCAGTGCGCCGGTCCTTCAGTCCGTTGGCAAGCCGCTCAGGCATCGCGATGAGCAAATCGCTCGAGCCAGCCCCAGCGGATAAGGGCGGCGCCAAGCCCGTCGGACATCACGATATGCACGGCGTCTCGGCCGTTCACCGGCTCGAACATCGTGATGAAGTAGACGACGATGCAAGTGAGCATTGCGAAGATGAATCCAAGGCGCATGGCGTCATTGCGATTAGCGCGGGTCAGTTCGTCGTCGATCATCGACCGAACTTCGCGCGGCTGAAACCAAAAACCGTTGGTCGCAATCGCCGTGAGAAGAACTGCGGAAAGAACCAACCAAGCCGAAATTTTGACCTCGTCCACCGCGCGATGGGCTGGACCCGACCTGATCGTGATGTAGCTCGCCTGTTGGGTGAGGTAGATTATTGCAAGCGCAGGCAGGATGCGCGCCCTGCGCCTGCTCAGGAAATCCGCTCGCTCCGAAACCGAACGTCCGTTCATCGCCCTCTCCCTGTGTAACCTGTAGGTGACATGTAACCTTAGCGTTACATGAGAGTCAAGCAGGGTTTACGGCAGGAGTCGGCGGTCGCTACAGGCGGTCAGGATGGCCGGGAATTCGTTCGACACGCCCTATCGCGGCGGCTTCGTGGACGGCGAGCACCGGTTCGCCCTCACCGTCTATTTCGAAGACACCGACACGGCGGGCGTCGTCTATTACGCCAATTATTTGAAGTTCATGGAGCGTGCCCGGTCCGACATGCTGCGAATTGTGGAGATCGATCAGGGCGCGATGCTTCGCGGTGAGGCCAGCGCTTATTTCGTAACTCACGTCGATGTTCGGTACCGGCGACCCGCCCGCCTTGGCGACGATCTGATTGTCGTCAGCAAAGTCAAACAGGTCCGCGCAAGTTCGGTTCATATTCAGCAGCGAGTCATGCGCGGGGAGGAAGTGTTGAGCGACGCCACAGTCACCGCGGCTTTCCTCGATTCTGCGGGACGGCCGCGGCGGCAGCCCGGCGACTGGGTCCAGAAATTCCAGGCAATCACCACGCAGGAACGATGAAGCGACTTTCCCTTGCCTTATCCTTGGCCCTCCTCGGCACGGCGGCGCAGGCGCAGCAGAGTGCAGCGCCGCCGGCGACAGTGGTGGAGATCCCGCCTCTGAGCAGTCCGGATAGTGGAACGCGCGGCAATGAAATGCTGCAGATCGGATGGGATGCGACGCAGCTGATCGCATCGGACCTTGGGCAAACGACCGAGCTGATGCCGCTCAAACCCAAGCGCGAAGACTATGTCTCCTTCCCGGAGGTCACGGCTCCGAGCTTCGGCAAATGGCGACCGCTCGGTGCCAAGATTCTGCTCACCGGTTTTGTCCAGTCGCGCTCAGACGGCAGAATCGCCATCGGCTGCTATGTCTACGATGTCCCTAAAGGCGCCGAGCTCGCGCGCAAGGGATTCGTCCTCCCCAAGTCGGACTGGCGCCGCGCCGCGCACAAATGTTCGGCCCTGGCCTACACGGCAGTGACGGGCTCGCCAGGCATGTTCGATACGCGCATCGCCTACGTCGCGGAAAGCGGGCTCGGCGACGCTAAGGTTCGGCGCATCGCGCTCATGGATAGCGACGGGTACAATCACAAATATCTGACCACCGGCGACACAATCGTGTTGAAGCCCAGGCTCTCCCCCAAAGCTTCCCAGCTCGCTTATGTGAGCTTTGCCGGAGGAAAGCCGATTGTCCGCTTGCTCGACCTTGGCTCGGGCCAGGAGCGGCCGCTGGTGCCGACGGACGCGATCAGCTTCGCGCCGCGCTTTTCACCCGATGGAAGTCAAATTGCCTTCTCGATGATGCTCGGCCCCAACAGCGACATCTACGTCGTGGGTGCCGGCGGGGGAATGCCGCGCCGGTTGACCACCTCGCCGGCCGTCGACACTGATCCGAGCTTCTCGCCCGACGGCACCAAGATCGTGTTCGAAAGCGACCGCAGCGGGTCGCAGCAGCTCTATGTGATGAATGCCAACGGCTCGGGCGAGCGGCGGATCAGCTTCGGCGCAGGCGGTTATGCGGCGCCCGAATGGAGTCCGGACGGGCAGTGGATCGCCTTCACGAGCCGCGGACAATATGGCCGACGGATCGGGATTGTCAGGCCGGACGGCACTGACGAGAGATACTTGACGAATGGGCCCGCCGACGAAAGCCCGACCTGGGCGGCGAGCAGCCGGGAAATCATGTTTGCGCGATTGGGGCAGGGTGGCCGGTCGAATCTATATAAAATCAGTCTCGGCAGCGGTGAGGCGCAGCAGGTGACGATTCCACAGGATGGCTCGGATCCCGATTGGTCGGGAGCGGTGGACTGATGCGCAAAACCCTCTTTCTTCTCGCTTTCGCTGTCGCAGCCAGCGCGGCGCAGGCGCAAATCCTGCCCTTCCTGTCGAAGCGCGACCCGGCACAGCCGGTGGTCCAGGGAATCGATGCGCTCCGCGCCGAGTTCGCCGCCCAGTCCGGCGGCACAACGGTCTATTATGGCGCCGGAAGCTCAATACTCGGAGCTCCGGCCAAGACGGTGCTGACTGCTCAGGCGGGCTGGATCCGGCGCCATCCGGAAGTCGTGGTCAGGGTCGAGGGCTATGGCGATTCGGGCGATACGCGTGATCATGCGCTCGCTGTCGGCGCTCGGCGCGCCGAGGAAGCACGCGACTATCTCGTCCTGCTCGGCGTCCCGGCGGCGCAAGTCTCCACCACGACCTGGGGAAACGAGCGATCCGGCCTTGGCCGGTCGGTTACCGTCCTCGTCCGCTGAGCTAAGCGGCGCGGCGGTGGCCGCCGCTGACCGCTAGCCAGGCGCGGGCCTGGCGCTGCGCTTCGGCGATCTCGCGCGCCGTCATCTCCAGCGCGATTTCGGCGCGGCATTCCTGGCCCCGGCTACTTCCTGACAGGGCCGCGAGGTTGAACCATTTGTGCGCTTCGACGAGGTCGACGGCGACTCCGCCGCGTCCGGTCGAATACGTGATTCCAAGCTCGAACAACGCGTCGACATTGCCTGCTTCGGCATCGGCAAGGCGGCTCCGCAAAAGGAACTCCGCACTCTTTTGGCTAATGGCCCCCATTTTTGTCCCCTCAGTCCCTGGTTGAGGGGAAGTTCGTCCCCGAACGACAAAAAAATGGTTAACGCGCTTCAACGCCACTAGACAGCCAGATTGTCGATGAGCCGTGTGTTGCCGATCACGGCAGCAGCGATGAGCCGCATCTGCCCTAAGGGCTCGTCGATTGGCTCGAGTGTTTCCGCGTCCACAAGCGCGACATAATCGATCCGCAGGAAGCCGGCGTCGACGAGCGCCTGTTTTGCTTCTTGCAGAGCGATACTCACGGCCGAGCCTGCGGCGACCGCATCGCGGGCATTCTTGAGCGCGTTCGGCAAGGCAGCGGCGCGCTTGCGCTCCTCCGGGCTCAAATATGCATTGCGCGAGGACAGGGCGAGCCCGTCTGCTTCCCGAACGGTCGGAACGGCGACGATCTCGACAGCGATATCGAGGTCGGAGACCATGCGCCGGATCACGGCTAACTGCTGGAAATCCTTCTCGCCGAACAGCGCCACATGCGGCCTGACCGAAAGCAGCAGCTTGGCAACCACCGTCGCAACCCCGTCGAAATGGCCCGGCCGAGCTTCCCCTTCCCAGCGTTCGGATATGCCTGCCACGCTGACCTTGGTCGCAAAGCCGTCGGGATAGACGTCCGAAACCGATGGAGCCCACAGGAAGTCGCAGCCCTTATCCTCGAGCATGCGCACGTCCTCAGCTTCGCGGCGCGGGTAGCGCCCGAAGTCCTCGCCGGCGCCGAATTGCGTGGGATTGACGAAGACCGAAGCGGCGACCTCGTCCGCACGCCTCTTTGCTTCGTCGATGAGTGCCATGTGGCCGGGGTGAAGGGCGCCCATGGTCGGCACGAGCGCGAGCTTTCCCTCGAGCGCAGCTCGGTAGAGCGCCAATTCTTCACTCGAACGAACAATTTGCACGGTTGGGCGCCCTCAGTTAATCTTTGCGGCGGGGCGGCGTTTCGATGCCGTTGGGGAAAAGATCAAGCCATGAGCCAGCCGCATTTCATCGTCTTCGCCAACGAAAAGGGCGGGACCGGCAAGTCGACCACCGCGGTCCACACTGCGATCGCGCTCGCCGCCTCCGGTCATCGGGTCGGAGCGCTCGACCTCGACAGCCGTCAACGGACCATGACCCGCTATCTCGAAAACCGGGACGCGACCGTGCGCCGGCTGGAAAAGGAGCTCCCGCACGCCGCTTACGAAGTGCTCGAAGACGAGACCGAGGCAGGTCTGGCGGCCGCCTTGGGCCGGCTCGCGGAACAGGCGGATGTCATCGTGATCGACACACCGGGCCGCGACGATCCAATCGCTCGGGCCGCGATCCTCAAAGCGGATACGCTGGTCACGCCGATGAACGACAGCTTCGTCGACCTCGACCTCATCGGCCAGGTCCATCCTGAAAATTACAAGATCACGCGCCCAAGTTTCTATGCCGAGTTGATCTGGAACAGCCGCACGCAGCGAGCGAAGGTGACAGGCAAGAGCGTCGACTGGGTCGTTCTGAGAAATCGTCTCCAGCATATTGAATCCCACAATTTGAAGAGGGTCGGAGCGGCGCTCGACGAGCTTGCGCGACGCGTCGGCTATCGCGTCATCCCCGGCCTTGGCGAGCGCGTGATCTATCGCGAATTGTTCCCAAAGGGCCTGACCCTGCTCGATCTCCAGCAGATTGGCGAAGTCGGCATCGCGCACATCACCGCCCGGCAGGAGCTGAGGGAGATGATCGCAGGGCTCGGCATCCCGGGCGCCGATGAGGTCGAGAAGGCCGCTTAGTCAAAGTCTCAGCGGTCCCAGAATCGTTCGGGGTGACGTTTGGCCATTGAACATTGGCAGCAATTCGTGTGTTCGGCGAGCCATGACCCACCAATTCAACCCAACCATCCTTCGCGAATATGACATTCGCGGAATCGTCGGCGACACGCTCCTGGAAGCCGACGCTTATGCTCTGGGCCGGACCTTTGCCGCGCTTGCCGGGGACGAGGGCGTCAGTCGGATTGCCGTTGGGCGCGATGGCCGCACCCATTCGGGGATGCTCGAAGCCGCGCTGATCCGCGGCCTCAACGAGGGCGGCATCGATGCCCTGCAGGTCGGCATGGGTCCCTCGCCGATGCTCTATTTCGCCACTCATTATCTCGACGTGGGCGGCGGAATCCAGGTCACCGGAAGCCATAACCCGGCCGACTATAACGGGTTCAAGCTCCTTCTGAATGGTCGGTCGGTGTTCGGCGAGGAAATTCAGAAAATTGGCCGACGGGCGGCCGCGGGCGACTGGAGTGAGGGAAACGGCAGCATCGAAGACGTCGATATCCGCGAAGCCTATGTCGATCGGCTGCTCGAAGGCTTTTCAGGAAAGGCGTTCAGGATTGGCTGGGATGCGGGCAATGGCGCGGCAGGCCCGATCCTCGACATGCTGGTCGAGCGGCTTCCGGGCCAGCATTTCACGATTTTGACGGAAGTGGACGGCCGCTTTCCCAATCATCACCCCGACCCGACGGTGGAGAAGAATCTCGACGACCTCAAGCGGCTCGTTGCCGACAAGGGCCTCGATTTTGGAATCGCTTTCGACGGCGATGGCGACCGCATCGGAGCAGTCGATGGCAAGGGACGCGTAATCTGGGGCGACCAGCTGTTGATGATCCTTGCGGAAGCAGTGCTACGCGCCCTGCCTGGCGAGACGATCATCGCCGACGTTAAGGCCAGCCAAACCTTGTTCGACCGAATCGCTGAGCTCGGCGGCAAGCCGCTGATGTGGAAGACCGGCCACAGCCTCATCAAGTCCAAGATGAAGGAGACCGGTGCGCCGCTCGCGGGCGAAATGAGCGGGCACATCTTCTTCAAGCACCGCTGGTACGGATTCGATGATGCCTTATACGCGGCGGTGCGGCTGATCGAGGCGGTGAGTGCAAGCGGAAGGACGCTGACCGAGCTCAAGGATGCGATGCCGGCAGGGGTTGCGACGCCGGAGATGCGCTTCCAGGTCGATGAGGTGCGCAAGTTCGCAATCGTCGACGAAGTGCGCAACCGCTTGTCGAACGACGGAGCGAGGGTCGATGCCACCGACGGTGTGCGAGTCAGCACCGTCGATGGCTGGTGGCTCCTGCGCGCTTCGAATACGCAAAATGTGCTTGTTGCCCGCGCCGAAGCCGTGGACGAAGCCGGGGTCGAGCGCCTGATGGCGCAGATCGACGATCAGCTCGCCAAGTCAGGCGTCAGGCGCGTGGCGGGGACTCACTAGCCCGGGTTACTGAGGCTGATTCGAGCAGGCGACGTCGTATTGCGCCACGCTCACCGAATTGCGACTGTTCTGCGGCTGAGACCCTGCGTACATCGTCCCGGCATGACCGTTGGTCTCGTTGAATGCGGACCCCGGGGCGTTTGACGTGTTGCCCGGGTAAAATGGACCTGTGTTACCGCCGTTAATGTCCTGGCAGCTTTGATCGGGCTGACCAACCTGGGTCGGATCCGGACCCGTGCTGTGCCAGTACCCGGTGCCGTTGATATATCCCTGGCCCGGAGGGACGGCCTGGGCTGAAGCGATCGTTGGCGCGATCGAAAGCGCGGTGGCGCCAAACAAGAGGATCTTGGCTTTCATTGGGGAGCTCCCTTCATCATGAGGCTCACCGAGGCCCAGCCTACGGGGCGTGGGGTATACGCGTGCCGATCTGAGCCTCGGCGGCGCGCGTTAGTCACGTTTGCAGGCCCAATAGGTTCACCTCCTGCGGTGAACCGCCCCTAAGATATGGTCAGCGGTGTCCAGCTCCCGCCGCGAAGCGGCCAGACCCGCACGCGCAGTCACATGCGCGAACCGCCTCGATTAGCGTTGCGCACGCATTGATGATGCCGCCGCCGCGTCGGCTAGCGACAAACGTGAGAACAGGAGCGCGCCGCCGTTCGTGCATCAATGCGACAAGACCGCTGACATGCGCCGCGGAGAAGGAGCTGCCATTGACCAGGAACCAGCGTCCGCCCGGCTCGGTCGTCGGGATATCGCGGCCTGGCGCGAAATAGATATTTCCATGCGCGGCGGTCGCTGGAACATCGGTTACGCGGATGACGCCCGGAGCCGAAGCCGGAAAACCGCCGTCCGGCCGAGCTGGGTCGAAGGCCGCAACGACGGTCAGCCCACGGCTCAGCGCCACGCCGACCAGCGAGCTCAGCAGCCGCGTCTCGGGCCCGCTGAGGCTTAGGTTGACGATGTCGGCATGATTTTCAACCGCGAACACCAGCGCCTTTGCAAGACTTAGGGTGTCGCAGACGGTCACCGGTGGGCCGTGCTCTTGCCAGCACGCGCGAAGGCCTAAGAGACGCGCGCCGGGAGCCACACCTGCGATGCCGATGCGGTTGTCCGCCTTGGCCGCAATGATGCCGGCGACCGCCGTCCCATGCTGCTCCGGCACCATCTGCTGGCCCGAAACGAAATTGCGGTTGATCATCACCTGGCCGGAAAGGTCAGGGTGGGATGCATCGATGCCGCTGTCGATCACCGCCACGCGCGCGCCGCGACCGCTCGCAATCCGATGAAGGTCGGCCAGGTGCCATTCTGCAGCCACGGGTTCGGCGGCAAACAATGGGTCGTTTTCGCCCGGAGCCGCTGCGCCGCGACTCGTATAGAGCGCGACCGGCTCGGCCCATGACACGTCCGAATCGTGCGATACCTGCTCGGCCATCGTGCTCGTGGAACGGCCGTCCGGCACAGCCATGACGAAGCAATCGACGCCGACAATCGGCATCGGCCAGTGATCGAGCAGCGTCAGGCCATATCTGCGAGCAATGCCTCGGGCCACCCGTTCACGCCCGCTGCGTTCCGCCGAATCGCCATATCCGCCGCCGCTATAGTTGCCGTTCGTCCGAAAATGATCGGGCGGCAGCCTGAGCATCACCAGAATCTGCCGGTCGGGCTGCGACTTCGGACTGTCCGCAGCTGCTGCCGCCGCAAAAGAGCTGGCGCCGATCAGCGCAAAGCTGGCAGCGACAAGACGCCAAAGCCACCCCCGGATCACGACCGCGCTCCATCAATCGGCTGCGCCAGCTGCACATTGTCGTCCGATTGGAGCTTCGCCAGCGCAGTCGCGCGGCGTTGCGGAGCGACATGAAGCAGATATGCGTCGGCAAGGCTTGGTCCATCCACGATCGACGCCCCAGCGGCGTCGAGTGAACGGCGGACGTCCTCGATCGTCGCGTCCGCGCGGAACATCACGATCATGTTGGCCGACGTTGGCGCCGGGGCGGATCCAAGCGTCTGGTAGCTGGGCCGGCTAAGCGACAGCAGGATGGTTCCGGCGGCGACAACGAATGCCAGTTGGGCGATCGCCAGCCCGGCGACCGCCGGCCGGCTGAGAATCGCCCACATTTCGGCAAATGGATTCGGGCGCGTGGGACGCGGCGGAGTGGGGCTATATTGTACTGCGGCAACCGGCGCATTGAGCCGAGACTGCAGCCGTGCCCAGCCCGATTCGATCTCGGGGCTCATCGCCTGGAACTCGTCGATCAGCTGGCGCTCGAGAGAAAGCTGCTTCCGGCAAGAAGCGCAGGTCGAAAGATGGGCATCGACGCGCGCCCGGTCGGCCTCGTCGAGCTGCCCAGTCGCATACCACGGGAGCAGCTCCTCCGCTTCATCGTGCGGTGGGCGTTCGCTAAGATTGGGTTCGCTCATCGCCGACGCTCCTAGAGCCAGTCCACGAGGCTGCCGGACATCGCCTGCTTGAGGCGCTTGCGGGCGTGAAACATCCGCGTCTTCACCGTGTCGACCGGGCAGCCGACGATCTCGGCGATCTCGCGGTAGCCGAGCCCGTGGAAATAGGTGAGATCGACGACCGCGCGATGATCCGGAGAAAGCTGGTCCATCGCCTTCAGCAGGGCGCCACGCAGCCGCTCCTGGTGAAGCTCCTCATCGGGGAGCGGCTCCTCGCTGACGCGATGGTCGAAGTCGGGCTCTTCGACCGGGTCGGGCCAGCGCGCCCTGGCCTTGATCGCCTTGCGATAGGCAATCGCAAAGACCCAGGTCGAGGGCTTGCTCGACCCGCGGAAGTTCCCCGCCGTTTGCCACACCACCATCATCGTATCGTCCAGCACTTCCTCGATCAGCTGGGGACGCTTCAGCAGCGTTGTGAGGAACCTCGTCAAGCGCGGTTGATAGAGGCGGTAAAGCCTCTCAAACGCCTGCAGGTCCCCGCTCGAAACGCGCGCGATCAGCTCCCGATCGTCCGGCGCGGCGGCTCGTGCTTCCTCGGCCTTGGGCCGCTGCAGAATCCCCGACCAGCTCAATTCCGGACAATTCCCACACGCATGGGTGTCTCCAATGCCCGCGAAGGTTCACGGACCCTTCAACCTTCTCTTTATCCCGGTTCGGCGAACAGCGATACCGCGGCGCACTTTTTGCCGGAGCTGCGCTGCGTCGGGATCCGCGGATTTGCCTAAAATCCTGAAAACACGAGCGCGGCGATGACCAAGACCAACGCAGACGTCCCGAAAGCGGCGATTGCCCAAAAAATGCCGCTCGCCAGTCCGCGTTTGACCTCGCGCGTGAACCAGGTCGCCTCCACCGCGATGTAGAAAATGGCGGCCACAGCAAACAGGATTGCAGCCGGGATATTGGCCGCCGGCTGAGGCAGGCGGGTAATCACTGCTGCGATGCTGCACAGGAGCACCACCGGCGTGGTTGCAAAGCACTGCGCATAAAAGTGCGGTTGCAGCGTGTCGCGGTTCAAGGGCCGGCGCGTGGCAGCAAGCGCGAAAGCCCCGGCGATGACCGGAAGCGCAGCGAACGCGATGAGGCGGAACAGGATCAGGCTCGTATTATCCTGGATCAATCCGGCCAGGCCGATGCCATTGTCGATCACCGGACTGCTGCCCACGATAGCGACTTCGAGACCGGTGTCGGCGATGACCGTGAGCAGCAGGAATATTGGTGGGCTGACGATATCGCGGAACTGCTCCTCGGCGGGCAGTTTCAACTCACGCTCGCTCCTGTCCATCATCTGCAACGGATGCCGGCCCGACCGCCACAGCGTCCGCGGATAAAAGACAATCCACGACATGATCTCGTAGAGCAGGACCTCGAACGACTTCAGGAAAATGAGGAAAGGCACCAGCTCTCCGATCGCTTGCGCCCTTGTTGTTTAGCCGATGTTGCGTGGTCGGCCTAATGCTGTTGCGGTCTGCCTTCGCAGTGACTGGGGCTCCTCCTGCTCGATGCTGACGGTAAGCACTTGCGTCACGGCGCGGCGCCAGGCCTGCCCCGCGATTATATAGTGCCGCGATTGACGGATTAGAGATCGGAGCATGCGCCGGGTCGTGCGGAACCGCGGCATTCCTGGGAGCGGCAGTGTTCGTGTCCGACATTGCAACCGACCCGCTGTGGGCCGACTACAAGCATATCGCCCTTGAGCACGGGCTTCGCGCCTGCTGGTCCTTTCCCATCCTGACGCACGGCCGGAAGGTACTCGGCACCTTGGCGATGTATCATCGAGAGCCGCGCCAGGCGACGATGCGCGACCTCATGCTCGTCGACCTCGTGATTCAGACGGCGGCCCTGGTGATCGACCGTGAACGCGCCCAAGAGACGCTTCGCCGCGTCGCCCCGATGGAGGGGCCATCGCCCGTCAGCGCCTAGTCGTCCGGCTCGTCGGCTTCATGTAGTCTATGGGCATGAATCAGCGGCGGCCCCTCAGCTGGAAGACTGTGGTGCTGGACGCCAAGGCGCTCGCATTGGGCGGTCTCACCGGTGCAATCTTGGTGGCCTGCTACGAGTTTGTGGAAACGAAACTGGCTGAACGGGAGCTCGGCACCCTTTTTGTTTCGCCAGTCGCTCAAGCAGAGTTCGCCCTGGGTTTTGCCATTGGGGCGGCGATCATCATCTTGCTGGTGTCGGTTCCAATCTGGCTGGTGCTCGCCAGATACCATCTGGACAGCTGGTTCACCGCGGCTGTGCTCGGCTTTGGCGCGACCATGGTCTTTTGGATCATTCATAACCAAATCGCCAATCTACCGGGACACTCCCTTCTTGCGCTTGCAGAGAGCGGACTGCCCTTGGCGATTTGCGGAGCCATTGGAGGGATGGTCACCTGGTGGGTCCGGCGTCCGAGCCTCCGCACCTTGTAACGCTCAATCGTCCTCGTCCTCATAACCGACGAGGTTGAGCTCGCATGCCTTGATCTGGTGCGTCGTGCACCAGTGCTTCAGTGCCTCCTCCCGGCCATGAGTGATCCACACTTCGGTAGGCTCGAGCTCGCGGATGGTCATCGTGAGTTCGTCCCAGTCGGCGTGATCGGAAATTACCAGGGGCAGCTCGACGTTTCGCTGCCGCGCGCGCTGCCGGATCCGCATCC
The DNA here is from genome assembly GCA_025450755.1 of Sphingomicrobium sp. Taxonomy (GTDB): domain Bacteria; phylum Pseudomonadota; class Alphaproteobacteria; order Sphingomonadales; family Sphingomonadaceae; genus Sphingomicrobium. Next base: position 3,936 of record JANWLR010000014.1, on the reverse strand, counting down.
AGCCTGACGCCATTGCGGTGACTGGATCGGGCAGGCGTCGCGACCAACGGTCGTTGAGCGCCCCCGGCGGAGCAATCACGATATGGCCCGCCATTTCCTGCTTGGTCGCTTCGCCGGTGTGGCGCAGCTTACCGAGCGAAATGCCAAAGCTCTCGTAAAGCAAGTTCAGCCGCTCGATCGCGCCGTGGAAATAGATCGGATCCTGGTGCCCGCGCTTTCGCAGCTCGCAAATGATGCGCTGCGCCTTGCCCAGTGCATAGGCCCCGACCAGGACGCAGCGGCCCGGGTCGGAGCGGAGCCGGTGGAGCAGCCGGTCGATCTCGCTTCCGGTCTCCGGGTGCCGAAAGACCGGGAGACCGAATGTCGCCTCGGTGATGAAGATGTCGCAGGGAACAGGCACAAAACAGGCGCAGGTCGGGTCCGGGCGTCGCTTGTAGTCACCAGAGACGACGATCTTTTCCCCCCTGTGCTCGAGCACGACCTGAGCGCTTCCAAGGACGTGGCCTGCAGGAACGAAGCGAACATCCACGTCACCGATGCGGATGCGTTCGTCATATGCGGCGGCCTGCCCGTTCTGCGGACCGCAGCGGACTTCCATGATGGCCAGCGTCTCCTTGGTCGCCAGCACCGCGCCATGGCCGCCGCGCGCATGATCGCCGTGACCATGGGTGATTAGCGCTTTCGATTTGGGTTGCGATGGGTCGATCCAAGCATCCGCCGGGCGCACGTAGATGCCCTCGGGGTGGGACTCGATCCAGGAACCCAATCGCGCCATCGCGAGCTATATAGGGAAATAAGCCGGACGATTCCCGGCAAAAGGAGGAAGGGAATGGGTCAAGCAAGCTTTTGGGTGATCAGTATCATCGGTCCGGCGATCCTTCTGATCGTCCTGATTTGGCTGGTGATCAGGGTCCGCTCGGACCGCAAGGCTTCGCCCAGGAGCGAAACGAAGCAGGGAACGCGCGAGCTCTACGCCGAGGAGGAGGAGCGCCGGCGCGAGGGGACTGACGAGCTCTGAGCGAAGCTTCGCTTCCGCCGGTCGTCCGGCAATGGTTCGAATCGAAGGGCTGGCGGCCGCGCAAGCACCAGCTGGAGATGCTGGAGCTGGCCCGCAACGGGCGCAGCGCGCTTCTCGTCGCGGCGACCGGCGCGGGCAAGACACTGGCGGGATTCCTGCCGACCATCTGCGAGCTGGCGGAGCGGCCAATCGAAGGCCTTCACACGCTTTACGTCTCGCCACTGAAAGCACTGGCGGTGGACGTGCAGCGAAACCTGATCGGTCCGATCGAGGAGATGGGCTTGCCCATTCGGGTCGAGACCCGGACCGGCGACACGCCTTCCGACCGCAAGGCGCGGCAGCGTGTCAAGCCGCCGCAAGTGCTTCTGACCACGCCGGAGTCGCTGAGCCTTCTTCTGAGCTACTCCGATTCGCCGATCATGTTCGAAGGCCTGACATCAATCGTCGTCGACGAGCTCCACGGCTTTGCAAAAGAAAAGCGCGGCGACCTTTTGGCGCTGTCCATGTCGCGGCTGCAGACCCTTGCGCCCGGCCTTCGGCGCGTTGGGCTATCGGCGACCATTAGCGACCCCGATGCGTACCGCTCCTGGCTAGCGCCGGACGCGGACATGGACACAGTCGACCTGACCATCGGCGACCCCGGCGCGGAGCCTGACCTTTCGATCCTCATTCCGCAGAACAAGATCCCGTGGGGCGGCCATTCGGGGTACCACGCAATCGCCGATGTCATGCGGCTGATCGAGCAACACAAGATGACGCTCGTTTTCAGCAATACGCGCGGTCTTGCGGAGCTGATCTTCCAGAAGCTCTGGAACGAGAACGACAAGGGGCTGCCTATTGGAATCCACCACGGCAGCCTGTCAGTCGAGGCGCGGCGGAAGGTCGAAGCGGCGATGGCCGCAGGGAAGCTGCGGGGACTTGTCGCCACCGCGAGCCTCGATCTCGGAATCGACTGGGGCGATGTCGACCTCGTCATCCAGATGGGGGCGCCGAAAGGTTCGTCGCGGCTGTTGCAGCGGATCGGCCGCGCCAATCATCGGCTCGACGAGCCAAGCAAGGGCATCCTCGTCCCGGGCAACCGCTTCGAATATCTCGAAGGGCGAGCTGCGCTCGATGCAATCGACGACGGCGAGCTCGATCCTGAAGTCTTTCGCCCGGGCGCGCTCGACGTGCTCGCTCAGCATATCCTCGCGATGGCAGTCGCGGCGCCGTTCCAGCAGGAACAATTGCTCGCCGAAGTCCGTTCCGCCGCACCTTATGCCAGCCTCAAGCAGGAGACGTTCGAGGAAATCCTGAATTTCATCGCGACCGGCGGTTATGCGCTCAAAGCGTATGACCGTTTCCGCCGCCTCGTGCCCGAATCCGGCGGCATGTGGCGCATCACCAAGCCGAGCGTCGCGCAGCAACACCGGCTCAATGCGGGCGTCATTGTCGAGCAGCCGCTTCTGGCGGTCCGCTTCCGCAACGGCCGCAAGCTCGGGACGGTCGAAGAAGGCTTCGCCTCGGTGCTCGCGCCGGGCGATCGGTTCTTTTTCGCTGGCCTCAGCCTCGAGGTCGAGCAGTTCAAAGACACGGACATTATCGTCCACGCCTCGTCGAAGCGGGGGCAAGTGGTCACTTACGGCGGCCAGCGAATGTCGATGTCGACCCATCTCGCCAATCGGGTGAGGCAGATGCTCGCTGACCGCAACGACTGGAGCCGATTTCCCGACGACGTGCGCGAATGGCTGGAAGTCCAATCGGAGCGATCGGTCATCCCGGAACCGCACGAGCTGTTGGTCGAGACCTTCGCACACGAAGGCCAGCATTTCATGGTTGCCTACAGCTTCGAAGGCTGGAACGCGCACCAGTCGCTTGGCATGCTGCTGACGAAGCGGATGGAGAAAGCCGGCCTCAAGCCGCTCGGCTTCGTTGCCAACGACTATGCGCTCGCCTGCTACGCGCTCGAGCCGATCACTAACCCCAAGGCGCTCTTTTCGGCCGACATCCTCGAGCAGGAGTTTATCGACTGGGTCGAGAGCTCGTATCTGCTCAAGACCGCCTTTCGAGAGGTTGCCGTGATCGGCGGTCTCGTGGAGCGCCATCACCCGGGCAAGAGGAAGTCGGGGCGGCAGGTCAGCTTCTCGACCGACCTCATCTACGACGTGCTGCGCCGCTACGAGCCGCAGCACCTCCTCCTCCGCGCAGCTTGGGACGATGCAAGGCGGCGAATGACCGAACTCGGCCGGCTGGTGCGTCTCGTCGACCGCGCCGCAGCGACTATGCTCCACGTCGAAACAGGAAGGATCACGCCAATGGCCGTCCCGTTGATGGTGATCGTCGGCCGCGAGGCGTTGCCGCCCGGTGCGGAGGCGGACGAAGCGCTTCTGACGCAGGCTGAAGCGCTTGCGGAAGAAGCGATGAGCCTTGGTTAAGGCGCATCAATGTTCCTGAACGCCGGTCCAACGAGCGCATCAGCATTCGTTCAAGCTCCGGAACGAAAATTGGCTTCATCTAAATTGCGAAAGGGGTTCGTGATGAAGTCCCGTTTCCTGACCGGCGCTGCATTGCTTGGCGCTGTTGCCTCGGCCATCGGCGGCAGCGCGATTGCGCAGCGCGCGGGCGGCCGCCTGCAGGCGATCATGCAACATCTGGAAGAGCGGCGTTCCAAATTTGCCGACGACCCGAACATGAGTCCGATCAGGGGACCAGGCGACTATCGCTTCAGCGTCGTCCATGACCGCATCACGCGGGAATATTTGGTCCACGTGCCGAAGAGCTATCACGGGCAACCCGCGCCCATGTTGATCGCCTTGCACGGCGGTGGCGGCGACGCCGACTTCCAGGCGGAGGATTCGAAGTACAAGCTGATCAGCAAGTCGGAGGCCAGCGGCTTCATTGCCGTCTTCCCGAATGGCTATTCGCGCTTCCCCGGCGGG
>JANWLR010000013.1 GCA_025450755.1 Sphingomicrobium sp. | reverse complement strand
GGTCGGCTCTCGCCTGGGCGACCGCATTGCGGACGTCGTTCACGGCGCGGTCGGTCGGCGTTCCGATCTGGAATTGAATGAAGGTGTTGCTGAAGCCTTCGCGAACGCTGCTGTCGATTTCGTCGACCCCGTTCACTCCCCGAACGGCAGCCTCGATCTTCTGCGTGACCTGCTTTTCCATTTCCGAGGGAGCCGCGCCTGGCTGGCTGACGCCCACCGTCACGCCCGGAAAATCGATGTCCGGATTATCGGTGATCGTCATCCGGCTGAACGAGATCACGCCGGCAAGCAACAAGGCCACGAACAGCACGATCGGTGGCACCGGGTTGCGGATGCACCACGACGAAATATTACGGAAATTCATGCGCTTACAACTCTCTTATGGAGTCAGCGTGCCGAATCACGCTTCGGGTTCACCTTTTGGCCCGGATTGAGGAACGGTCCGGCCGAAAGCACGACTGCCTCATTGCCGCTGAGGCCGCTCGCGATCGTGACGCCCTGGTCATTAACGGTGCCGATTTGGATGTTACGTCTTTCAACCTCGTTCTTGCCATTGATGATATAGACGTAGTTGCCCTTGTCATCGCTGAGCACTGCGCTCTGCGGCAGAAGCGGAGCGGTGGTTGAGCCGGCGGTGATCTTCGCCTCGGCGAAGCCGCCGGGCTTGATCGCCGACGAGTAGGGAATGGAAATGCGAACCTCTCCGAGCCGCGACTGCGGGTCGATGACGGGCGCGACCTGCCACACGTTTCCGGCCGAGCTCGTCTCTGAACCCACAGGCGTGACCGTTGCCGGCATTCCGACGTGGACGAACGAGAGGTCCTGCTGGGCGAGCTGCGCCTTCATTTCCATCTCGCCACCTTCCGCAAGGCGGAAGAGCGCTCCCGAGCCGGGGCTGACGATCTGGCCGAGCTCGACGTTGCGCGCGAGCACGAGGCCCGCGGTCGGAGCGACGACGTTGAGCTGTCCGATCTGTGCCCGTGTTCCAGCCAGCTGAGCCTGGGTGACCCGGACCTGAGCGAAAGCCGCATCCCGGGCCGCTTTCTTGGCATCGATTTCAGCCTTCGAAATGAAGCCCCGACCCTGAAGCGCGATGGCCCGATCATAATCGCTCTGAGCGAGTTCCGCGTTCGCCTTCGCAGCCGCGATCTGCGCCGCCTGCTGAGCCGCTTGCTCGGCCTGGACGGAGCGATCGATGACTGCCAGCACCTGCCCGGCACGAACCCAGCTGCCGGCATCGACGAGGACGCGGATGACGCGTCCGCCAGAGCCGGCAATTCCGACCGGCTGGTCGCGCTTTGCACCGAGCGGGCCACTGGCGGTGACCACGCGGCCGACGTCGGTGCGCCCGGGGACGACGATCGTCACCGTCGGAATCTGGCCGGCGGCGGCGTTCTGCGCCTGCTTGGGTGCGCCGCTCCGGTTCATCACGACCAGGAGGATCAGCACGATCACCGCGATCGCGATGCCGGCGGCAATCACAAGCTGGCGCCGTCGCCGCGATCGGTCGACCACGACAAGCGTGTCCGACGAATGGATCGAAGTTTCCCTATTCATGATGTCCATGCCCGTTTTTTCACAAGATTTGCGTCGCCCGTTAAGCTGTATTAGCTTAATAACTCACCTAGCGCAACAGACGACCTGCCCGCCTATGCCGCCACTGCTTTTCGATTAACGGTGGCACCAGGGTCGCAAGCGTGCGTTGGCAGAGCCGCAATGAAGGCCGGTTGAACGGCTGTGAAAGAGGGACGGGAAAGCGATGGAACATTACGGAATCATAGCCTGGATAGTGATTGGCGGCATCGCCGGGGCGATCGCCAAGCTCCTGATGCCGGGCAGGGACCCGGGCGGCTGCATCATCACCATCCTTCTTGGCGTTGCAGGAGCGCTCGTCGCCGGCTGGCTCGGCCACGCGATTGGCTGGTACAGCCCGAATGAGGGCGCCGGGTTCATCGCCGCGATCATCGGAGCGATCATCCTTCTCGTGATCTACCGAATGATCGCCGGCCGCCGAACCTGAACTCCACTCGACTTGGCGGCCTCGTTCAGCAAACAGCCATGGCGCGCGGCCAAGCGTCTCGCGGTCAACTGATTGGGGAACGAGCAATGACGAAGACCTTCCTCTGCGCAGTCATGCTTGGGGCTGCGGCGCTATCGTCGCCTTCAGCTGCCCAACAATCGTCGATCACGCAGACGATCGCCGGCACTCGGCTCGACATCATGGCGACGGGTGAAGTGACGCGGGTTCCGGACATTGCGGTGATCTCGGCCGGAGTCGTCTCCCGGTCAACAACGGCGACCGGCGCGCTCCAGGACAGCGCCGACCGGATGAGCCGCGTTATTGCCGCTCTAAAGAGCGCGGGCGTCGCGGACCGGGACGTGCAGACCAGCAACGTCAGCCTCAATCCGGAATATCGGTACCCCGAGAACCAGTCGCCGCAACTGGTCGGTTATACGGCGTCCAACAGTGTGACGGTCCGCTTTCGTGACATTCAAACTTCGGGCAAGATCCTCGATGCGCTCGTCAGGCAAGGGGCAAACCAGATCAACGGCCCAACCCTCACGATCGACAAGCCGGAGGGCGCGCTTGATGAAGCGCGTCAAAAGGCCATCGCCACCGGTCGGGCGCGGGCCGAGCTTTATGCCCGCTCGCTCGGAATGCGCGTGGCGCGGATCGTGTCGGTCAGCGAGAACGAAAGCTATGCCGTGCCGCCGCCTGTGCCGGTCATGGCCCGCATGGAAGCGGCTTCAACCAAGATCGAGCCGGGCGAGCAGAAGCTTTCAGTCAATCTCGCGATGATCTTCGAGCTGCAGTGAAAAGGGCCGCGCAGCTGATGCTTCGCGGCCCTCATTCAAGTTCGAGCTGATCTCGCCCTTAGCGGACCGTGCCCCGCCGGACCAGGTTGACGATCGCAAGCAGAATCACGGCTCCGATCAGCGACCAGAGGAAGGTCTCGATCGAAAGGCCGTTGTTGATATTCCCTTTGCCGAGAAGAAGACCCGCGATCGCGGCACCGACAATTCCAACGACGATGTTGAGGACGATGCCCTGCTGGGCGTCGGTTCTCATGATGAGGCTCGCTAGCCATCCGCAAATACCGCCGACGATCAGCCAGATGATAATGCCTGTGATCATTGACATTCCCTCCTGTTTGGGCCGGGCCGCCACGCGGTTCGGCCGGTGCGGCACGACAGACGCGCGACGCGCGCCTGTTGTTCCGGATTCAGAAGGTTCTGTCCACAATTACCGGCGAACAAAAGGGCGGCGAAACTGGACGAATGCGCTAACGTAACGAGCGCTTAATAGCGCTGCTGGCGCTCGTACTGGTCGCGATACTGCTTGATTCGCGTAACGCGCAGGCCGGGCATGCCGCTGCGATCCACCGCTCGCTGCCAACTGGTGAATTCCTCCAGGCTCAGCGAGTAGCGCTTGCACGCCTCGTCGACCGTCAGAAGGCCGCCGGCGACTGCCGCGACCACTTCGGCCTTGCGGCGGACCACCCAGCGGGTCGTTGTAGCAGGCGGCAACGAATCGAGCGTCAGCGGCTCGCCGAGCGGGCCGATGACTTGGGCCGGACGAATCTTCTGGTTCTCGAGCATACTTCGGTCACACCTGCTTAATCATTGCAACTGGCCGTCCCTTAATCCCCGCCCGTTGAAAACTTTCTGAAACGCGCTGGTTAACAGGCCGGTCAGTCCGGCTTACGCTCCCTTAACCCTTTGCCGCCTTCCGCGAACGTTCCGCCGAGCAACTTGACCGCCTCGCGCCACCCGTCGCTTCCCGACAAGTAACAGGCGATCGCATCCTCTCGCGTTCGTTCGTCGCACTGTCCGGAATCCCCGAGGAGTGCGAGCAGCTCGTAGAGGTTGAGCGGTTCGTGCGCACCACCACGGAAGTCTCCCTCGTGACGCGCCAAAACTGCCCCCTCACTTGCCTCTCCTTCAGCCTGTCTAGTCTGGAGGAGTGAAATTCGGGTAAAGAGGTCGGCAAGAGACCCTCCAATGCGGATCGATTTTCAGCTCGGCCGTCCCTCGGGCGATGCCAGAATCGTCGTTGCCATGTCCGGCGGCGTCGACAGCTCGGTCACGGCCGCGCTTGCGGCGAGAACCGGCGCCGAAGTCATCGGAGTCACACTCCAGCTGTACGATCACGGCGAGGCGGTGAGGCGCAGCGGCGCCTGCTGCGCCGGCCAGGACATCTATGATGCCAAGCAGGTCGCAGACCGCCTTGGAATTTCGCATTATGTTCTCGATTACGAAAGCCGGTTCCGCGATGGCGTGATCGACCGGTTCGTCGACGAATATGCGCACGGGCGCACGCCGGTTCCCTGCGCGAGCTGCAACCAGGGCGTGAAATTCGTCGACCTCGTTGCCTTCGCCCGCGAGCTTGGAGCGGATTGCCTCGCCACCGGCCATTATGTGCGCCGGCTGGTCAACGGCGGGCGGGTCGAACTGCACAAGGGCGCCGACGAACGCCGCGACCAGAGCTATTTCCTTTATGGGACCACGAGCGAGCAGCTCGATTTCCTGCGCTTTCCCCTGGGCGACCTGCCGAAGCAAGAAGTGCGGCAGATTGCAGCCGAGCTGGGCCTCGAAGTCGCTGCCAAGCCCGACAGCCAGGATATCTGCTTCGTTCCCGACGGCGATTATGCCGGGCTGGTGAAGCGGCTGAGGCCCGAGACCGAACAGTCGGGCGACATCGTCGATTTGGCGGGACAAGTGCTCGGTCGGCATCGCGGCATCGTTCATTTTACCGTCGGCCAGCGGCGCGGGATCGAGATCGGCGGGCAGAAGGAGCCGCTCTACGTCGTGCGCATCGAGCCCGAGCACGCGCGAATCGTGGTCGGACCGCGCCGGGCGCTCGCCGTCGAGGCCCTGTGCATTGCCGGCTGGAACTGGCTTGGCGAAAACCAGAACAATGTCAGCGTGAAGGTGCGCTCGCTCGCGCCGGCCGTCGCTGCGAGGCGCGACCGCGAATGGGTCCATTTCGGCCGGGCAGAATATGGCGTCGCCCCGGGGCAGGCGGCGGTGCTCTATGACGGGACGCGTCTATTAGGCGGCGGATGGATTGCCGAGACGATCGCAGCGCGTGTGAGCGGCATCGATGCCGCAGCCGCTTAGCGCCGGAATCCTCCTCTTTCGTCAGCAAGACGGCGAAACGCAGGTCCTGCTCATCAAGCCCGGCGGTCCATATTGGCGCAACAAACATGTTGGCGCGTGGATGATTCCCAAGGGGGTAGTCGAGCCCGGGGAAAGGCCAGCCGAAGCGGCACTTCGCGAGTTCGCCGAAGAAACCGGGACCGAACTGGACACGATCCCCTTCCCGTTGGCGGTTGTCCGACAGGCCGGCGGCAAGTTCGTCGATGCTTTCGCCGTGGAGGGCGACCTTGACGCCGCCGCGATCTGCTCCAATGACTTCGAGCTGGAATGGCCGCCGCGCAGCGGGCGAATGGAGCGATTCCCGGAAGTGGTCGAGGCGCGCTGGATGTCACTTTCCCAAGCACGGACAATGATGCTGAAAAGCCAATTGCCGCTGATCGACGCGCTCGAAGCAAAGCTGAAAGGCTGAAGCCATGATCGGATTGATCGCACTGCTTGCTGCCCAGGTCGCGTCTCCGCCGACTGGTTGGAGCGGTGGGCCGGAACCTCCAGCGACAAAGCTTTGGCCGACCCATGTGCAGGACATCGTCCTCAAGGACTTCCGTTTCCGCGATGGCGAAATTTTGCCTGGCCTTCGAATGCACGTGACGACGCTTGGGTCGCCGCACCGCAACGGCGCAGGCGAGATCGACAATGCCGTCATGGTGCTCCACGGCACCGGCGGGACCGGTAAGCAGTTCCTGCAGCCGCAGTTCGCCGACGAGCTTTACGCCCCCGGACAGCCGCTCGACATCGCGCGCTATTACATCATCCTTCCGGACAACATCGGTCATGGCGGATCGTCCAAGCCGTCCGACGGCATGCGGATGCATTTTCCGAAATACGACTATGACGACATGGTCGAGGCCCAATATCGAATGCTCACCCAAGGACTCGGCATCCGCCACTTGCGCCTGATCATGGGCACGTCGATGGGCTGTATGCACAGCATTGTCTGGGGCGAAACGCATCCCGATTTCATGAGCGCGTTGATGCCGCTCGCCTGCGAGCCGATCGAGATCGCTGGCCTCAACCGCATGTGGCGGCAGCTCGCCATCAACTCCATCGAGGCTGACCCGGCGTGGCAAAGCGGAAATTACAGGGGTGAGCCACTGACCGGGCTGAGGGCTGCGGAGAACCTGTTGTTCGTCGCCGGCGCGGCGCCGCTGCTCTACCAGGCGCAATATTCGACGAGAACGGCTGCCGGCGCCTATGCCGAGCAGCGGGTCGCGAGCGCGATCAGGACGCTCGACGCGAACGACCTCATCTATCAGCTGGATTCTTCAAGAAACTACAATCCCTGGCCCGGTCTCGAACGCATCAAGGTCCCGCTCACGTGGATCAATTCGGCGGACGATTTCATCAACCCGCGCAACCTGCCGGTTTCCGGCGAAGCGCTAAAGCGCATGCCGACCGCGCGATTCCGGCTGATCCCGGAAAGCCCGCAGACGCACGGTCACGGGACCCACAGCTGGGCGAAGTTCTGGAAGGGCGATCTTAGCGAGCTGCTGGCCCGGTCGCACTAGGCGTTACGTCATAAGCGGACACGTGGTTCATGGTGATCAGCCAGTGCCCATGGATTTTCTTGAACAGGCGCGTGTTGATTCCTTGGGTGACACGGCTGCCACGTTGAAGCCGGTACTGGCCGATGAGCATCGCTGCGTCGGGCGCGAGCAGGTCCACTTTCATGTTGTAGAAGTGCAGCTTGCCGCGCTCCTCCGGCGATCCGCCGTAATCATGGATGTAATGGTCGAGCGTCCCCTTCCAGCCATCCTGGAGCTTGCCGCCAGAGACGAAAACCACATCAGGATTCTTGAACCCTGCCATATAGCCGCGGAAGTCGCCGCGGTTCCACGCGTCCTCCATATTGTGAATGACGGACAAGATCGCCGCCCGGTCAGACTTGGGACTGGAATGAGCGGCGCTCGCCAGAAGCAGCAATGCGAGCGCAAGAGACTTCATAGCTGGAACTGGCCGACGATCACCGTATGGCAATGCCCGCCAAGGACCGCGCGATCGCCTTTTCTGCGGCAATGAAGGACGCCCGTGCGCTCGCTCGCCTGCAGCGCTGAGAAGTCGTTCCTGCCAAGGCGCTCGGTCCAGTAAGACACGAGGGCCGCGTGCGCCGAGCCGGTCACAGGATCTTCGTCAATTCCAAGATAGGGCACGAACACTCGGCTGACGACGTCTTCGCTCTGCCCTCGCGCAGTCACGACCGGCATTCTGTGGATCTTGGCGAGTGCCTTGAAATCGGGTTTCACTGCCCGCACAGCGCTTTCGTCTGCGACCTCGACGATCGCAGCATCATTGTATCCGTCGGCGAGCCAGACAGCCTTCTCGGGAAGCCTGAGCGCAGCGCACAGTTCGGGCTCCTTGACTTCGGTAAGGACCGCCGCGCGCATATCGAGCTCGAGCAGGTCATCGCTGCGCGTCACTCTCATGAGCCCGGACTTTGTCGAGAAGCGGACCGAAGACCCTGTCATCAGAATATGTCCAGAAGCAATCGTCGCGTGGCCGCACATCTCGACTTCGGCTTTAGGAGTGAACCAGCGAAGGTCGAAGTCGACGTCCTCCTGATCACTCGGCGCGGTGAACGCCGTTTCGCTGAGATTATTCTCGCTCGCGATCGCCTGCAGGAGCGCGTCGTCGAGCCAGCGCTCCAGCGGCATCACCGCGGCCGGATTGCCAGTCAGCGGCCTCTCGGCGAAGGCGTCGACCTGGAAGAATGGGATGGTCGTCAATTCGCTCGCTCCGTGATTTCCTGCGGAAGGAGGGTCTCCCGGTCGGTCTGCCCCTCGGGATCGACGTGGATCAGGATCTCTGTGCCCGGGAAGCGTTGCTGCAATTCCTCTTCGGCGCGGTCGAGGCGATCGTGCGCCTGCTGCACGCTCCAGTCCGCGGGAACCCAGACGTGGAACTGGACGAAGCGGAGCGTGCCGCTCTTGCGCGTGCGCAAGTCGTGCAGGCCGCGAAGCTCTTCATATGCCCCGGCGGCGTCGAGGAATTCTTGTCGCTCCGCCTCCGGCCACTCGCGGTCCATTAGCTGGTTGACCGCCTCGCCCGAGGCACGCCATGCACCCCACAGGAGCCACAGCGCGATCGCGATCCCGAAAATTGCGTCAGCGCCGTGCAAATGGAACAGCTGGTCCAGCACCAGCGCAACAATCACCGCCCCGTTGAGCATGAGGTCGGCCTTGTAATGGACGTTGTCGGTCTTGATCGCGACCGACCCGGTGCGTTCGATCACCTGCCGCTGGTACCACAGCAGCACGAACGTCAGCGCAATCGCGACCAGCGAGACGGCAATGCCGACGTCCATGGCTTGCGTTTCTGCGCGGCTGAAAAGGCGCTCGGTCGCCCGCCACATGATGCCGAGGGCGGAAAACGTGATGAGCGCGACCTGTGCAAGCGCGACGAGCGCTTCGGCTTTGCCGTGTCCGAAGCGGTGGTCGAGGTCGGCCGGCTGGGCGGCGATGCGCACCCCAGCGAGGGTCGTGAGGCTGGCGATGAAGTCGAGTGCAGTGTCAGCGAGGGAGCCGAGCATCGCGGTCGAATCCGTGAGGTAGGCCGCCCAGCCCTTGGCCACGAGCAAGAACAAGGCCATGGCAACGCTGGCAAGCGCGGCGCGCGAGGAATGAACGCTATGCTCGGCGGAAGTCTTCGCAGTGGTCATGGATAGAGCAGCCCCTCGACCCAGCGATCCCCGTCGCGGCTGAAAAGCCGGCGCTCGTGGAGGCGGTGCGGACGGTCGGACCAGAACTCAATGCTTTGCGCAATCACACGATACCCGCCCCAATGTGGCGGCCGAGGCACGGCTTGGCCGTCGAAACGGTGCTTCACTTGCTCAAATCGCCGCTCAAAGGTTGCGCGGCTGTCGAGGGGGCGGGATTGATCGGACGCCCAAGCGCCGAGTTGGGAATCGCGAGCGCGGCTCGCGAAATAGGCGTCAGCCTGCTCACCGGAGACTTGTTCGACGCAACCTTCAATCCGGACTTGCCTGCGCAGTGATTTCCAGTGGAACAGCAATGCGGCGCGGGGATTGTCCGCGATCTGCTCCGCCTTTGCGCTTCGTTCGTTCGTGTAGAAGATGAATCCGTCCCGGCCATGGCCCTTGAGCAGCACCATTCTGACGGAGGGACGACCATCGCCGTTAGCAGTTGCAACCGCCATCGCTTCGGGATCGTTCGGCTCGCTCGCCTTCGCCTCGGCGAACCATTCGTCGAACAATTGGAACGGATCGCTCGTCATCGTGCTTAGGCCTTAGGCTTGGCCCTGCGGCGACCGCAACCCATCTGGTCAGCCAAGGATCGTTACGGCATGGAAGCATAATGGCACTTGATCTCTACCAACGCTTGGGACTGAAACGAGGCGCGAGCGAGGCCGAGATCAAGAAGGCCTATCGAAGCCTTGCCAAGCAGCTTCATCCCGACCGCAATAAAGACAATCCGAAGGCCGCCGAGCGCTTCACCCAGGTGACCGCGGCCTACGATCTTCTGTCCGACAAGGACAAGCGTGCGCAATATGACCGCGGCGAGATTGACGAAGACGGCAATCCGAAGATGCCGTTCGGTGCCGGGTTCGGCGGCTATTCGGCGGGGGCCGGCGGGCCGCAAGCCGGTGCGGGCGGTTTTGAGAACTTCAATTTCGGCGGCGCGGAAGCCGGCGATCTTAGCGACCTGTTCGAAGGTTTGTTCGGCGCTGCGACCGGCGGGCGGCAACGCTCCGGCGGCCCGTTCAGCGGTTTCCGCCAGCGCGCTCGTCCACCGGGTAAAGGCGCCGACGTGGCTTATCGGCTGAAAATTCCGTTCGAGGATGCCGTTGCGCTCAAACCCCAGCGGATCACGCTTGCCGACGGCAAGACCATCGACCTCAAGCTACCGCAGGGGCTCGAGGACGGAACCCGGATCCGCCTTGCCGGTAAAGGCCAGGAGGGGCCTGGCGGCCGCGGCGATGCAATCGTCACGATCGAGATCCAGCCGCATCGCTTCTTCACTCGGGACGGGACCAATATCCGGCTGACTCTGCCCATTTCGCTCAAGGAGGCCGTCCTTGGTGCAAAGGTCAAAGTGCCAACGGCAGAAGGCGCGGTCATGCTGACAGTCCCCAAAGGCACGACTTCAGGCAAGGTTCTTCGCCTCAAAGGCCGGGGTTTCGTCGCAAAGGACGGCAAGCGCGGAGACCAACTCGTGACGGTGGATATCGACATCCCTGCCGATGATCCCGAACTGCAGGGCTTCGCCAAAAGCTGGAACGGCGGAGGCAATCCGCGCGCGTCGCTAGGCGTATAGGAAGGCCGCGACTAGAACAGCTTTTGTGAGAGAGGTTTCACCCCAATCGCCCGAAGCGCGCCGCAAGCGCCTCGCAAGCATGCGCGCTGCGTTCGGCACGGAGGTCGAGGAGAAGCTGAAACCGCGGCTGACTGCCTGGGAAGTGTTCAAGCGCGTCGCGATCGGCGTCTACAATGACGGTTTCATCCACGCCGGCAACCTTGCTTATTTGTCGATCGTCGCCCTTTTCCCGTTCATCATCGTCGCTGCAGCAGTCGCTCACTTGCTTGGCCAAAGCCAGGACGCCGCGCTGACGGTGACGAATATTCTGCGTCGGCTGCCTCCGGATGTGGCATCCACCTTGCGCGAGCCGATCCAGGAAGTGCTGACCGTCCGGACCGGCACCTTGCTCTGGCTTGGCGCGATCGTCGGACTGTGGACGGCGACCAGCTTTGTCGAGACGATCCGTGACATCCTGCGCCGCGCTTATGGTGTGAAATATTGCGCTCCGTTCTGGGAATATCGCCTGGGCTCGATCCTGCTCATCGTCGGCGCGGTGCTGTTGCTGATGCTCGCATTCGCCGTGAGCGCGGCTTTGACGCTCGCCCACCAGCTCATCATTCGCTGGTTCCCGCTCGCTCAAGACGTCGCATCGACCCTGGGCATCTACCGGCTCGTGCCGGCGTTCACCCTGTTCTTCACTTTCTATGCGCTCTTCTTTGCGTTGACGCCGTCGCGCTATCGCAAGACGCGGTGCAGGAAATGGCCGGGAGCCTTGTTCATCACGATCTGGTGGCTCGGCACGGTCGAGCTGATCGCTCCGGTGCTTAGCCTCTTCGGGGGCTATACACGCACCTATGGGAGCCTGGCGGGAGTGATGATCGCGCTGATCTTCTTTTTCGTCGTCGGTCTTGGCGTCGTCATCGGAGCAGAGCTGAACGCAGCGCTGGCGGAAAGCGGCGCCACCGCGCTAAAGGGCGAGCTCTATACTGGGCCGTACACGGACGAGCTTGAAGTCGAGGAGCCGCAGCCGGGTGAGGATGTAGAACCGGTGCTGCAGAGAGAGGGGCCGCAACTTTGACCGGATTGATGGAGGGTAAGCGCGGGCTGATCATGGGACTTGCCAACGAGCGTTCGCTCGCCTGGGGCATTGCACGTGCACTCAGCGACCAGGGTGCCGAGCTCGCTTTTTCCTATCAGGGTGAGGCGCTCGAAAAGCGGGTACGTCCGCTTGCGAGCGAGCTTGGGTCTGGACTGCTGGTCGATTGCGACGTGTCCGACATGAAGGCGCTCGACAAGACGTTCGATGCCCTGAAGGAACAGTGGGAACGGCTCGACTTCGTCGTCCACGCGATTGGCTTTTCGGACAAGAATGAGCTGCGCGGGAAGTTCGTCGAGACGTCGATGGACAACTTCCTGATGACCATGAACATCTCGGTCTACAGCTTCGTGGCCGTGGCGCAGCGCGCGCGAGCGCTGATGGCCGGGGGCGGCTCGCTGCTCACGCTGACTTATTATGGCGCCGAGAAGGTCATTCCGCACTACAATGTGATGGGTGTCGCCAAGTCCGCGCTTGAGACGAGCGTCAAATATCTCGCGGCGGACCTTGGACCCGAGGGCATTCGCGTCAATGCGATCTCCGCCGGACCGATCAAGACGCTTGCTGCGAGCGGCATCGGCGACTTCCGCTACATCATGAAATGGAACGAATATAATTCGCCGCTGCGTCGCAACGTGACGATCGAGGACGTTGGCGGAGCGGGACTCTATTTGCTGAGCGACCTTGCCAGCGGAGTTACCGGCGAAGTCCATCACGTCGACGCAGGCTACAATGTCGTCGGCATGAAGGCAGAGGACGCGCCGGACATCACGACCGTGTGATGATCGCCAGGCGCCTGCTCGTGACTGGCCGCGTGCAGGGCGTGTTCTTCCGCGCCTGGACTCGAAAGGAAGCGCGGACGCAGCACGTCAGCGGATGGGTGCGGAACTGCGGCGATGGTTCGGTTGAAGCCCAGCTCGAAGGTGAGGCAGCCACCGTCGAAGCGCTCATCGACCTCATTCGCGAAGGCCCACCCGGCGCACAAGTCGATCACGTGGAAATCGAAGAAGCTGATCGCGAGGGCCTCAGCGGCTTTGAGATCCGGCTCTAGCCCGCGAACGGATCCCTTACGAGTATCGTATCGTCGCGCTCGGGCGAGGTGCTCACCAGCGCCACCGGACAGCAGATCAGTTCCTCGATTCGGCGAACATATTTGATCGCGCGCGCGGGAAGCTCGACCCAGCTGCGAGCCCCGTTAGTCGACCCGGGCCATCCCTCGATCTCCTCGTATATCGGTTCGACGCGCGCCTGGTCAGCAGCATGGGCGGGCAAATAATCTAGCGTCTTCCCGTCGAGACGGTAGCCGGTGCAGACTTTCACCGTTTCGAACGTGTCGAGGACGTCAAGCTTGGTGAGCGCAATCCCGGTCAGTCCGCCGACCGCGACGGCCTGGCGGACCAGCACCGCATCGAACCAGCCGCAGCGGCGCTTACGCCCAGTCACGGTGCCGAACTCATGACCGCGCTGGCCGAGCTTTTGGCCAGTGTCATTGTCCTGCTCGGTCGGAAAGGGGCCGGAACCGACGCGGGTCGTGTAGGCCTTTGTGATCCCCAGCACGAAACCAGCCGCCGAGGGACCGGTGCCGCTGCCCGCGGCGATGGTGCCCGACACGGTATTCGATGATGTGACGAACGGATAAGTACCGTGGTCAACGTCGAGCAAGACGCCCTGCGCACCCTCGAAGAGAATGCGCCTGCCGCGGCGCACTGCCGCGTCGAGGTCGCGCCATGCAGGCTTTGCATAAGGAAGCACGAAGTCGGCGATCTCCGCGAGATCATTGCGGAGTCGCTGGCGATCGACCGGCGGCTCGCCGAAGCCGGCTCGTAGCGCATCGTGGTGCGCGCAGAGGCGATCGAGCATCGGCTCGAGCTCATCCAGGTGCGCAAGATCGCAGACGCGGATCGCCCGGCGGCCCACCTTGTCCTCGTAGGCCGGCCCGATCCCACGGCGAGTCGTACCGATCTTGCCGGTCCCCGAGGCATCCTCGCGAAGCGCGTCGAGGTCCCGGTGAATTGGGAGGATCAATGGGCAATTGTCAGCCACCGTCAGCAGCTCGGGCGAGACCTCGACACCCTGCTCGCGGATGCGTTCAATCTCGCTCTTCAGCGCCCAGGGGTCGAGCACCACGCCATTGCCGATGACGGACGGCGTTCCACGAACGATGCCGCTCGGAAGCAGCGAGAGCTTGTAGGTCTGATTTCCAACGACAAGCGTGTGGCCGGCGTTGTGGCCGCCCTGGAAGCGAACGACGATGTCGGCGCGGCTCGCCAGCCAGTCGACGATCTTGCCCTTGCCTTCGTCGCCCCACTGGGCGCCGATGACGGTGACATTTCCCACTTTAAAGCTTTCCTGCTGTGCAGCCCCCGCGCGGCTCTAGGGGGAAGGGACGTGGGCGTCCAGCGCGACCGTCATTGTTGAGATGCCGGAACAGAAAGCGCGCGTTGCGCGTATTGCCGGTCCGTGCCGCGATCAACGCGGACGTGACCAAAACAACAGGGGAAAGCGCATGAAGACGACTGGCATTTGGGCAATTGCTCTTGGCCTCGCATCGCTCGCAGCGTGCAACAAGAGCCCGCAGCAGCAGGCCGCCGACAATTATGAAGCGAACGCCGACAATTCCGCTGACCAGATGGAAGCGAATGTCGACAATGCCGCCGAGAACATGACCGCTTCGACCGACAATGCGGCCGATCAGATGAAGGCGGCCGCGAACAACAAGGCCGATGCGATGAAGAATGCGGCCGACAACAAAGCGGACGCCATCAAGAACGGCCAGTAACCGGCTCCAACCCGTCCGCACGCAGGCGGGATGGCAGGGGCGCTCCGGGGCAACCGTCGGAGCGCCCTTTTTTCGTCAGAAGCCGAGCGGAACAACTTCGCGGACGCCCGCAAGCGCGTGCAACTGATTGGCCACCTCGGGGCTGATCGGGTCATCGACCGCGACGAGAGCAACCGCTTCTCCGGCTTCCTTGCGGCGGCCGAGGTTGAAGGTCGCGATGTTGATCTTGTTCTCGCCGAGCTTGGTGCCCAGCGCGCCGATAAAGCCCGGCTGGTCGTTGTTGACGATGTAGATCATCTGGCCAGTCAGTTCGGCCTCGACCGGAATTCCAAAGATCTGAACGAGCCTCGGAGCGCGGTTACCGAACAAGGTGCCTTCGACCCGTCTCTCGCCCTGCTCGGTCCCAACCGTCACCGCCACGAGCGTGTGATAGTCGCCTTCGCCTTCGTTCCGGATTTCGCGCACCGCGATCCCGCGTTCCTTCGCCAGATAAGGCGCGTTGACCATGTTCACCGTGTCGGACCAGGTGCGCATCACGCCGGCCAAAACCGCACCGGTGATCGGCTTGATGTTGAGCTCGGCGGCGGCGCCCTCGACCTCGACATCAATTGAGCGGATCTCGGGCCCCGTGATTTGTCCGACCAGCCGGCCGAGCTTTTCGGCAAGCGCCATGTACGGCTTGAGGCGAGGCGCTTCTTCTGCCGAGAGGGAAGGGACGTTCACGGCATTGGTGATTCCGCCAAGCAGCAGGAAATCCGCCATCTGCTCGGCGACCTGGATTGCGACATTGACCTGCGCTTCAGTGGTCGAGGCGCCGAGATGCGGCGTGCAGATGAGTCCGGGCGTTCCGAACAGCGCATTCTCCTTCGCCGGCTCCTGCTGAAAGACATCGAGCGCAGCGCCGGCGACATGGCCGCTATCGAGCGCCTCCTTGAGCGCCGGTTCGTCGATCAGGCCCCCGCGCGCGCAGTTCACGATTCGAACGCCGGGCTTCGTCTTCGCCAGCGCCTCCCGGCTGAGAATCCCCCGCGTCTGGTCGGTCAGCGGCGTGTGCAGGGTGATGAAATCCGCGCGGCTCAGCAGCTCGTCCAGCTCGACCTTGTCGACCCCCAGCTCTACGGCGCGCTCAGGCGAGAGGAATGGATCGTAGGCGACCACCTTCATCTTCAGCCCGTGCGCACGGTCGGCGACGATCGAGCCGATATTGCCGCAGCCGATGAGGCCGAGGGTCTTTCCGGCAAGCTCGACGCCCATGAAGCGGTTCTTCTCCCACTTGCCCGACTGGGTGGATTGGTCGGCCTGGGGGATCTCGCGGGCGAGTGCGAACAGCATGGCGATCGCGTGCTCTGCCGTCGTGATCGAGTTCCCGAAGGGCGTGTTCATGACGACGATGCCGCGCGCCGAGGCCGCGGGCACGTCGATCGTATCAACGCCAATGCCTGCGCGGCCGATCACCTTCAAGCGAGGGAGGCCCGCGTCCATCGCCGCCGCGTTGACCTTCGTCGAGCTGCGCACGGCAAGACCGTCATAATTGCCGATGATGGCGTTGAACTCGTCCGCCGAGAGGCCGGGCTTCTCGTCGACTTCAATGCCGCGCTGGCGAAAAATCGCAGCCGCTTTTGCGTCCATCTTGTCGGCGATGAGAACGCGCACGGGCTCACTCATCGCGTTTCCTCCCACGCCCAATCGAGCCAAGGACCGAGGGCCTCGATGTCACTCGTTTCGACCGTTGCCCCGCACCAGATCCGAAGACCGGGAGGCGCGTCGCGGTAGGCGGTGATGTCATAGGCTGCTCCCTCGCGCTCGAGAAGCTGGCCGAGCGCTTTCTGCCGAGCGCGGTTCGCCTCCTCGTCCGAGCGGTCGGCGAACTGCAGGCAGACCGAGCTATTTGAGCGGATCGCCGGATCGGCCACGAGATGCTCTATCCAATCCGCTGACTGGACCCAAAGATCGAGCGCCGCGGCATTGGCATCGGCGCGGGCGATCAGAGCATCCAGACCTCCGGTCCCCTCCGCCCAATCAAGGCAAAAGAGCCAGTCCTCTACTGCCAGCATCGAGGGCGTGTTGATCGTCTCGCCTTTGAAAACGCCCTCGATTAGCTTGCCACCCTTGGTCAGACGGAAAATCTTGGGGAGCGGCCGCGGCGCGGGCTCGCCTTCCAGCCTCGCGACAGCACGCGGGCTGAGGACAAGCATGCCATGCGCTGCTTCGCCACCGAGCGCCTTCTGCCAGCTGAAGGTGCCGACATCGATCATCTGCCAGTCGATATCCTGCGCGAATGCGGCCGATGTCGCGTCACAGACCGTAAGACCCGTGCGGTCGGCGACGATCCAGTCGGCATTGGGCACGCGCACGCCGCTGGTCGTACCGTTCCAGGTGAAGACGACATCGTTCGTCGGAGCAATGCCGCCGAGCTCCGCGATCTTGCCGTAATCAGCGGTTCGAATCTCGGCATCGAGCTTGAGTTGTTTGGCAACGTCGGTAACCCAACCGGCGCCGAAGCTTTCCCAGGCGAGCATTGTCACCGGCCTGGTCCCAAGCAGCGACCACAGTGCCATTTCCATCGCCCCGGTGTCGGATGCAGGTACGATTCCCAAACGATAGTCGGCAGGCAGGCGCAGCAACGCATGAGTTCGCTCGATTGCTTCGGCGAGCTTTGCCTTGCCCACCGTGCCTCGATGCGAGCGACCGAGCGCCGACGTGTCGAGCTTGCTCGCGGCGAAGCCTGGCGGCTTGGCACAAGGGCCCGAGGAAAAGAACGGCCGGTCAGCCTTGGTGATGGGCTTGGGTGCGCGCAGTGCCTGCGCGGTAACGGCTTCAGTCAATGTCACTCTCCTTGCAGAGAGCTCGCGCCGCGTTGGGACGGCGTGGCCCGGAGCCGCTTGTAAGGCGCATTGTGGCACTCGCAAGGCAGGGGCGAAAGATTCGCGACGTTGCGAGTCTCAAACGATTGATGCTGCGCTGCACAACAGGTTGAAATTGCTCGAATCCGAGCATCGCAGGTGCAGAGTTGAACGGCTCACCGCGCTGACCGGACGATTCGTCCCGTGCCGCCGGTCCAAAGGTTGAATTTGTTAACCAACCGAAAGCAGTGTCGGCAATGCCAGCTCGCGACGGGCAATTCGCGGGTTCGGCAGGGGGCTGGGGAGCTCCTTTCAGAACGGATTTTCTGGCGGCGTGCCTTCGGCGCGTCCGTGATGATTTGGAGCGGGATCAAAATGTCTCACGTGTTGGCAGCCACGACCGGCCTGTTTCGCGACCGTGATTTTTTTATTCATGACGGCTCTAAGCTCCGGAGATTCCGCATCTCAGCACCGCTTCAAGCGGTGTTTTTCGTAACGTTGCTGGCGCTCGTCGGCTGGGCGGGATACGCCACAGCGCGACTGATCACACGTCCGCACGCCGTGACGATGAGCCTTTCAGCCGCGACCGAAGCCCGGGCCCGCACGATCGAACGGCGCCAATCTCTGATCGAGGCTGCGCTTGCCGGCCAGAAGATCGACCCGGCGCAGCTTGCCGCCGCTGTCAGTAGCGGCCGCGTCGCTCGGGACGGGCCGCTCGCCCGTGTCGAGCAACAGCAACTCGAGCAGGCCGCGCTGGTCGCAAAGGCGCTCAACGTCCGGTACGAAGTCACTGCTGCCGAGCTAAAGCGCCTTGGCATCAGCCCGGCCCGCGTCGGAAGCCCTGACGGCGTCGGCGGCCCGTTTGAGAGTGCCGGCAACGCGACGTTCAAGGCGCTGTTCGACAGCTGGAAGAAGCTCGATCAGCTTCAGGATGGCGTTATTGCCATTCCTTCCGACAAGCCGGTGCAGGCCGCAGTGACCTTCAGCAGCGGCTTTGGCGTTCGTTCCGATCCGTTTGAGCACGGAGCTGGCTTCCATCCAGGAATCGATCTTGCCGGCGCCTATGGAACGCCGATCTATGCGACGGCCGACGGCACCGTCACCCGCGCGGGCTGGAATAGCGGCGGCTACGGAAACATGGTCGAAATCGATCACGGCCGTGGGATTTCCACGCGTTACGGACACATGTCGGCGGTGCTCGTCCACGAAGGCGATCACGTGACTCGTGGTGAGCAGATCGGCCGCATGGGTTCGACCGGCCGCTCGACCGGCAACCACCTGCACTATGAAGTGCGGATCGATGGGCGCCCGGTGAACCCGATCCCGTTCATGAAGTCGACCGACTATGTGCTTGCGATGCAGAAGCGCGCCGGCGCAGCCTCGATGGACGCGGTTGGCGGACCGGCTCCTGGCGCCCAGCGCTAAGAGAGTTGTCCGGCGCTCCGGCGCTTCCTATCTTCGCAAGCGTGAGCGAGCCTCTGATCACCCTTACCCAAAATGCGGCCAGGCGTGTCGCCTGGATTGCCGAGCGTCAGGACAGGCCGGCGATTCTCCGCCTTGCCGTCGACGGCGGCGGCTGTGCCGGGTTCACGTACAAGTTTGAGCTTGCCGAAACCGCCGAGAACGATGACGAGGTCGTCGAAACCGACGGAGTCAAGCTTGTCGTCGACCCGATCAGCCTCGATCTCGTCAAAGGCTCTGCCGTCGATTTCGTCGAGGATCTGGGAGGCGCGGCCTTCCGCGTGACAAACCCGAATGCGCAGTCGGGGTGTGGCTGCGGGAGCAGCTTCTCGGTCTAGCTTACCGCGCGAAGCTGTTGCTGAGCCACGATTGATGCACGCGTCGCACCGGGCGACTGGCAGTCGTTGGCATTCCAGCCGCGGACAGCTTTGCCTTGCCCCCAAGGACCGAACCGTCGGCTTCGGCCTTGGCCCAGGCGACGCGTGCAAGCGCGAAATCCGGCCACAGCGGACTCATAGCGGGAACGCCTGAATGCCCGAGATCAGCTGCATCGCGAGCAGCAATGCGGTGACGACGACGACGCCCCCGATCCCTGTCATTGCGCGGCTGCTGAGCACCGTTCATTCCCTTTCGAATGTGAGTGAACCCGTGCAGCCATATGCCTCCACACAGCTTGGTGGCGCCACGGGAAACTCCCGGAAATGCGCGCCTTCCGCTGGCACGGGTCGTGCTGTCGGTTGACGAAATGTGCGGAAATGTGCGGAGATGTGCGCTCTCAGGGGACGAGTCCATGCATGGCGAATTGAGC
Source organism: Sphingomicrobium sp. (assembly GCA_025450755.1). Classification (GTDB taxonomy): domain Bacteria; phylum Pseudomonadota; class Alphaproteobacteria; order Sphingomonadales; family Sphingomonadaceae; genus Sphingomicrobium. Next base: position 47,445 of record JANWLR010000013.1, on the reverse strand, counting down.
GAAGAAGGCAGTCAATCGGTAGCGCTGGTCGTCCGTGAGGAGCTTGCGAGGCGTCGGCTGTCGCGCCAGTGGCTCGCTGATGAGGCGAGGGTCAGCCTGTCGACTCTCGAGAAGGCGCTTGCGGGCCGAAGGCCGTTCACGCTCGCGACCGTGGTCAGGCTTGAGGATGCGCTCGGCACTCCCCTGCGCGCGAAAGGTCCCGCGCGTGAGGCGCCGCGGCTATTCGCTCCTGAGTCGATGGGTGCCTATGCCCGTCCCGCGGTGCAGTGGCTCGAAGCCACCTATCTCACATTGCGGCCATCGTTCAGCGAAGCCGGGGCGATCTTTGCCTATCTCACCTCAATCAGCTGGGACGCAGAGGGCGGCCACCTCGTCTTCAGCGAAGCGGCCCGGACCGACAGCGATTACGAGCAGAAAGGCTTCGTCTCTTTCCCAAATATTTCCGGCGCCATTTATCTCGTCACCATTTCGCAGGGCCAGTATCGAGTGGCTCTTCTCAACCGGCCCTCTGGCCATTTGCTCAGCGGGATTTTGTTGACGCTCGCCGCGGGTGAGGGCGCTCAGCTGATCCCGGCAGCCGTTCCAATCGTCCTTCTGCCGACTACTGCCGAGGAGAACCGGACCATCGGCGTCGTGCATGAGGGCGACTGCGCGTTCGAAGAATATCGTTCGTGCGTCGACCGGGTGACGCAGAGAGGCTACGCGCGCTTTCCTGCTTGAACGCCCGCCGCTAAGCGGGGTGCGTGAAGCTTGCCACCTACAACCTCAACGGAATCCGCGCGCGCCTGCCGCGTCTGCTCGAATGGCTCGACCGGGAGAACCCCGACATCGTCTGCCTCCAGGAGCTCAAATGCGCCGATGAATCGCTGCCGATCGCTGACATCGAGGCGGCGGGCTATGGCGCCGTGTGGCACGGGCAGAAGGGCTTCAACGGAGTAGCCGTTCTAGCAAAGGGTCATACCCCCGAATTGAGGCGCGTCGGCCTGCCGGGCGATCCGGATGATACGCACAGCCGCTACATCGAGGCGGAGGTCCTCGGCCAGATCGTCGGCTCACTCTACCTTCCCAACGGCAATCCGGTCGGCACTGAGAAGTTTTCGTACAAGATCAACTGGATGGAGCGCCTGTGCGCGCATGCCGCCGAGCTTCTGCAACTGGAAAGGCCAGCGATTCTGTGCGGCGACTGGAATGTCGTTCCCGAAGATCGCGACGTCTTTTCGGTGCGCGCGACGCAGAATGATGCAGTAATGCAGCCCGAAGCGCGGCAGCGATGGCGCCGGATTATCAACCAGGGCTGGACCGATGCCTTGCGTGCGCTGCATCCCAGCGAAGAGAAGCTCTACACCTTCTGGGACTATACTGCGGGCTGCTGGCAGCGCGATCTGGGCTTCCGGCTCGACCATTTGCTTTGCTCACCCGAAGCGGCCGACCGACTGCAGGGCGCGGGCGTCGATCGATGGGCGCGCGGCGAGGAGAAGGCCTCGGACCACGCGCCCACATGGGTGGAGCTGAACTAGACCCAGGCGATCCTTCGCTTTGTATCCCGCAATTGACGGCGCGTGGTTCTAGTAGCTTAACAGCCGTTCATCCGGGCTTCAGGTTCCATCCACTCTAGGCCGGCTTCGTTCCGGAGGCTCAACGGGCCGGCGTCCGCCGTCCCCCGCTCCTCCCAGTTTCGATTGTCCTCTTTCCTGCGGGGCACGCGCCTCGCGGGCCGGAGACTTGCACGCCAACAAACCGGGAGCGGCGGGGCGCTGCCGGACAAGGGGATTATTGTCACAATGCGCCTGCTTCTATCGTCCACTTCCCTCGTCACTCTCGCCCTCTTTTCCGCCTCCACAGCTTGGGCGGACACGACCATCAGCACCGCAACCACCACGCCACTCGCAACCAGCTCGGCGGGTGCTATCCACGTCACCTCGACCGGCTCGATCAAACCGACGGGTGCTTTAACGACGGTGATCACGATCGACAGCAACAACAAGGTGACCAATGAGGGCGCTCTCGCAATCCAGGGAGTGAATGGCGCCACCGGCATTCTTGCAAACCCGGGTTTCGCGGGCGACATTTCCAACACTGGCTCGATCACCATCGATGAAAATTACACGCCCACGGACAACGACAATGACGGCGACCTCGATGGACCGTTCGCACAGGGCAACAACCGCTTCGGAATCCATCTTGCCCCGGGGGGCGCCTATACCGGCAACATCACCAACGGCGGCGGGATCACCATCAAGGGCAACAACTCGGCCGGAATCGCGCTAGACAGCTCGCTCAACGGTTCGTTCAACGGCAACAGCGGGTCGATCTCGGTCCTTGGCGACAATGGCGTCGGTCTTCGCACCGGTGCGGTCACCGGCAACCTCGTCGTCGGCAACGCCAGCACGGTCAGCGTCATCGGCCAGAATTCAATCGGCGTCCTGATCGGGGGCAACATCGGCGGGGCGGTTACGATCCAGGGCAACGTCACCGCCACCGGCTATCGTTCCACGACGCCCCCCTCCGATCCGTCGAAGCTGGATACGGACGACCTGGTGCAGGGCGGACCCGCCGTGCTCATCGCCGGGAATGTCGCGGGCGGGGTCCTGTTGGATACGCGTCCCGCCGACAATGACCCGAATAATACCGACGAGGACAATGACGGAATTCCCGATGCCAGCGAGACAACGGCGTCGGTGGTCAGCTTAGGCTCAGCGCCCGCGCTCAAGATCGGTTCGTCCACGCAGGACATAGCCATCGGTCCGGTCGCGTCGACCGGCGCTGGACTGGTGATCAAGGGCAGCGTCACCGGCGCAGGGGTCTTCAGCGGCATCAACGCGACCGGACTCGAGATCGGCGGGACGGGTCACGCGGTGAACATCACCGGCGGAATGACCGTCACTGGCGCGATCACCGCGACAGCAACCAATGCCAATGCGACCGCAATCCATATTGGAAGCGGGGCCAATGTGCCTCAAATCCTGCTTTCCGGGTCCACCAATGCCACGGGTGGAGGCACCGCAACGACGGCGGCGCAGGGTATCCTGATCGACGCTGGCGCGACCGTGAACTCGATTACCAATAGCGGCAACATGCTGATCACCCGGTCGGGCACTGACGGCACGGCGGCCGGGATCGTCGACAGATCGGGGACGGTGGCGCTGGTCCAGAACAGCGGTTCGATCAGCATTGTCAGTGCGTCCACGCTCGGCACTTCGGCATCCGCGATTGACCTTAGTTCGACACCCACCGGCGCCATCGTTCGCCAGGTCGCAGCGGCGTCGGGCAAACCGGCGCCCGCAATCTTGGGGAATGTCAAATTCGGCTCTGGCAACGATTCGCTCGACATCCAGGCCGGAAGCGTGATCGGCAACGTCGACTTCGGCGGCGGAGCGGACGCGCTGAGCTTATCCAATGGGTTATTCCGCGGCACTCTTGCCAACACCAATGGTCTGGCTGTCACCTTGGGATCGGGAAGCACCCTCGACCTTCGCAATGCGGGTACGGTTAATCTCGCTTCGCTGACCGCGGCGTCGGGCGCCGCGCTCGGGGTGAAGATCGGCGATTCCACGCACACGCTATACAACGTCTCCGGAACAGCAAATTTCGCGAGCGGGGCGAAGTTTGTCCTGACGTTCGATCATGTCGGGACCGCGGCCGGCACCTACACGATCGTCAGCGCTGGAAACCTGGTAGGAGGCCAGAACCTCACCAGCTCGTCGGTGAATTTGCCGTTCCTGTTCGACAGCACGCTCACAGCCAATAACGCGACAGGCCAGGTCACGCTGAGCGTCCAGCGCAAGACCAATTCCGAGCTCGGCTTGAACCGTTCCGAGGCTTCGGTCATCGACGCCGCGCTGGTTGCAGCCGATACCGACAATGCCGTGGCTGGTGTGTTTCTCGGGGCGACAGACGCCCAGACGCTGAAAGTCAACCTACAGCAGATGCTTCCGGACCATTCCGGAGGAGCGTTCGAAGTAGCGACCAAGCCGTCACGTCTCGCGGCCGATATCCTGACGCAGCCGGGCCTGATCCATGGCCTCTGGGTGCAGCAGGTGGCGTTCGACACGAGCAAGTCGGTCGGCAACACGTCGAGCTATTCTCTCAGTGGATGGGGTGCCGTCGGTGGGTACGACCTTCCGCTGGGTCCCATCGGCAGCGTTGGCGTCACGCTCGGCTATTATTATGGCAAGGACCATCACAGCGGCAGCCAGCTCGGCAGCAATCATTATGAGGCAGGCGTCTACTGGCGCGGCGGGACGGGCCCGCTGCGGGCGTGGGCGCGGGGCACCGCGGGGAGCATCAACTTCGCAAACACCCGCATGTTCACCGGGCTAGATGGAGCGGCCACGGTAACCCGGACAGCGGATGGCAAGTGGAACGGGCGCCTATATTCGGCTTCCGGCGGAGTCTCCTACGAGACCCTTATTGGCAGGCTCACGATCCGCCCCGACGTGTCGCTGGAATATTACAAATTGGACGAGAAGGGCTTCACTGAAACCGGTGGTGGCACGGCTTACGATCTCACCGTGCGTAGTCGAAACAGCAACGAAGCGGCGGCGAACGCCCTCGTGGCCGTCGGTTACCAGATCATGCGCGCTGACGACCAGGATTCGGGCTGGATGCGGGTGGAGCTCGAGGGCGGCCGGCGCGAAATTCTCAGCAGCTCGCTTGGCGATACGGTCGCCTCCTTCGGCACCGGCAATCCGTTCACGCTCAGCGCTGACGAGCGCAAAAGCGGCTGGCGCGGCGGTGTGCGATTCCTGACTGGCGGTTCGAGCGTTGCCTTCTTCGCTGATGCTGACGCCGAACAGCAACAAGGCCGCACCAGCATCGGCGGCCGTCTCGGAATCAACCTGGGATTGTAAGGCAAAAGTGAAGGATGCAGCAGCTTCGTAGCGACCACCCCCAGGATGGTCGCTACAGCTGCTTCTCGTAGATCCGGTAGCGATGATTGACGCGCGCTCCGGGAAGCTCTGCGATCGACAGCATCCCCTTGTTGTCCTCGAGGATCCAGCCGAACTCGCCCAATCCGATCCCAAATTTCCCGACGCAATCGCGCCTCGTATATTCGATCAGCATGAAGGCGAGCATGCTCGCCATGCGCGATTGTTGCAGCTTCTTTGCGACCCCCATCAACGGCACGCGCGCCCGCTTCACCCGTGGATTGCGCAGCCGCCACAACAGTTTGACGAAGTTGAAGGGGAAGAGCTCGCCGTTGAGGTCCTTGGTCAGCTCGTTGATGTCGGGGATGGTGATCATGAAAGCGACCGGCTCGCCGTCGATCTCCGCGACTCGGACCAGCTCATTGTAGATGATCGGCTTCAGCTTCTTGCCCGCATATTCGATCTCCGCCTCCGTCAGCGGAACATAGCCCCAGTTGCTCGACCAGGCATCGTTGAGGATGTTGAGGATGATCCGCGCTTCCTCGTTGAACTTCGACTTGTCGACCATTCGGATGCGGATGTGCGGGTTCTTCTCTCCCATTGCGATCAGGCGGTTGATCTTGGGATCGTCCCAGTGGGCGATGTCGACCTCGTAGGTCAGCAGATCCTTGGCCTTGGCGTAACCGGCAGACTCGATCCAGGCCTGATATTCGGGCCGATGGTGGCCCATCATCGCCGTCGGGTCTTCCGAGAAGCCCTCGATCTCCAGCCCCGGCTCGTCCCAGATCGACAGGCTGATCGGTCCGAGCGCCTGTTTCATTTCCTGCGCTCGAAGCCAGTCCTCGGCGGTCGCGATCAGCGCGTGCGCGGCTTCCTCGTCGAGCGCATCGAGGAAACCCCAATTGCCGATCCCCTTGCCCATATGCTCCTGGACCAGCTCATCGACCTGCGCGCTGATGCGCCCGACGATCTTGCCGCCACGTGTCGCGAGCCAGAGCTGCGCCTTGGCATGCTCGAACCAGGGATTCTTGCCGGGGGTGATCAGGCCGTGGACTTCGTCCTTGAGCGGCGGCACCCAGGCCGGATCGTTCTTGTAGACCTCCCATGCGAAGTCGACGAACGCCTTCTTGTCCTTCTTGCTCTGGATCGGACGGATGGTGACGGGGCTGCGGTTCATGGACGAAGGGCTAGCCGGTCATAGCGTTCAGCGCCAGTGAAGCTTAAATCGCCTAATTGACGCCACTATCTCCTGCGAGAGAATGTTCTTTCCGGAACCGATGATGACAAACGCCGCGATCCTCGAGCGCACGAACGACGTTGCCCCCGCGAAGCGCGCGCGGGCGCGTGGCCAAGACGATGCGACGATGCTCAAGGCGGCTGCGAACCTTACGCGCGACCTCAATGTGCCCAAGTCGAGCATCTACTGGGCAGACATGCTCGGATCGGCGCTGCTCGGTTATGCGGCGCTGTTTGCGACGATGTTCGTGCATTCGGCCTGGCTTGCTTTTGGCTGCGCCATCGTTGCCGTGCTCGCACTGTACCGGGCAGGCTCGTTCATCCACGAGCTCACGCACATCAAGAAGGGCGCGGTGAAGGGTTTCCGCTTCACCTGGAACCTCATCGTCGGGATTCCGCTGTTGGTTCCGAGCTTCATGTACGAGGGCGTGCACAACCAGCATCACGCGAAGCGCTATTACGGGACGGTCGACGATCCCGAATATCTCCCGCTGGCGCTGATGCACCCATGGACTTTGCCCCTGTTCATGATCGCAGCCGCGCTGGCGCCGGTCGGGATGCTGATCCGCTTCGGAATCCTCGCACCGCTGTCGTTGCTCTCGCACAAGCTGAGGAGCATTGTGGTCGGTCGATATTCGGGGCTTCAGATCAATCCCAAGTTCGTCCGGCCGAAGCCTGAAGGCGAGTTCGCGCGCGACTGGGCGTGGCAGGAGACGGCGTGCAGCATTTGGGCGATTTCACTGATTGCAATGGTCGCGATGGGCGCCATCCCGCTGCGCGATTTCCTGATCTTCCTCGGCGCCTCGTCGGGCGTGATGTTCCTCAACCAGATCCGCACACTTGTTGCGCATTTGTGGGAGAATGATGGAAAGCCGATCAGCGTCACCGCCCAGTTCCTCGACAGCGTCAACGTTCCGCCGCCGGGCACATTGCCGGCGCTCTGGGCGCCCGTCGGCCTGCGCTATCATGCGCTTCACCACCTGCTCCCTGGGCTGCCCTACCATGCGCTTGGGGAAGCACATCGACGGCTATGCAAGGAACTTGATGGTAAGAGCGTTTATCACGGCTCTTCGCACAGGCATTTGTCGGTGCTCGTCGTGCAACTGGCGCGCAGCACAATGCGACGGATGAAGGTTGACTAGTTAACGCTTTTCCGCTTGAGCGGTCCGCGTCCGGCGGCCTAGCGTTCGCCGTTATCGTTTAAGGGATAAGAAGCGGCTCCCGAAGTCCGCCTGGCCGGGGATACCTGATACGGTCCCCTGACGAACGAAAGGAATGACCCATGCGCCATCGTGTTGGCGGCCGAAAGCTTCAGCGCACGTCCAGCCACCGTGCGGCCCTGTTCCGCAACATGGCTGCCGCGCTCATCAAGCACGAGCAGATCCTGACCACTACCGCCAAGGCGAAGGAGCTTCGCCCCTACGTCGAGAAGCTGGTCACGCTCGCCAAGCGGGGTGGCTTGTCGAACCGCCGTCTCGCCCAGTCGCGGCTGATGGACGACGCACAGCTCGCCAAGCTCTTCGACGTGCTCGCCCCGCGTTATGCGAACCGCGACGGCGGTTACACTCGCGTCATCAAGGCGGGCATCCGCTCATCGGACGCGGCGGCGATCGCGGTCATCGAATTCGTCGACCGCGACGTTTCCGCAAAGGGGCAGGACTCAGGGCCGGTGATGAACGAGGAAGAGTTCGAAGCCGCCTAGGGTCCGTAAGCCTCCGGTTTGTCGAACAGCTCCTTGAGAAGCGAAAGGCGCCGCTGCTACGAAGTCGGCGCCTTTTGTGTTTCCAGGGAGGGGAGTTCATGCGTCATGTCCTGGCTGTTGCCCTGCTTTCCAGCGTTTCGCTGATGACCCCGCCGGCATCGGCGGACGCGCAGACAGGACAGGCTGCGCCCGCGTTTGTCTATCCAGAGGCCAAGACGGTGGATGTGGTCGAAGACCATTTCGGGGTGAAAGTCGCCGATCCGTACCGATGGCTCGAAAATGACGTCCGGAACGATCCCGACGTCGCCAACTGGGTCGCTTCGGAAAATAAGGTCACCGACGCTTTCCTGCACACTCTGCCGCTGCGCGACTGGTTCAAGCAGCGCATGACATCGCTCTACGATTATGAGCGATACGGCCTGCCGGTGAAAAAGGGCGGCCGCTATTTCTACCAGCACAACAGCGGCCTTCAGAACCAGTCGCTCTTGTTCGTGCGTGAGGACCTCAACGGTAAGCCGCGGCTTTTGATCGATCCGAACACATGGTCGAAGGATGGCGCGACCGCGCTCGCCGAATGGACTCCAAGCGAGGATGGAACGCTGCTCGCTTATTCGATCCAGGATGGCGGCACCGACTGGCGCACCGTCAAGGTCATGGACGTCGCAACCGGCAAGGTTCTGAAGGATGAGCTCAAGTGGCTCAAATATGGTGGCAACGTCGCCTGGACCAAAGACGCGAAGGGTTTCTACTACTCGCGCTTTCCGGCCCCGGCCGCGAAGGCGACCTTCCAGAACGCCACGCTCAACCACAAAGTCTATTTCCACAGGCTCGGCACAAGGCAGTCGGCGGACCGGCTGGTATATTCGACGCCGGCCAATCCGAAGCTCAGCCATTATGCCGTGGTCACCGACGACGGCCGCTGGCTCGTCATTTCGACAAGCCTGGCCGGCGACGAGAACGACATTCACCTGATCGATTTGAAGCGGCCGGCCGCGAAGCCGATCGCGCTGTTCACGGGACTCAAGAACCAATGGAATTATGTCGGCAATGAGGGCAGCCGCTTCTTCTTCTCGACCGACAAGGGAGCGCCGCTGAAGCAGGTCATGGCGGTCGATGCGATCCGCAGAATTGCGCCGGTGACGATCATTCCGGAAGCCAAGTCGGCGCTGTCCGATGTCAGCCTGATCGGTGGAAAGCTGATCGCGAGCTACCTCGTCGACGCGAAGAGCGAATCTCGTGTCTACAGCCTGTCGGGCAAGCCGCTGTCAACGATTGCGCTGCCGGGCCTGGGAACGGTGTCGGGCTTCTATGGCAAGAAGTTGGATCCCGAAACCTTCTTCGCCTTCACCAGCTTCAACCGTCCAACGACGATTTACCGTTATGACGCCTCGTCAGGGGAGGCGACCGTCTGGGCGGCGCCGAAGCTTGCCTTCGACCCGGAGTCGATCAGCGTCGAGCAGCGATTCTACACATCGAAGGACGGAACTCGGGTGCCGATGTTCATCGTCCGCAAGAAAGGTTCGACCGGCCCGGCGCCGACGATGCTTTACGGCTACGGCGGCTTCAACATCCCGATCACGCCAAGCTTCAGCCCGGCCGATATTGCGTGGATCGAGCGCGGCGGAACGTTCGTCGTCGCGAACATCCGTGGCGGTTCCGAATATGGCAACGCCTGGCATGATGCAGGCCGGCTCTCCCGCAAGCAGAACGTCTTCGACGATTTCATTGCGGCCGGCGAATATCTGAAGACGAACGGCATCTCATCGCCGCATGGGCTGTCTGCGATCGGACGATCGAATGGAGGGCTCCTGATCGGTGCAGTCACCAACCAGCGGCCCGATCTGTTCGACGCGGTAAGCCCCGGCGTCGGCGTCATGGACATGCTGCGCTTCGACCAGTTCACGGCCGGCCGCTACTGGGTCGATGATTACGGCCACCCGGACAAGCAAGCCGACTTCAAGACATTGTTGGCCTATTCGCCGTACCATAACATCCGGGGTGGGAAGGCCTATCCGCCGCTCATTGCCGTCACGGCAGATACCGATGACCGTGTCGTCCCCGGGCACAGCTTCAAATATATCGCGAGGCTCCAGAGCACCGCCGGCGTCGGAGGCGCCCCGCACCTGATCCGTATCGACACGCGATCAGGTCACGGAAGCGGCAAGCCGATCACCAAGATCATCGACGAATATTCGGACGTCTACGCGTTCCTTGGGCATTTTACCGGGCTGGATCGCTAACGCGCCCTTAACCTCATTGAATCGGTACGGCCGTCGATCGGTGATAAAACGCGACTCGCCACCGGGGGGTGTGCGCGATGCGTTACTACCGGCTCTATTTCATGCACCGCTTCAGCGGCCACATCGACCATTTCCGCGAGTTCGAGGCGGAAGACGATGATGCTGCGTTCGACATCGCGGAGCGATGGTATGACGATGCGCCGATGGAGCTTTGGAATCTCGAGCGGAAACTGAGGCATTGGGACGGCGCCGCGCAGCCCGATTAACCATTCTGAACGCTGGCCAACGCCCGCGTTCACGGCGGGTGCAACGCCTCAACCTTACGGCTCTGAATGGCTCGTCGTGCGTTCTGGCCGGCGGGCTGGGAACGAGTAAGCTTTGAGGGAGACCAGGGCCATGAGGGCGATCACGAAATTTCTTTCGGGCGGTACCGCGATTGCCGCCTTTGTCGTCGCTGCGCCGGTGGTGGCGCAATATTATCCGGGGTACGGCTATGGAGGAGGCCCCTACGGCTATGCTCCGAACAGGCAGGCCGTCGTGAACCAATGCGCCAACGCCGTTCAGGCTCGATTGGGTGGATATCGCTACGGCTACAGTGGATATGGCGGTGGCCGAGTGCTGGGAATCAGCAGCATTAGCCCGCGTGACGATGGCGGAATCACCGTCCGCGGCGTTGCGACGAGCGGGCGTTACGGCGGTTATGGCTATGGCGCTCAGGCGCCGGATCTGACCTGGCGGTGCAGGACCGGTTTAAGCGGCGAGATCAGGGAAGTGACGATCAACCGTGCCGGCTACAACTACGGCTATGGCAACTACACGCCGTGGAACGATGATTATTCGCAATACGGCTACCGCCGCTACTGAAGCGCGCTAGCTTGTCGCGCCGGATGCGCCGGGCTGAAAGGCTCCGGCGCATTTCGTTTGTCGGCAAGCTAGCTGCCGGCAGGATCGGGGTCACTCTGGAAGACGACGTCGGTCACCGGGTGAAGCTCCAGAACAGCCTGGCCGCTGCCGTCGGGGAGTTCCCGAGGAATGGAATGTCCGGTGGGTGCGTGGTTGCTTGCATAATGATCGAAGAATGCGACCCCCGTCACGGTTACCGGAACCGGTTGCGTGATGACCTTGTCGTGACTGAGGCCGAGCGCGTGAACGTGATCTTCGAAGTTCGCGCGCGCCTGGGCAATCGCCTGTCCGAGCTCGGACGTCGCCGGGCCAGTCGAATGCTTGCCGCCAAAACAATCGGGATTTGGGAATTCGACCACCACGCTTTGACCCTTTGCCGGCGAATTGCCCTGCGCAAACAGGCCTTGCTGGTCGCTGATCACGACATGATAATCCTGGTCGCTCTCCGTTTTGAAATAAGAGAGAAACCCCTTCACCTTATAGGCCTTCAACTCCACGGGCATGCGCCCGGCGGCATCGAAGGGGCCGCCAGGAAGGACCATATTGTTGATCTCCGGCACCGAAAAGAGCTTGTCCGTTGTCAGGTCGATCTTGCCGCTTATCGCATCTGCGTCGGTTGCGACCTTCGTCTGCCATCGGTCTGTCCCGCCGCAGACCAGCGCCGGCTTGGCCGTCGGCTGATAAAGGCCGGTCAATACGCCGGCCGCGCTCGCGACGCCGATCACCGCGCCGGTGACCTTGCCGGCGGTCGATTTCTTGCGCGGTGGGCCCTCGCTCGCGGTCTTTTTCGGCGGGGTTGCCGAAGTTGCCGCCGGTTGAAACGCTGTGGCTCCCCGCCGCCGTGGTGAACGGCGCGGACTCTTTGGGGCTTTGGCCATGGTCCGCGCCTATTGGACGAGCGACTTGAGCTGGTTGAACGCGTACGGAAGGAAGAGCGAGGCGCCGACGAAGAACAACTTCGTGATTCCGTTCAGGATATTGGGCAGGTCGCTCGGGTTGAGGATCGAGACCGCGATCGAGACGTTGCTCATGACCCAGAACAGCGACGATACGACGACCGCGCCGATGAGACCCGTTACTCGGCTGTAGCTAACGGCACCCGTGTTATTTCCCTCGGCGTCCTTTTCCTGGACGAGAGCGGGAATTTGAATTTTCCTGCCGTCCCCTTTGCTGGGGACGATTTCCGCAAGCCCGGTGATGCCGCGGAAATGCCAGCATGCGAGCGCGATCGGCAGGTTGAAAAAGGCGAGGACGCCGACGACAAGCCAAATGTCCCAGTTGATCGCCATTGGACCCCCCGATCAGACATTCGGCACAACAGCAGTATAGCACGATGGCTTCCCATTCGCACCAGCCTCTCCGGCACAAACTTTACTCTTGATCGCTGGCTCCCTATCGGCTCGCCATGACGGTCCAGCCCATTCAATCGATCCTCATCGTCGATTTCGGAAGCCAGGTGACGCAGCTGATCGCGCGCCGAATCCGCGAGGCTGGCGTCTATTCGGAAATAACCCCGTTCAATGCCGCTGACGAAGCTTTCCACCGGCTTCAGCCGAAAGGAATCATTTTCTCCGGCGGCCCGGCGTCGGTCACCGAGGTGGAAAGCCCGCGCGCGGCGCAAGTCCTGTTCGACAGCGGACTACCCGTTCTTGCCATCTGCTACGGCCAGCAGACGCTGCACCAGCAGCTTGGCGGCAAAGTGGTCGGCTCCGATCAGCGGGAGTTCGGTCGCGCGTTCATCGACATTGTCGGCCCAAGCGCGCTGTTCGATGGCTTGTGGCATGTTGGCGAGAAGCATCAGGTCTGGATGAGCCACGGCGACCGGGTCGAGACTCTTGCGCCGGGCTTCGAGGTCGTCGCAACCTCCGAAGGGGCGCCGTTCGCGATTGCCACCAACGAACAGGCGAAGCTCTACAGCCTCATGTTCCATCCGGAGGTCGTTCACACGCCCGACGGCGGAAAGCTGCTCGCCAATTTCGTTCATCATGTCTGCGGCTGTGCGGGCGACTGGACGATGGCGGGCTTTCGCGACGCCAAGATCGCGGACATCCGCGAGCAGGTTGGAAGCGGCAAGGTGATCTGCGGTCTCTCCGGCGGCGTCGACAGCGCCGTCGCTGCGGTGTTGATCCACGAAGCGATCGGAGACCGGCTCACCTGCGTGTTCGTCGACCACGGCCTGATGCGGGCCGGCGAGGCCGAGCAGGTCGTGAGCTTGTTCCGCAACAGCTATAACATTCCGCTCGTCCACGTGGACGCGAGCCGTGACTTTCTAAAAGGGCTTGATGGTGTCACCGACCCCGAGGCCAAGCGCAAATTCATCGGCGCCGAGTTCATCAACGTGTTCGAAACCGAAGCGATGAAGATCGGCGGCGCCGATTTTCTCGCCCAGGGCACGCTCTATCCCGACGTGATCGAGAGCGTGAGCTTCACCGGTGGGCCCTCGGTGACGATTAAGAGCCACCACAACGTCGGCGGACTGCCCGAGCGCATGAACATGAAACTGGTCGAACCGCTTCGCGAGCTGTTCAAGGACGAAGTTCGCGAGCTCGGCCGTGAGCTCGGGCTGCCGGAGGCGTTCGTGCAACGGCATCCGTTCCCGGGTCCCGGCCTCGCCATCCGGATCCCCGGCGAGGTGACGAAGGAAAAGTGCGACATCCTGCGCAAGGCCGACTCCATCTACCTTGAGGAGATACGCAACGCCAACCTCTACGACGCAATCTGGCAGGCTTTTGCCGTGCTCCTGCCCGTACGCACTGTCGGAGTGATGGGCGACTATCGGACCTATGATTATGTCTGCGGCCTGCGTGCAGTGACCAGCCTCGATGGGATGACGGCTGACGTCTATCCGTTCGACGCCGCTTTCCTCAGTCGAGTCGCTACCCGAATCGTCAACGAGGTGCAGGGCATCAACCGGGTGGTCTACGACTATACGTCGAAACCGCCCGGCACGATCGAGTGGGAGTGATTGGGTGACTCACCGTTCACGGATCAACGGCATCTTGTTCGACTGCAACGTCGACGACATCCAAGATGCGGCGCGTTTCTGGGCGGAGGCGCTCGGGCGGCCGGTAAATCCAGGCCATCCAGGAACCCGCGGCGATTATGTGATGCTCGAGGACAGGCCCGACGAATTCAGCATCCAGATCCAGCGCGTCGACCACGAAAGCCGGGTGCATATCGACATCGAGACCGACGATATTCCGGCCGAGGTCGCGAGGCTCGAAAAGCTCGGCGCGACCGTCGACAGACAGATGGAGCGCTGGGTCGTGATGCGAGCGCCGAGCGGACAGCGCTTCTGCATCGTGCGAGTCCAGCGCGACGGCTGGCCCAAAAACGCGGCCACGTGGGATTGAAATGGAGTTGGGACAAAGGGTGGCGAATCGACCATTGCTGTAGTGCAGTCGCGAGCTAGTTTCGCTGCGTTCGCGCCGGGGGGGGCGTCGCATGCCTAACCGTCGATCAGCATTGTATCTGACTGTAGCGCCAGTCATGGCGGCGCCGGCTGGCGCCGAGGTGCCCGTCACGGCGATGATCTGGCCACCACCACCCGACATGGGTTGCGGCTATGCAGAAGGCGGCGGCTTTGGCTGGCTCGTTTGCTATTATTCGCCGGGTGGAAACAAAGACGGGAAGCCGGCGGGGACGTATCCGCTCCCGCAAAGAGGGTGATTTCTTCAAGTTAACAGTAACTTGGTGTTAACTCCAGGATTGACTCGAAGCCCTGGCGTCGCTGTTCCTTAGGGAAACGGCAATCGATTGAGGCGTTCTGTGTCGTCAATGAGAAAGCTTATGATTGCGGCGGGTGCCGCGGCGATGATGGTCGCGGTCTCGACGGTCTCCGAGGCGAGCAAGATCCATCTGTTTGGAATGCATTCGCCCAAGGCAAGATCCCAGCCGCGCGTTCAGGGGCAGGCGATCCATTATCATTGGACGTTGGGCAACGCCGATCGGGCGCATAAGGATTTGGTCGACACCTTCCGCAAAGTGGGGCTCGCTCCGGGCCAATATGTGTGGGCGAGCAAGATGCCGGAGGGCGAGACCCGGATCGTCGTCGATCTCGTCACGCAGATGGCCTATGTCTATCGCGGCGATGAGCTCGTTGGCGCATCGACCATGTCCGCAGCCAAGACCGGCCACGTCACGCCCTATGGCAACTGGACCATCCTCGAAAAGCGGCCCTTCTATCGCTCAAAGAAATACGACAACGCACCGATGCCCTGGATGGAGCGGATCGACAATTACGGAATCGCCTTCCACGGGGGCGTGAACCCCGGCTACCCGGCGAGCCACGGCTGCATGCGGCTTCCGTTGAAATTCGCCGAGAAGCTCTATGGAGTGACGAAGATCGGGACGAAGGTCGTAATCGAGGGCTGACCCTCGTTAGACCTCGGGCTTGACCCTGCTGCGCTGCGGCGCGCCTTCTGAACTATTCGTTCCGAGCGTCGCATCCGCGACCGGATCCGGCTTGCCCGGGTTGAAGATCGATTCGGTCGAGAGCTGGTACTCGCCGGAGGGATCGTGCGACATTCCGGACTGCGTCATCCCCGTCCGCAGCGGCTGCGGATTTCCTGCGCGCTCTCGCCGCCAGCTGTCGAAATCGTGATGAAACTGCTCCTCCCGCTCGCGGCAATAGTCCGCATAGTCGCGGTCGAGTGCTTCCATCTGCTTGTCGCGCCAGCTTAAGTAATGGTCATCCTGACGGCTCCTGAAGTCGCGCGGCGAGCGCTCCCAGTCGCGCTGGTCGCGACTGTTCCACCGATCATCAGCGCGCTGCAATCCGCCCAAGGTGAAGGCGCTGTGCCGGTCCCGATCGTTCCAGTCTCTGTCGCGGCCGCGCCAGTTGCGATCACTTCGTTCGTTTTCATCACTGCGGCCCCAGCCTTCGTCCCAATCGCGCAAATAGCCATGTGCCATCGAAACCTCTCCCTTTTGAGAACAACTCGCGGGCGAACTGCCCTAGTTCATCAACGAACGAGCTTGGCCTGAAGATGCGTGACCTTGGCAGCGGTGACGGGAGCTTGTCGCAATTGCCTGTCGCTCAGGCGGCGCGCGCCTCTTGCGAATGGACCGGGAGCTGCAGAGCGGTGAGGAGTCCGGGCCGGTTGTCCTGCAGGATGAGCTCACCCTGGTGAAGGTGGGCAATGGCTTCGGCAAGCGCCAGCCCGAGTCCTGCACCTTCGGCCGAGCGGCTCGAATCGAGGCGGCCGAACCGCCGCCGCGCCTCAGGCAAGCGTTCGGTTGGGATCCCCGGTCCACGGTCACCGACCTCGATCCGAATCTGCCGCTCGCCGGGCGTGACGTGGACCGAGATTTCGCCCCCTCCGGAGCCGTAGCGGATCGCGTTCTCGACCAGGTTGCTGACTGCCTGCGCGAGCAATTGGCGGTGCCCGAACAGTGGGACCGGGCGCGCCGGCCGATCATATTCGAGACGTGCTCCGCCTTCCTCGGCAAGCGGATCGTACATTTCTGCAAGCTCCGCCGCGAGCTCGCCGACGTCGAACCAGGTAAACTGCTTCCGCCCGGTCTGCGCTTCGGATCGGCTGATTTCGAGCACCGCGGTTAGTATTCGCATCAACGAGTCAGCCTGGCGGATGACGCTTCCGAGCAGCTCCTCTTGTTCGTTCTGGTCATCGGCTTCGGCGGCCGCTTGTGCAGCGGAGCGCAAGCGGCTGACAGGCGACCGGAGGTCATGCGCGAGGCTGTCGGTCAGGAGCCGCAGCTCTTCCATCAACGTGCTGATCCGATCGAGCATCGCATTGATCTGACCACCGAGGCGATCGAACGCATCGCCGGCGCCCGAAACCGGCACGCGCTGCGTCAGGTCCCGGGCGCTGATCCGGTTCGCGACCCTCGCGATGTCGCCGATGCGCTGTCCCACATAATGCGCAAGGATGACGCCGCACAGAAGGCCAAGCAATCCGGCCAGGATGAGCGCGATGAGCAGCGACCGTTCCAGCGTTTCGCGGATCGTAAGGGCTTCGCCGGCGATCCTTCCACTTAGCAACCACTGCCCATCCGGCAGCCGCTGGACAACCAACGCCGCTTCGCGCGGCGTGGTTTGGCCGCGCAGGCGAATGAGGGCATTGCGATAGCCGCGGGGATCCGCGAACGCCGCCGCCGGCACGCTGACCACATTGCCTTTGATCTCGCGCCGGTCAGGCGTGAGCAGCGCAATTGCCGTTTGCGGATCGGCGTAGGTCATCGTGTCGTCGATCGCGTCGTCCACCGCCGCCATGCCGCCCGTCCGGTAGACGTCGGCGAGCACCTTGCCTTGTTCGAGCACCTGCCGCCGAACCGTCGACACGGCATCGTCATTGGTGCGCCAGTCGATGAAACCGATGACGGCGAGATTGGACAGCAGGGCAAGCACGCCCGCAAGAAGGGCGATGCGTAACGTCGTTGGCATGGAAATGCTTATAGTGGCTTAGGCGGCGAGCATGTAGCCCGCGCCCCGCACGGTATGGAGGAGCGGTTTTTCGAAGCCTTCGTCGAGCTTGCGGCGAAGCCGGCTGACGTGAACGTCGATGACGTTGGTACCGGGATCGAAGTGATAATCCCAAACCTGCTCAAGAAGCATTGTGCGGGTCACGACCCGGCCCTCATTGCGGGCGAAATATTCCAGCAGCAGATATTCGCGAGGCTTGAGGTCGAGCTTCCTGCCGGCGCGCCGGACGGTGCGTGACAGCGGATCGATCTCAAGATCGCCAACGGTCAGGCGGTGATCGGAAGGGTCAACCCGGGATTCGCGCCGCCGCAGCAATGCGTTCACGCGCGCAAGCAGTTCGGCGAAGGAAAATGGCTTCACGAGATAATCGTCGGAACCGCACTCGAGTCCTTCGATCCGATCCCCGACGGACGCCAGGGCCGAAAGGATCAGCACGGGAGTGTCGATGTGGGCAGCGCGGAGCGCCTTCAACACGGACAGTCCGTCGAGGCCGGGCAGCATCCGATCCAGGATGATGAGGTCGAAGCTCCCGTCCGTTGCGCGGAACAGCCCGTCCTGGCCATTCGTCGCCTGTTCGACGCTGTGCCCCTCCTGGTTGAGGCCTTTGGCTAGGTAAGCCGCGGTTTCGCGGTCGTCCTCGATCAGAAGGATCTTTCGGCCCATCGTCTCTTTGAACCCCAAATTGGTGACTGAATAGCTCCGTACGGCGCTGCGCGGGAGTCGGCGACGCAGCGCCGCACGGTTTGCCGCGCCGCTTAGCTCTTCGTGGTCGTGGTGGTTGTTGTCTTCTTCTTGGCGGCGCCTTTGTGCGTCGTCTTATGTTTCATCTTATGATGCTTTACCTTGTGATGCATCTTGGCATGGTGCTTGGCGGCTGCTTTATGTTCCTTGGTTTCCTGGCTGACTGTCTCGCCTTCGGCCTTCGCTTGCTTGGCTACCATAGTCTTCGCCTTCGGAGCCATGGTCTTGCTTTTCGTGGTCTTGGCGGCGGCGGTATTGGATGTCGTGTTCGACATTTGCGCAACCGCAGGCGTCGCGAGGAGTGTCGTCGCAACAAGCGACGCAATCAATTTCTTCATTGCTTCCTCCTGTCCCCGGCAGGAATGCGCCGGCGCGGCGGCGATAAAACTCCCGGTTTCTCATGCCCGTGGCTGCAAGGTTAAATGGCGTTCATCGATGATTGGGGTGAGCGCGGACGAAAAGAGTAGGCTTTGCGCCTCTTCTCGGCGACCGCTACGCTGGACTTACGAATGATCCTTCAAAAGACCCGCTATGCATTGCGCTCGCTGCTCTTCCTCGCCGAGGAGCAAGGCGGCGCGCCCGTGCAACTCAGCAGGATCGCAGACACGCAGCGGGTGCCGGCGAAATATCTCGAGCTGATCATGCTCGATCTGAAGAAGGCCGGCCTCGTCAAGAGCGCCCGCGGTCCAAAGGGCGGCTATCAGCTCGCTCGGCAGCCCGATCAAATTTCCTTTGGTGAAGTTGTCCGGACCATGGAGGGTCCGATCGCACTGGTGTCCTGTGCCAGCGTCAATTTCTACGCACCCTGCGGCGACTGCCAGGATGAGGCGACCTGTGCGATCCGGCGAGCATTTGCGATCCTGCGCGACCAGAGCACGGCCGTGCTCGATTCAATTTCGCTCGCCCAAGGGGCTCAGTGGGAAGAGCGGCTTGTTTCCTAGTGAGGTGGGGGTACAGCCTGCCCGGCGCGATTGTTAACCGAGCAGGCTGATCCGGTCATTGGTGGGAGCCGTCGTTGCGACCGAAAGCTTTGCAGTTGCAACCGGCGCATCCGGCTTGTGCAGGCTCGCATGGGGCTGCGCGATCGCCGCAAACGGAAGCGCTGCGAGGATCGCAAGGCTAATGTCGCGGAGCCAATGGCGATCGACCATCAAAACTACTCCCAAATTCTCTCACGCCGGCACACGGCCAGCGCACCTTTTGTTTCGACGCATGTGCCTGCAGCAAGGTTCCATTCGTTTCGCCTGCTTAACGCTACCTCTGGCGGGGTTATCGCTCGGTCGTTAGATAGCCGCGCCATGTCGACCTTCACCATCGACACTTCGACCAGCCGCGCGACACCGTCGCCGGTTCCGGGAAAGCGCATGACCGTTCCCTCAATTCGTGCGCGGAAAGCGGATGGCCAAACCGAGCAGCCGATCGTGATGCTGACTGCCTACACGATGCGAATGGCGCAGCTGCTCGATCCGCACTGCGACATGCTGCTCGTCGGCGACAGCCTCGGACAGGTCATATACGGATTGCCTTCGACCATTCCGGTGACGATGGAGATGATGTGCGCTCATGGCGCGGCGGTGGTGCGGGGCAGCTGGCACGCGCTGGTCGCGGTCGACATGCCTTTCGGCAGCTACGAAGCCTCGCCCGCCCAGGCATTCGAATCGGCTGCCCGAATCATGAAGGAGACCGGCTGCGCGGCAGTGAAGCTCGAGGGCGGCGAAGCGATCGCGCCGACGATTGAATTCCTCACCCACCGCGGAATTCCGGTTATCGGCCATATCGGCCTCACTCCCCAGGCGGTGAACATCTTGGGCGGCTACGGCGCTCGTGGGCGCGAACAGTGCGAGGCGGAAAAGATTGTCGCAGATGCGCGAGCGGTCGACGAAGCGGGCGCCTTCTCGATTGTCGTCGAAGGCGTGATGGAAGGCATAGCCAGCGATATTGCGCGCACCACCGGAGCTCCAGTGATTGGCATCGGCGCGTCGGCGGATTGTGACGGTCAGGTTCTCGTCACCGACGACATGCTCGGAATGTTCGAGCGGACGCCTCGTTTTGTGAAGCGCTACGACGACCTTGCGGAACGCATTGGGAATGCGGCACGCGCTTATGCGCAAGAAGTACGATCGCGCACTTTTCCCACTGCTGATCAGACCTACCGTCCAAAAAGCTAGCTGTCTTGCCTGATCCAGAGCAATGTCGTCTGGATTGTCGCTCCTATAGCTGGCATCAAACGATTTGCCGTCGTTCGGGATGTGAGCGTTGATCGAAAAGCATTTGTTGAAGCTTCGCGCGAGAGACGACGTCGGTGATGAGGAAGAGAAGGCCATCAGAGGCCTGGTTTCTCACACCGTCGACATCCCGGCAGATGAGATCTTCATTCGTGCCGGCCGCGAGCTCAGCGAATCAACCCTGCTGCTCGACGGCTGGATGGCGCGAGCCAAAGACCTGCAAAGCGGGCAGCGGCAGCTCGCTGAACTTCACGTGTCCGGCGACTTTGTCGACCTGCATGGCTTTACCCTCAAGCGCCTCGACCATGACATCCTGACCCTGTCGAAATGCCGGGTGGCAGTCGTCCCTCATCATCGTCTCAAAGAGCTGACGGGGCGCTTCCCCCAATTGACCAGGCTCTACTGGTTCATGACCAACATCGACGCTGCCATCCAGCGAGAGTGGACGCTGTCGCTCGGTCGCCGAACGGCCATTTCGAGAATGGCGCAGCTCTTTTGCGAGCTCCGTCTGCGGCTTCAGGTCATCGGCCTCGCTCACAACAACAGCTATGATTTTCCATTGACTCAGGTCGAGCTTGGGGAATGCCTTGGGCTGACTGCGGTTCACGTCAACCGGACACTCCAGCAGCTGAGGCGCAAGGGCGTTCTGGAGCTCCAGCAGCGGCGGGTGACCATCCTCGACGTCGATGCGCTGGAGCGCATTGCCGAATTCGACAATCGCTATCTATATCTCGAAAGGCGGCGGCACTAACGCCCCTTTGCCTTTGGCGCTCCAGCGGCTAGACGAAGCCGCGCCAGCTTCCATTCATCAAGGGTGGGGAAGGGAGTTGTCGCAATTGTTCATCCCCCAGCGATCTGACTGAGGAACGTCTTTGGCGCAGCCCCCGGATATCAGCGAAACCTTCGTACGAGAGGTCGACGAGAACCTGCGCCGCGATCAGCTGCGCGATTTCTTCAAGGCATATGGCAACTGGCTGACCGCCGGTGTCATTGTGTTCCTCGCTGCAAGCGGCGGTTTCATCTGGTGGCAGCAACACCAGGTCCAACGCGCCGAGGGACAGGTCGAACAGCTTGCGCAAATCTACAAGGACGTCGGGAGCGGCGATACGTCGAAGGCGCCCCAGCAGCTCGATGAACTTTCCAAGAGCGGCAGCAAGGGTGTCAGCGCGTCCGCGCGCTTTGCCAGGGCAGCGCTTGCGCTTCAGCAGAACGATACGAAGACTGCGATCGGCACCTACAAGTCGATTGCTGATGATGGCGCTCTTCCGACACCCTATCGAGACGCCGCGCTGATCCGCCAGACCGCGCTCGAATTCGACCAGCTCCAGCCTCAGGACGTCATCGCGAGGCTCCAGCCGCTGACGAAGCCGGGGGAGCCCTGGTTCGGGACTGCCGGCGAACTGACTGCGCTGGCGATGATCAAGCAGGGCAGGAAGCAGGAAGCAGGACAATTGTTTGCCGCAATTGCAAAGGATCCGGGCGTGCCCCAGACGATCCGTAGCCGTGCCGCGCAGGTCGCCGGCTCGCTCGGTATCGACGCGAGCGCCGCGCTCCAGCCTCAGGCTCAGTAGGACCAACGATGAGCAGACCAAAATACTTCCGAATTGCCGTGCTTGTTGCCGCCGCGCTTGCTGCGAGCGGCTGCGGCGTGTTCAAGAAAGGCAAGGCAGCGACTCCGGTTCTCGGGCAGCGCATTCCGGTGCTCACTGGCGAGGGCGATGTCCTGGTCGATCCGGCAACGACAGCATTGCCCATGTCTCTTCCGGCGGCTTTGCCAAATACCAGCTGGGCTCAGTCGGGAGGCAATGCGACCAAATCCATGGGCCAGGTCGCGCTCGGCAGCAGCTTGGCTCGTGCCTTCACCGTCCAGGCGGGACGCGGCAGTTCGCTGACGGCGCGGCTAGCCTCTGCGCCAATCGTCGCCAATGGCCGGGTTTATGCGATTGATACGCTCGGGACAGTTCGGGCCTTCGATGCGCAAACCGGCGCACAGGTCTGGTCGAGCCAAACTCCTGTCGAGAAAGGCAACCAGGCAGAGCTTTACGGCGGCGGGCTCGCTTACGACCAGGGCCACATCTACGCGACCAATGGGCTCGGCTTCGTTTCGGCGCTCGACGAGCGGAACGGCGGGATAATTTGGAAGGTTCGGCCCGGCGGACCCCTCCGCGGAGCGCCGTCGGTTGCAAGCGGCTCGATCTACGTCGTCAGCCAGGACAACCAGATCTACTCGCTCAAGGAAGACGACGGCTCGACGAACTGGTCGCAGCCCGCCTCGCTTGAGGTTGCGGGCGTTTTTGGCTCGGCTTCGCCGGCGGTCGGTCAGGGCACGGTCGTCGCCGGCTTCTCGTCGGGTGAGCTCAATGCCTATCGCTACGAGAACGGACGCCAAGTCTGGGCGGATTCGCTTCAGCGCACGAGCATTCGAACCAGCGTATCCACCCTCAGTGACATCGATGCCGATCCGGTCATCGACAGCGGCCAGGTGATCGCCGTTGGTGCGGGCGGCCGAATGGTCGCGATGGACCTCATCACCGGCCAGCGGCAATGGGAGATCAACATCGCCGGCATTGCCACTCCGTGGGTCGCCGGTGACTGGATTTTCGTCGTCACCGACGACG
This sequence comes from Sphingomicrobium sp., assembly GCA_025450755.1. GTDB lineage: Bacteria > Pseudomonadota > Alphaproteobacteria > Sphingomonadales > Sphingomonadaceae > Sphingomicrobium. The sequence goes on along the minus strand of JANWLR010000013.1, from coordinate 24,467 downwards.
CGAAGCTGCTCTGTGTCTATCGCCAGAATGGTCATATCCGCTGGATTACGCAGCTTCCCCAGTTCGAAAAGCCGAAGTCGAAAAAGGGCTTGATCGACTATTCGGGCCCGATCCTCGCGGGCGGAAGGCTGATCGTCACCGGATCCAATGGCGCGCTGGTCTTCGTCGATCCGACGACTGGTCAATTCCAGAGCCAGACCAGCATCGGCGCGCCGGTTAGCCTGCCACCCGTGGTCGCAAATTCGAGTCTCTACGTCCTCGACGATCGCGGACGGCTGACCGCCTTCAGGTAAGACCTCGCGGCGCTCCCGCCGCGCTGCTATCGCCAAATCCATGCCCCTTCCGACCGTCGCCATTGTCGGCCGCCCGAACGTGGGCAAATCGACCCTGTTCAATCGCCTAGTCGGTAAGCGGTTGGCGCTGGTCGACGACCGCCCGGGCGTCACTCGCGACCGCCGCGAGGGCGAGGCGAAGCTACTGGGCCTCGACTTCCGGGTCATCGACACGGCGGGGTTCGAGGATCGCGATCCCGACACTCTTCCCGGCCGAATGCGCCAGCAGACCGAGGCGGCAGTGCGCGACGCCGACGCCGCCTTGTTCATGGTCGACGCGCGCGAAGGGCTCACTCCGCTCGACGAGGAGATGGGACGCTGGCTAAGAGCGGAGTCAACGCCGGTCATCCTGGTGGCGAACAAGGCCGAAGCAAGTGCAGCCCAAAGCGGCGTCCTCGATGCATATCGTCTTGGCCTCGGTGAGCCGATCGCAGTCAGTGCGGAACATGGCGAAGGGTTTGCGGACCTGTTCCAGGCTCTCCAGCCGCACGTCGAGCACGAGCATTTCGACGGTGACGAGGAAGATGAGCGCGAACATCCGCTCAAGCTCGCGATCGTCGGTCGGCCGAACGCCGGCAAGTCGACCTTGGTGAACCAGATGATCGGCGAAGAAAGGATGATCACGGGTCCCGAGGCCGGGATCACTCGCGATTCGATCAGCTTGCGTTGGGAATGGAATGGCCAACCGGTCCAGCTGGTCGACACTGCCGGCTTGAGGAAACGTGCGAAGATTGAGGACAAGCTCGAGCGTCTGTCCGCCGCCGACACGCGCCGCGCGATCGACTATGCCGAGATCGTCGTTCTCCTCCTCGACTCGACGCGCGGACTGGAATCGCAGGATTTGAAGATCGCGGCGCAGGTCATCGACGAGGGCAGGGGACTGATCATCGCGCTGAACAAATGGGATGTGGCGCAAAGCGCATCCTCATTGTTCAACGGGGTCAAGGCAGCACTCGCCGAAGGACTGGCGCAGCTCCGTGACGTGCCCTTGCTCACCGTCTCCGCAAAGACGGGGAAGGGCATCGACACAATCCTGAAGGTTGCATTCGAGCTGCGCGATGCATGGAGCAGGCGCGTTCCGACAGGAGAGCTCAACCGCTGGTTCGAAAGCGCGGTCGAGGCCAATCCACCGCCCGCGCCCAAGGGGCAACGCATCAAACTTCGCTACATCACCCAGGTAAAGACTAGGCCGCCGAGCTTTGTCGTGTTCGGCAACCGCACCGACGAGTTGCCCGAAAGCTATCGCCGTTACCTGCTCAACGCGCTTCGCCGTGAGCTGAACCTCGGCCCCGTGCCGCTTCGTCTCGATTTCCGGGGCCGCGGCAACCCGTTCGACCGTGGCCGCCGCTAAGGCAAATTTTACCCTTTCAGACCTATGCCAACCTTCGTGCAATCGCGGTCGTTGCGTAAAGCCGCTTCTTGAGGAGCTTGGGGTGAGCGACGAAGCTCGAGACATCGTCGACTGGGCGCATTTCGAGAAGAGCCGTGCCGAACTTGGCTCCGGCTTCATTCGAATCTTGAGCTATTTCAAGGAAGATGGCGTCAAGTCGATCGCTCAGATCGAGCAGGCGATGCACGATCAGAACGCGACTGCACTCGTTCTTCCAGCGCATACGCTGAAGGGCGAATCGCGCCAGCTTGGAGCCGAGCCGGTGGCCAAAATAGCCGAGCTGATCGAAAGCACCGCGCGCCTGTGCGTCGAGACCCATCGTTTCCCCGATGAGCTGGTGCCCGAAGTCGTGCAGCTGAGGGCTTTGTTCAACCAGACCGTCGAGTTGTTCGAAAAGGCGACGAACCCGCTCGTTCAGCGCACGGCTCCAACCGGCTTCGGCCGCAAGATCAACAACCAGGGCTTCGGCCGGATTTAACGCTGCTGCGGCGCGAGATAGCGCCGCGCCACGAACGCGAATATGCGTCATGCGCCACCCCATCCGCTTCGATCGAAGGCTTCGCCGCCGGATAGTAGAAAGCCGAGCCCCGTAAAGATCCGATCGGATGCTCCCCGCCGCTCGTTCGCTCCGCGCAATCGCACCCACAGCAGCTTTTCCGGCAGCTGGAGTTCGCTCCAAAGCCGGCGAGCATTCTTCGTAAACCTTGTGGCTGGCAGAGCTCATTCGAGCCCTCCACCACGCAATCTCAGTTGCGCGGCCCTTTCGCCATTGCTGCGCAGCAGGGAGGACCAACTCCAGTGCTAGAATTCCGGCGTCAGCTCGCTTCCCATCAGCTTGGGGAAGAACCCCTCATGTGCGGCGCGAAGGTCGGCGAGGGGGACTTCACCTTGAGCTAAGCGGATTGAATCACCGCCAGTGGCACCGATCCGGCGGAAAGCTGCAAAAGACTGGCCGAGACGATGCTGCAATTCTGTCTCATCATTGGTCGTGATCACGTACAGACCCTGATCCTCACCAAAAGCCCAATGGTGGATCGGCAAATTTCTTTCGAATTCCAACGTTGCGCCTATGCCACCGGCAAGCGCCATTTCAGCGAGCGCCACCAAGAGGCCCCCATCCGAGACATCATGAACAGCGGTTACACCGCATGCAGCGACTAGCGAGCGAATGAGCTTTCCTGTTTCCGCCTCCCTGACGAGATCTATTCGAGGGGGTGGTCCGTCACATTTGGCGGCGATCTCTCGAAGCCAGAGTGACTGGTCGAGATGGCCGTTGTGATCGCCGACGAGATATATGGCTTGCCCCTCGGCCTTGAATCGGAGCGTTGCGCTGTTCTCCCAATCCTCGAGCAGACCGACGCCGCCGATCGCCGGCGTGGGCAGGATCGCAAGGCTGCTTCCATCCTCGTTCTTGGTCTCGTTGTAGAGACTTACATTCCCGCTCACGACCGGAAAGTCGAGCGCTCGGCAGGCTTCGGCCATGCCTTCGACGCACCCGACGAACTGCCCCATGATCTCGGGGCGTTGCGGGTTGCCGAAGTTCAGGCAGTTGGTGATCGCGAGCGGCTTTGCGCCCACGGCGCAAAGATTGCGGTAGGCCTCGGCGACCGCCTGCTTCCCGCCTTCATAAGGGTCGGCGTAGCAATAGCGCGGCGTGCAATCGGTGGTGATCGCCAGCGCCTTCTTCGATCCGTGCACGCGCACGACCGCGGCGTCACCACCCGGGCACTGGACGGTGTCGGCGCCGACCGATTGATCATACTGCTCCCATACCCAGCGCCGGCTCGCGAGGTTGGGCGAGCCCATCAGCTTTAAGAGGTCCGCGACGATGTCCTTACTCTCTGGGATATCCGTCAGCGGCTCGGGCGCCTTCGGGATGGCATAAGGTCGCTCGTAGCAGGGCGCCTCGTCCGCCAGCGGACCGAGTGGAATGTCGCACACCATTTCGCCCTCGAACTCAAGCATCATGTGGCCGCTGTCGGTGACCTCGCCGATCACTGCGAAATCCAGCTCCCACTTTCTGAAGATTGCTTCTGCCTCGGCCTCGCGGCCGGGCTTGAGCACCATCAGCATGCGCTCCTGGCTTTCGGAGAGCATCATCTCGTAGGGCGTCATGCCCTCTTCGCGGCACGGCACCTTGTTCATGTCGAGCCGGATTCCGGCGCCGCCCTTCGAGGCCATCTCGACCGAGGAGCTGGTCAGCCCCGCCGCGCCCATGTCCTGGATGGCGACGATCGCGTCGGTCGCCATCAGTTCGAGGCAGGCCTCGATCAGCAATTTCTCGGTGAACGGGTCGCCGACCTGGACGGTCGGGCGCTTTTCCTCGCTGTCCCCGCCGAAATTCGCGCTGGCCATCGTCGCGCCGTGGATTCCGTCGCGGCCGGTCTTGGATCCGACATAGACGATTGGGTTCCCGACGCCCGACGCCGCCGAATAGAAGATCTTGTCGGTCTTGGCGACGCCGACGGTCATGGCGTTGACGAGGATGTTGCCGTCATAGGCCGAATCGAAATTGACCTCGCCGCCGACGGTCGGGACTCCGACGCAATTGCCATAGCCGCCGATGCCCGCAACCACGCCCGCGACAAGATGCCGAGTCTTGGGGTGATCGGGCCGGCCGAATCGCAGTGCATTCATGTTCGCGACCGGCCGTGCGCCCATCGTGAAGACGTCGCGCAGGATGCCGCCGACGCCCGTCGCAGCGCCTTGGTAGGGCTCGATATACGACGGGTGGTTGTGGCTCTCCATCTTGAAGATCGCCGCATCGCCGTCGCCGATGTCGATCACGCCGGCATTTTCGCCCGGCCCCTGGATCACCCACGGAGCGCAAGTGGGCAGCTTCTTCAGGTGGACGCGCGAGCTTTTGTAGCTGCAATGCTCCGACCACATGACCGAGAAGATGCCAAGCTCGAGCAGGTTCGGCTCGCGGCCGAGCGCCTTTAGGATTCGATCATATTCGTCGGGGGAAAGGCCGTGTTCGGCGACGATCTCGGGCGTGATGCGCGGAGCTTCGAGGACATCCATCGCGGCGCTCCTAGCCGCCTCCAAAGCGCCCGCCTAGACTTGGTGGCGCGAGTATCTCACGCCGGAGAAGACGAATGTCTGCGGTCGGCCGTCGATCGGATCGGCAAAAGCGCCGCGTTCGGGCGACCAGCTCTCCTTGCCGACGCGCCACAGATTGGGTCCGATCGGAGTCATTTGCGTCTCGGTACCGATCCAAAGCTTGCCTCCGCGCTCGACCACCTGCGCCGGGCCGAACCACGGATTGTCGTTGATGTACCGACCCGCGAGTTTCGCGAGCGCCGGGTCCGAACCCGGGATCGTACCGCCGACACCGTCGCGCAGATATGTCTCGGGCCCGAACAAGGCGCGCGCGACCGCGCCGCCGCTGCGCTCGAACATCAAGCTGAACGCGCGGAACGAAGGGTGCGTCGTCCGGAACACCTCGTCGGCGACAGGTTCGAGCGACGCGGACTGCCCGCTTGCGGCAATCACCAGCGGTGTTCCCAGCCGCACTTCGAATGTCCCCGTCGGGCCCGAATAGCGCCCGACATATGATGCGGGATTCGCAAGCGGAGCCTGGAGCGACGGCGCAGCTGGAAGCGGTCGGCCGCCCAAGGCATTTGTCAGTGCATCGACCGCAAAGCGAGTTAGCAGCCGCGGCCGATATTCGGCAAACGCGCTGATGGTCGAGCTTGCGAATGCGCCAACTCCGCTGGCGACATCGACGTGGAAGGATGATGAGAAGGAGATCATCCCGCCGGTGTGATGAAGATAGGCGCGGCCAGCCTCTCCGACATGCATCAATCCATTGCCGTACGTCATCCCGGCTGTGTCGCTCGGGACAGCATGAGTCGCGAAAATCCGCGCCCGCTCTGGCGGAAGGCCAAGGCCGCCGCGTCCCTGCACTGCATTTGCAAGGCTCAGCAGCAAGGACATCATGTCATCTGCGGTCGAGGCGACGCATCCCGCACCGACGGTCACGTCGACCCATGGCGCTGGAGCAAGCGGCACTCCCCGGGCATAAGCGGCAAACGCATCCGCGGCTTCGTAACCTTGCGCATAGAGCAGCCGATCGGCGCCGAGGATTGCGCCGCGCGAACGGCTCATCTTGAGCGGCGAGAAGATGCGCTCGGCCAGGAGCTGGCGAAGCGGCTTTCCCGAGACATGTTCGGCAAGCTTGCCGAGTATTTCATACCCCGTATTCGAATAGTGCCAATGGACGCCCGGCGCGTAGGCGGCCCAAAGCCCGCCAGGCGCAAACATCGGCGTGTCGGAAGGCAGTCCCGCGACATGGTCGAGGAGGTGATGGACCTCAATCCGGTTGCCGGCGGGAAGCGGGGCCTCTGGCAAGATTAAGCTAACGGGATCGGTAAGTTTGAATCGGCCTTCAGCGACGAGCTGGTGGAGCACCGCGGCGACCATCAGCTTGCTGATCGAGCCGACCTGAAAAAGTGTCCCAGGTCCAATCGGCGTTTTGGAGTCGGCATTTGCGTCGCCAAAATTCAAGATTGTGCGCTCGCCGTTAAGTGTCACCAGACCAAGCGTCATCCCCGGAAGGTTGAAATATGTCCGGTGCTCCTCGCCATAAGCGCGAATCGCGGCGATTGCGGACCCGATTCGCGAACTGCCCTCGGCGAGAACTGGAACGGCGAGCTGGCTGGTTGCAGCAAGCGACAGGGCGCCGCCAGCAAAGCTGCGCCTGCTTATGCTCATGCTTATGGTCATGAAATCGGCTTCCTGCGGCCTTGCTCAAACACCGCAGGAGAACCTGTCACGTGGTTAGGAGTTAAGCCTTGCAGCTTTGTGCCGGGTGTCCCGGGACCGCGATCTTCGCCGAGGAGGCCGCCGCTGTGCCGTCGACCGAATAGCCGCCAGCTGCGGTCATCGGCTGACCGGCTTGCGGCGCTACCACCTGCGTCGGGCTTCCGCCCTTCTCCGTGCGAACGTTCGCCGTCTTATTGTCGGAAAGATAATCGACATAGACGACGGCGTTGTCGGCGCAGCGATAGATCTTGCTCGCGGTAATCGATGGCGGCAGTGCGACCGGAGTCGTCGCCGCGACGTTCGTGTCGTCACCTGGAGGTCCGCCGGCGACAATCGTGTGACTTTCCTTGTTGCAGCCGGCTAGCGCTGCGGCCGCAGCAAGCGTGAAGAGCAGATAGGTGCGAGTCATATTGCGCCCCTTCACCACCTCGGCCCGCGGCGTCAAGGCCACGTCCTTGCATATTATCGAACTGGGACATAGCTTCGTCGACGAGCATGCCCTACCAGGTTGGCAGCAGCGCACAGCGCATCCGCATCGGTTTGACGGGCCTCGCAATCGCATTTCTTCTCGTATTGCTGGGCTCGGTTGTCAGCCGGTCGAGCCGCGACAATGTCAACAACGCGGCCGTGCAAGCGACTGAGAACGAACCGAGCGAGCCGCTTGCCGAAATGGGGGTCGCGCCCGGCGCTTCGGAGAGCGCAAATAACAGTACGAACAACAGCAGCAACAAATGATGCCCGCGCGCAGTCGCGCGCTGCAATTCGTTCTCATTGCAGCAGTCGCAGCTGGCCTGCTCATCGCCGGTCTTTCGAGGCGGGGACCTTCCGCCTTGCCGCCCCGTCCGCCAAGCGAACGACCCTCGCTGCTCCTGCTCACCAGCCTGCCGCTGTTGTTCAGCGAAGGCTTTTCGCTCGGCGGCGGCTCGCCCGCGGTGAAACGGCTGGAGACGCGCTACAGGCTGGTGCCGATAAGCGTCACCGACCCGCGGGAGCTTGCCAAGGGCGGCTTGTTGCTGATGGCGCACCCCCAGGCACAGCCGGCGGAAGATCTCGTCGCGCTCGATGACTGGGTTCGGCGCGGAGGGCGCGTCCTCTTGCTTGCCGATCCTCTTCTCGAATGGCCGAGCCAGCGTCCGCTCGGTGATCCGCTGCGACCGCCGCCGATGTTCATGGACACCGGCCTTCTTGCACATTGGGGCTTGAAGCTCGACGCACCGGACGAGAGAGGTCCCGCAGTCCGCAAGGTCGGCGGCTTCAATATCTTCACGCTTTCGCCTGGATCGCTCTCCGGAAGATGCTCCATAACCGGCGATCGACTGGTCGCCCGTTGCCGCATCAGCGCAGGAGAAGTCATCATCGTCGCCGACGCCGATTTTCTCGATGCTGATCGACTCGGCCCCCGAGCGTCGCACAATATCGATGGACTCCTCGCCGAGCTTGCCGAGCTCGAGCGGTGATTCGCTCAGTCACAGACTTATCCACAGGCAAGAAGTGCAAGAACGGAAGGCGAAAAACGCGCGAGACTCCATTCGAAAACCGCAGAAATCCGCCTAAAATCCATAAAAACCCATTTCAAACCATTAAATCCCATTGTATCCCGTGACCTGTTGAGTTACCAACATGTCTGGAGCGCGGGGGCTAACCCTTTGATTCGAACCTGAACGCGGCGCGAGCGACGGTTCGCACTCGTGAAGGATGGCTCGCGCGCTCGAACGGGGAGTGTTTGGGCGTGGCGCTAGAGCATCTGTTTCAGGGCAGCGCTTTGAACGCGGTCGATGCAAAGGGCCGCGTGTCCATTCCTGCATTCCTTCGCGGTGTCATCGAGCGCCGCGGCGACGCCCGCACCATCGTCCTTGCAAAGCACGAGGCTTTCCCCTGTCTCAGCGCTTACGACCCTGCATATGCTGCGCTGAAGCATGCCAAGCTCGAGCGACTGCTCGAAAAAGAAGAGACCAGCCCCGAAGCTCAGCTCGAATATCAGCAGCGCAACCTGATGGCCTTCGCCGCGACGGAGGAAGTTCCCTACGACAGTTCCGGCCGCATCCTCATGCCCCCGATGATGCGCCGCAAAGGTCAGATCGGCGAACTCGCCCTTTTCCTCGGCACGGGAGAGACATTCCAGATCTGGAACCCCGAACTGCTCCTCAAGGATGCCCGCATCCCCGAGGACCTCAAGGACGTCGCCCGTTTCCGCCTCGAAGAACGAGGCCAGTCATGACCAGCACCGGCGCCAAGACGGCCCCACATGTGCCGGTGCTGGTCAGCGACGTCGTCGCCGCGCTTCAACTCCATGGCGGCGAGACGGTCGTGGACGGAACATTTGGAGCAGGCGGTTACACGCGCGCCATGCTCGTTGCGGGGGCGGGACGAGTGTTGGGCTTCGATCGGGACCCCGATGCGATCGAAGCGGGAAGGTCACTCGTCCCGGACCCGCGCCTGGAGCTCATCCAGGACAATTTCAGCCAGATGGACCGGGTGCTCGCCGAGCGCGGCATCGGTCTGGTCGATGCGATCGCGCTGGATATCGGGGTCAGCTCGATGCAGCTCGACCGCGCCGAGCGCGGCTTTTCGTTCCAGGCGGACGGCCCGCTCGACATGCGCATGAGCCGCTCCGGGCTGACCGCCGCCGAGTTCCTGAATACGGCCGGGGAGGCCGAGATCGCCCGGGTCCTGCGCGACTATGGGGAGGAGCCGCGCGCCCGGGCGATCGCCCGCGCAATCGTTGCCGCGCGTCCCGTCGAACGCACCGCCGAACTCGCCGCGATCGTGCGCAGGGCTGCGGGATTTCGCGCTGGACAGAAAAGCGATCCGGCGACGCGCACGTTTCAGGCCATCCGAATCCATTTGAACGCCGAACTCGACGAACTCGAAGAGGGTCTCCAAGCCGCAGAGCGGGCGCTGAAGCCAGGCGGCCGGCTTGCTGTCGTGACCTTCCACAGCCTCGAGGATCGCATCGTGAAGCGGTTCTTGCGTGAGCGCAGCGGAGCGATGCCGGCGGGATCGCGTCATCGTCCCGTCCTGACCGAGCCCGACGCCCCGACCTTCGAGCGAGTCGCCAAGCCCGTTTCCCCGTCTGCGGCCGAACTCGCAGCCAACCCGCGCTCGCGCTCGGCTCGGCTTCGGTCAGCGACCCGTACCTCAGCCCCGCCCCGCAACCGCACTTCCAGGGAACGCCTGCAATGAGTAGCCGCAGCTTCCGCTCTGTCTTCATGGTCGCCAGCTGCGCTGGAGCGGCGCTGAGCTGCTACCTCGTCTCGCTTCGCGTCGCTTCGGAGCGCGCCGCGCTTGAGGATGTCGAAAGCAAAATCGTCGTTGCGCAGCGCGACATGCGCGTTCTTCAGACGGAGATCGGAACGCGCGGCCGTCTGTCGCAACTTGAGCGATGGAACGCGGGAGCGTTCGCATTGTCGGCGCCTGCTGCCGACCAGATTCTCAAAGGAAGCTTCGAGCTCGCCCAGCTGGCGCAGCCTGAGCGCAAGCTAGACTTCCAGGCACCGGTCGTGCTGGCCTCGGCCCCAGCGCCGGAGCCACAAAAGGAGCTCGACGTAGAGCAGACGAACGCTTCGGTGTCCGCTGCCCCGTCGTCGCCCAGAGCATTGCTTCACGAAGCGAGTTTGAAAACCGAAACGCGCGAGGACCTGGCGCAGACGGCCGCCATATTGCCCGTGGCGGCCGCCAGATCCACCGACAAGCCGGCAATTGCGGCTAAGCTGGCCAAAAGCAAGTCGGTGGGGAAGCCAGGCCTCGCGGCCGCCCAGCCAATGAAGAAGCCGGTGGAATTGGCCAATCGGACCGCGAAGAAGCCTGGCGAGAAGTCGCCTGCCATCATGCTCCAAACCACCAGGCGACCGGCCAAAACGGCGGGAGCAGGCGAGGGCGCTGCGATGCGGAAAGCTCCGGTCAAGAAATCCGTGGATAAGCCAATCATTGCGGCGGCTAAGCCGGTGACAAAGCCGGTGCGGCTTGCGAAAGTCGACCCGCTTGCGCCGCTCCCGGCGAAGCATTCCGGCAACTCGAAGGGCACTGCCACCGAACGATGAACGCACCGTCGCCCGCTCTCGTCGCGCCACGGCCCGAGCGGCTCCGACTCGTCGGTCAGCGGCGGCAGCTACTCGCGCTGATGCACCAGCGCCTGATGTTCGCAATGCTGGTCTATGCCGGCATCGTCGCAATCATCGCGCTCCGCCTTCTTTATCTTGCGGCGTTCGGCGATCACGCCGGCCGCAAGGAGGAGTTGACGGCATTTGTTCCCGAACGCGGCGATGTCGTCGACCGCGACGGGGTGCCGCTCGCACGGACGATCGATGCCTGGACCATCTCCATTCACCCGAACAAGGTGATTGGCGACAAGCTGGAACTCGCCCAGAAGCTCGCCCGACTCATGCCCGAACATAGCGCCGAGCAATATTTCGCGCTGCTCCGCTCGGGTAAGACATTCTTCTATCTTCGGCGACGGGCTTCGCCGGAACTGGTTGAGGCAGTGAACGCGATCGGCGAGCCTGGGCTTGCAATCGACCGCGAACCCGATCGCCTCTATCCGCAAACGACCCTTGCTGCGCACGTTCTCGGTTTCACCAATATCGACGGTCGCGGCGGTGCGGGCGTCGAGCGCGCTTTCGACGCCTATCTGTCAAATGCACAAACCCGCGGACAGCCGCTCGTCCTTTCGATCTCCAGCAAAATCCAGCAGGCGCTGGAAGCGGAGCTCGGCGCCGCGATGCAGCATTTCTCTGCCATCGGTGCCGCCGGCGTCGTCATGGACGTGCATACGGGCGAAGTCCTCGCAATGACCTCGATGCCCGCATTCAACCCCAACGCACCGGGCCAGGGAACGCCCGACCAGATGTTCAACCGGGCAACGCTTGGAGTCTTTGAGCTTGGTTCAACATTTAAACCGTTCACTCTGGCGATGGCGATGGATAGCGGAATCGTGTCGGGTCCAGGGAAGATGTACAACTGCCCAGAAGTGCTTCCCGCCTACGGCCATCTCATCCACGATACGCATCCGTTTGGCCGTCAGTGTTCTGTCGCCGAAATCATGATGGAGAGCTCGAACATCGGCATGGCCCAGATCGCCGATCAGCTCGGCACCGAGCGCCAAAAGTCCTGGCTCAAGAAGATGGGCTTCCTCGACAGGGTTGAGATCGAGCTGAAGGAAAAAGGTCGTCCGCTCACCCCCGGTGCAAGGTGGGGTCCGTTCGAAACGATGACGATTGGCTTTGGGCAGGGCATCGCGGTTGCACCGCTGCAGCTGGCGATGGGCTATGCGACGCTGTTTGATGGCGGCGTCTATCATCCGCCGACGATCCTGAAGATCGGTCCCGGCCATCCACTGGCCGCCGGCAGGCGCGTGTTTACCGCGGATACGAGCTATCGCATGCGCTCGTTGCTGCGCCTCGTCGTCATGAGGGGAACCGGCAGGAAGGCCGATGCTCCCGGCTACCGCATCGGCGGCAAGACCGGCACGGCACAAAAGCTGATCGATGGTCACTACAGCAAGACCATCAACCTCACGAGCTTCGCTGGTGTGTTCCCGATGGACGACCCGCGCTATGTGATCGTTGTGATGCTCGACGAACCCAAGGCGACGCCCGAAACATATGGCTTTACGACCGCCGGCTGGAACGTTGCGCCGGTGGTTAGCCGAACCGTCAGCCGAATCGCGCCGATGCTGGGGGTTTCGCCGGACATGAACCGAGAGCCCAACATGGCCGAGGTGCTGCCGTTCGTGCAGGAAGCCAAGAAGCAAGACTCAAGCAAGGACTGACGGCGAGTGAAACTGCGAGACATCGCCGAGGTCGACTCCGATTCCGAGGTGACCGGATTTGCGATCGATCATCGCAAGGTTGCGCACGGCAGCGTCTTCGGCGCATTCAAGGGTGCCGTGTTCAATGGCGAGGATTTCATCGGCGAAGCGGTTGATCGTGGCGCCGTTGCAATAGTGGCCGGGGTCGAAGCGCAGGCTGTACGCGTTCCGTTGCTTACCGACCCCGAACCACGGCGGCTGTTCGCCGATCTCGCCGCCAAATTCTATGCGCCCTACCCGGAGAGTGTTGTCGCGGTAACCGGAACTAACGGAAAGACTTCGACCGTCGAGATGACGCGCCAGATCTGGCGTATGTCGGGTCACCGCTCGGCATCAATCGGGACGCTTGGCGTGACGACGTCGGACGAGCAGGTAAAGACGGGCCTCACCACACCGGATATCGTTACTTTCCTGAGCAATATGGCCGGCCTCAAGCGGATGGGAATCAGCCATGTGGCTTACGAGGCGTCGAGCCACGGTCTCGACCAGCACCGCTGCGAAGGCGTTCCGCTCGCGGCAGCCGCCTTCACGAATTTCAGCCGCGACCATCTCGACTATCATCAAACAATGGACGCTTATTTCGAAGCCAAGATGCGGCTGTTCGAGGAGTTGCTTCAATCCCGAAGGCCAGCGGTGATTTGGACCGACGATCCAAAGTCGGACGAGGTCATTCAGCGGGTGCAACGGCGCGGGCATGAAATCCTGACGGTTGGACGAAAGGGCGAAACGATCCGTCTGGTTGAGCAGAGCTCGACCGCGCTCGGCCAAACCCTGAAGCTCGAGCATTGCGCAAAACCCTATAAGCTCGCTCTGCCTCTGATCGGCGCCTACCAGGCTTCAAACGTGCTGACGGCAGCAGGGCTCGTCCTCGCGACAGGCGGAAACTGGGACACGACTTTTTCAGCGATGCAGCGCGTCGCACCCGTCCGCGGACGATTGGAGCGGGCCGTCATCAGCCGCAGTGGAGTTCCAGTTTATATCGACTATGCTCACACACCTGACGCACTCGAGGCTGCGATCGCCGCGCTTCGCCCGCATGTCGCCAAAGAGAAAGGCGCTCGACTGATCACCGTTTTCGGCGCCGGCGGTGACCGGGATCAGGGCAAACGTCCGGAAATGGGTGCCGTCGCGACCCGCCTTTCGGACATCGTCATCGTCACCGACGACAATCCGCGCAGCGAGGATCCGGCGCTGATCCGATCCGCAATCATTGCTGGCGCGCCGCGAGCGATCGAAGTCCCCGGCCGCCGGGAGGCGATCGCCGAAGCGATCCGGATCGCACGCGAAGGCGATATCGTCCTTGTCGCCGGAAAAGGTCATGAGACCGGCCAAATCATCGGCGATAAGGTACTTCCATTCGATGATGCCCTGGTTGCGCGGGAGTGCGCGGCATGAGCGTGCTCTGGACCTCCGATGAAATTGCCGCTGCCACGGGAGGCAAAGCGAGCGAGCCGTTCGAAGTCAGTGGAGTGACCTTCGATAGCCGGGAGGTGCAGCCGGGCGACCTGTTCGTCGCGATGCCGGGTACGGTCCATGACGGACACCGCTTTGTCGACGGAGCATTCGCCGCGGGTGCGGCGGCAGCGATCGTCTCCCAGCCGGTGAACGGTCCGCATCTATTGGTCGACGACACCTTCACCGCACTCCGGGCGCTGGGTCGTGCTTCGCGCCAGCGCAGCCAAGCGACCATCTTGGGTGTGACCGGCTCGGTCGGAAAGACCAGCACCAAGGAAGCCCTTTATGCCGCGCTCGACCGCAACCGGCCGGGCAAGGTCCATCGTTCCGTGAAGAGCTACAATAACCATACCGGAGTGCCGCTCAGCCTTGCGCGGATGCCGCGCGAAACGGAGTTTGCAGTCTTTGAAATGGGGATGAACAATGCGGGCGAGATCCGCGCTTTGACGGCGCAGGTCCATCCCCATGTCGCGCTGATTACTGCAATTGCGCCGGCGCATATCGAGAACCTTGGCTCGGAAGAGGCAATCGCCGATGCAAAGGCGGAAATCTTCGAGGGCCTGGAGCGAGGCGGAATTGCCATTGTTCCGAACGATTCGCCGCAGCGCGATCGGCTGGTGAGAGCGGCGCGCCGCCATGCCGATCGGATCATCACCTTTGGCGGCGGAGACGCCGACGTGCACGCGGTCCACGCGGTTGCCGCGGACTGCGGAGGGAGCCTGATCAGCGCGGCTCTCCTCGAACGGGAGCTGACCTTCACCATCTCGCAGCGCGGCGAGCATTGGGTCTCGAACGCGCTCGCCGTCCTGGCGGCGGTCGAGGCTGTCGGCGCCGATGTCGCGCTCGCCGGACTAGCACTCGCCGATCTTGGAGGCCTGAAGGGACGTGGTCAGCGACACGCCGTCGCGGTCGATGGCGGCGAAGTTCTGCTGATCGACGAGAGCTACAACGCCAATCCTGCGTCCATGGCGGCCACCTTGAAGAGCCTCGGCGCGGAGAAAGATGCAGTCCGCCGGATTGCCGTCCTCGGCCCCATGCGCGAGCTCGGAACGCACAGCAGCGCCCTTCACGCGGGCCTGGCGCCCGCGGTGCTCGACGCGCACGTCGACCGCCTGATCCTGATCGGCGAGGAGATCCGGCCACTCGACGAGGCCCTCGGCGACCGCGTGCCCGTGGATCGGGTGGACAGCGTGGAGGAAGCGACGGATTCGCTTCGGCGAATTGTGCGTGCCGGCGACGCGGTGCTGGTCAAGGCAAGCAACAGCGTTGGCCTGGCGAAGCTGGTCGAAAGCATGACGAAGGAGCTCGCATGCTCTACCTGATCGCCGACCAGCTCGGCTTTCCCGGCGTCCTCAACCTCATCCGCTACATCAGCTTCCGTGCCGGCGCGGCGAGCGCGACCGCGCTCCTCATCGGTCTCCTGCTCGGCCCGAAGTTCATCAGCTGGCTCCGGACCAAGCAGGGCAAGGGACAGCCGATCCGAGCCGACGGGCCGCAGAGCCACCTTGCCAAGCGCGGCACGCCGACCATGGGTGGGCTCCTGATCCTGACCTCGGTCGCGATTTCAGTCCTGCTATGGATGGACCTTAGGAACCAATATGTTTGGGCGTGCCTGCTGGTGACCGGCGGCTTCGGGCTGATCGGCTGGCTCGACGATTACGACAAGGTGAAGAAGGCGCATCACGCCGGCCTCTCGGGCAAGACGCGGCTCCTGCTCGAATTCCTGATTGCCGGCATCGCCACGTGGATGATGGTCCGCACCGGCGGCACGCAGCTTCACCTGCCGTTCGTCAAGGAGACCGTCGCCGACCTTGGCTGGTTCTACATATTATTCGGGGCATTCGTAATCGTCGCTTTCGGCAACGCCGTGAACCTGACCGATGGGCTTGACGGCCTCGCGACCATGCCGGTGATCATAGCCAGCCTCGCCTTCGTGTTGTTTGCCTATCTCGTCGGTAACGCGAGGTTCGCCAATTATCTTGGAATACCGCACGTGCCCGGCGCGGGTGACCTGACCGTGCTCTTGCTTGCGATCATTGGCGCGGGGCTGGCGTTCCTCTGGTTTAACGCCCCACCGGCGGCAGTCTTCATGGGCGATACCGGCAGCCTGGCGCTTGGCGGAGCGCTCGGGGCTGTCTCGGTTGCAACGCACCACGAGTTCGCGCTGGTAATCGTCGGCGGGATCTTCGTGGTCGAGGCGCTCTCCGTCGTGATCCAGGTGATGGTCTATAAGCGAACCGGCAAGCGCGTCTTCCTGATGGCGCCGATCCACCACCATTTCGAGCATCTCGGCTGGTCCGAGCCGACGGTCGTGATTCGCTTCTGGATCATCAGCTTCGTGCTCGCGCTCGCGGGCCTTTCGACGCTCAAGCTGAGGTGATCACCGCCAAGGCCTTCGCCGGAAAGAAATATGCGGTCTACGGCCTGGCGCGGTCGGGCCTCGCGACGGCGGCCGCGCTGCTCGCCAGCGGTGCGTACGTCACGGCTTGGGACGCGAACGAAGAGCAGAGAGCGAAGGCCCCCGCCGGCACCGAGATCGCGAGCCTCGACGAAGCCGATCTCAGCCAGTTCGACAGCCTGGTCGTCACCCCCGGACTTCCCCTCAACCGCCATCCGATCGCGAGCCGGGCCCGCGAAGCCGGTGTCGAGATCATCGGCGATATCGAGCTGTTCGCCCGCGCCCGGCCCGAGCTACCGCCGCACAAGGTGGTCGGAATAACCGGCACCAACGGTAAGTCGACGACCACCGCACTCGTCCACCACATCCTCAAGACCGCGGGAGTGCCGACGGAGATGGGCGGCAACATCGGCCTTCCGATCCTCGCCCAGGATCCGCTCCCCGAAGGCGGCGTCTATGTGCTCGAGCTGTCGAGCTATCAGATCGACCTGACGCAAAGTCTCGATTGCGACGTCGCGGTGCTGCTCAACATCACGCCCGACCACCTCGACCGCTACGATGCTTTCGAGACCTACCGCGATTCAAAGATGCGATTGTTTGAGATGCAGTCGCCTGCACATGTCGCAATATTCACCCGTGAAGATCAGTCTGGCTACGACGCCTATCAGGATCGTTGGCAAGATGCTCACGACACGACCCTTCTCGTAACCTCGACGGGAACGAGCGACGATCGCTTAAATTCTGGGTTGGAGGAGTGGACCGGTCAGCGGCGGTGGCCTGCACTCCAGGGGCCGCACAACCTTCAGAACGCTCTTTGCGCCGCTGCTGCCTGCTGGACGCTCGGAGATCAAAGCTTCGACGATCTGAAGCGGGGGCTGGAGACCTACCCCGGTCTCCCGCACCGCCTGGAGCGCATCCGCGAGAAGAGCGGCGTCACGTTCGTCAACGACAGCAAGGCAACCAACCCGACCGCCACCGCGCCGGCGCTCGCCGCATTTGACCGGATCCGCTGGATCTGCGGCGGTCAGCCCAAGACCGACAATCTCGCCGAATGCGCCCCGCAATTCGGCCATGTGCGCAAGGCCTATACCATTGGCGAAGCAGGCGAATTGTTCGCTAGCCTCTTGTCGCCGCACATGGCTGTGGCAGAGTGCGAAACGCTCGAAAGAGCGGTTGGAGAAGCTGCGGCAGAAGCCGAGGCTGGCGACACGGTCTTGCTGTCGCCGGCCTGCGCGAGCTTCGACCAGTTCCGCGATTTCGAAGACCGGGGGGACCAGTTCCGCAAACTGGTGGAGGAATTATGATCAAGAGCATCTCGGGCCAGATCAAGGCCAAGGCCGCGCTGATCGATCCGGAGCGCTACGGTCGCTCTGACACGAGCGCAATGGGCCGCTGGTTCTGGGAAATCGACAAGGTGCTTCTGCTGCTGATCACGGTGCTGATCTCGATCGGCCTGATCGCCGTCGCCGCTGCCTCGCCCGCCGCCGCGCAGCGCTATTCGGGCGGCAACGTCCGCTTCAACGAGCTTTATTATTTCTGGCGGCAGCTTGCGTGGATAGCATTCGGAATCCCGGTGATGATCGGCATTTCGATGATGCCCAAGGATCGGGCGCGGCGGTTGAGCCTGTTCGGCGCGGCCTTCTTCTTCGTGCTGCTGATCTTCGTTCCGATTATCGGACCTGAAGTGAACGGTGCTCACCGCTGGATCAACTTCGGCCTCGGCCAGGTGCAGCCGTCGGAGTTCCTCAAGCCCTTCTTCGTCGTCTCGCTGGCCTGGCTGCTGAGCCTCAAGGAAAGCGACAAGTCGCTTCCGGTCTATCCACTCTCCGCCGTGCTCACCGGCGCCATCGCTTTCCTGCTGATGAAGCAGCCGGACTTTGGTTCGACGATCATCTTCTGCGCGGTCTGGGCGGCGATGCTTGCGCTTGCGGGCGTCAGCCTCAGAACGCTCGGCATCCTCGCGGCCGGCGCGGTGGTCGGCGTCGTCCTTGCTTACTTTTTCTACCCCGTCGCGACGCAGCGCATCGACGAATTCCTGTTCAAGACCGGCGACAATTTCCAGGTCGAGAATGCGATGCGGACGCTGACTGCCGGCGGGCTGTTCGGAATGGGCCCCGGCGGTGGAACGCGCAAGTTCGGCCTGCCCGAGCCCCACACCGACTACATCTTCTCGGTGATCGGGGAAGAATTCGGCCTGATCGCCTGCCTCGCAATCGCCTGTCTCTATCTCGGCATCGTCGCCCGCGTGCTGATCAAGTTGCTGGACGAGGACAACAGCTTCTCGATCCTCGCCGCAGCTGGGATCGCGATCGAGTTCGGCCTTCAGGCTCTCATCAACATGATGGTCAACGTTCAGCTGGCGCCCTCGAAGGGCATGACCCTGCCGTTCATCAGCTACGGCGGCTCGTCGATGATCGCACTGTCGATTGGCATGGGCTTGCTTCTCGCCTTCACGCGCCGGAACCCGTATCTCACAGGTACGCCCTATGAGGTGAAGTGGAGCGGGGAGTCGCTGACCGCATGAATTTCGTGCTCGCTGCCGGTGGAACCGGCGGCCATATGATTCCAGCGCATGCGCTGGCCGCAGAGCTCAAGAGCCGCGGCCATGGCGTTTTGCTGATCACAGATGAACGCGGCGCGCGCTTTCCCGGCCTGTTCGAGGACGTGCCGGTTCACATCCTGCCTGCCGGCCGGCTTGGCGGCGGTCCGATCGGCTGGCTCAAGGCGGTTGGCTCGGTGGTGAAAGGCAGGGGGCAGGCCAAACGCCTCTACCGAGAACATCGGCCCGACGCGGTCGTCGGCTTCGGCGGCTATCCGGCGTTTCCCTCCTTGCTCGCAGCGAGCGCGATGCGGATCCCGACCGTGCTCCACGAGCAGAATGCGGTGATGGGCCGCGTCAATCGCCTGCTCGCCGGCGACGCCGAGGCGATCGGCACCGCCTACAACGAGATCGACCGGCTCAAGCCGAATTATCAGCGAAAGGCGGTGCTTGTCGGCAATCCCGTCCGCGAGGAGATCGCACGGCTGGGCGAGCTTCCGTTCCCGCCGTTCGACGAAGTCGCGCCACTCAAGATCCTCGTCACGGGCGGAAGCCAGGGGGCAACGGTCCTCAGCCAGGTGGTGCCGCAAGGACTTGGCATGCTCGAGCCGTCGCTCCGGCGCCGCTTGCAGGTCGTGCAGCAATGCCGCCCGGACGACATTGAGCGGGTTCGCAAGCAATATGCCGACCTCGGAATCCCCGCCGAGCTGATGACCTACATCGAGGACATGGCCGCTAAGCTCGCCGATGCACATCTGATGATCGGCCGAGCGGGCGCGTCCACCATCGCCGAGCTGACCGCCGCCGGGCGTCCGGCGATCCTGATCCCCTTCGCTGCGGCGACCGACGACCACCAGACCGCCAATGCCCGCGAGATGGTGAAGGCCGGCGGTGCCCGGGCCATTGCTCAGGATAATTTCACGCCCGAGGTTCTAGCGCGGCAGATCGAAGCGCTGGCAATGGATCCTGTGGCGCTCAACAATGCTGCGGGTCGCGCACTGTCGGTTGGGCGTCCCCATGCAGCGCGCGATCTCGCTGATCTGGTCGAGCGCGTCGGCAATGGCGTCGCGCCAGTCGCGGTCGGTCCAGCGCTCGCCCCACGCGTTACGGCAACAGCTCCGGTCGGGGGCATGCCTGCATGATGAAGGCGCTCGGCACCGACATCGGCACAATCCACTTCGTCGGAATCGGGGGCATCGGCATGTCGGGCATCGCCGAGGTGATGCACCAACTCGGCTACAAAGTGCAGGGATCGGACGCGGCCGACGGCTATGTGGTCGAAAAGCTACGCAAGGAAGGAATCCCTGTCGCGATCGGCCATTCCGCCGACAACCTCGGCGATGCGGCCGTCGTGGTTTGCTCGACCGCGATCAAGGAAAATAATCCCGAGATCCAGGCCGCGGCCGAGCGCAGACTGCCGCGCGTCCGCCGCGCTGAAATGCTAGCCGAGCTGATGCGCATGCAGAAGACCATCGCGGTCGCGGGCACGCACGGCAAAACGACGACGACATCGATGATCGCGGCGCTGCTCGATGGCGGGGGGCTCGACCCGACAGTCATCAATGGTGGCATCATCAATCGTTACGGATCGAACGCCCGGCTCGGAAAGAGCGATTGGTGGGTGATCGAAGCCGACGAGAGTGACGGCAGCTTCCTTCGCCTCGACGGGACGATCGCGGTCGTTACCAACATCGATCCGGAGCATCTCGAGCATTACGGCAGCTTCGACGGGGTGAAGGACGCGTTCGTCGAGTTCGTCGAAAATGTGCCATTCTACGGGCTCGCCGTCCTGTGCGTCGATCATCCGGAAGTGCAGAACATCATCGGCCGAATTCGCGACCGGCGGATCATCACCTATGGCTTTTCCGCGCTTGCCGACGTGCGGGCGGACAATGTCACCGCGGTCGCCGGCGGCAGCCGCTTCGATGCCGTGATCCTGGAACGCGACGGCGAAAGGCGAGCGATCGAGGGCGTGCACGTGCCGATTCCGGGCCGCCACAACGTCCAGAATGCGCTTGCGGCGATTGCAGTGGCTTTGGAGATGGGAATCTCTCCTGATGCAATTGTTGCTGGGTTCGAACGGTTCGAGGGCGTCAAACGGCGCTTCACCAAGGTCGGGCAAATCGATGGCGCCGTGATCATCGACGACTACGCACATCATCCGACCGAAATCCGCGCCGTGCTCGCCGCAGCCCGAGAGGGTGCCGAGGAGCGCGTAATCGCGATCATGCAGCCGCACCGCTACACCCGCCTGCAATCGTTGATGGACGAGTTCCAGAATGCCTTCAACGACGCCGATGTGGTCTTCGTGACTCCGGTCTACCCCGCAGGCGAAGAGCCGATCGAGGGCGTCAATTCCGAAGTGCTGGTCGAGGGCTTGCGCGCTCACGGTCACCGAATGGTGCGTTCGGTCGCGGATTTGGACGAGCTCTGTCGAGAGCTTCGCGATCTTGCCGCCAAGGGCGACATGGTCATCTGCATGGGCGCCGGCGACATCACCAAATGGGCCGCCGCCCTGGCGAACGGCATTTGCGCGGCGAGGGCGAGGAAATGAGCGCGGTCGCCACCATGCCCAAGGTCCGCGGCAAGCTGACGCCGAACGCGCCGCTCGCTCCGCTCGTCTGGTTCAAGAGCGGCGGCAATGCCGAATGGCTGTTCGAGCCAAGAGACGAGGACGATCTCGTGCAATTCTTCCGTGAGCTCGACCCCCAAGTGCCGGCGATGGCGCTAGGCCTCGGCTCCAACCTCATCGTGCGCGACGGCGGGGTGCCTGGAGTCGTTGTCCGCCTTGGCAAGCCATTCGCGAAGATAGACCGGCTCGACGAAACCACTTTGCGCTGCGGGGGAGGCGCGAGCGGCATTCTGGTCTCGTCGACCGCGCGCGACCACGGAGTTGCGGGACTCGAGTTCCTGCGCGGAATCCCCGGCACCGTTGGCGGCTTCGTCCGGATGAATGGCGGCGCCTACGGCCGCGAAGTGAAAGACATAATCATCTCGGCGCGGCTGGTGCTCCGTTCCGGCGAAGTCGTGGAGTGGCCGCTCGAAAAGCTCGGCTACGTCTACCGCCATAGCGAGGTGCCAGCGGGAGCAGTCGTGATCGAAGCGGTGTTTCGCGGCATGGCTGGAGACCCGCAAGCGATCGGCGCGGAGATGGACGCAATCGCTCGCGCCCGTGAAGAATCGCAGCCGTTAAGAAGCCGCACGGGTGGCTCGACCTTCAAAAATCCTCCGGGTCACAAGGCCTGGGCGCTGATCGCCGCGGCTGGTTGCCGCGGGCTCACGATGGGAGGCGCCCAAGTCTCGGAAAAGCATTGCAATTTCCTCCTCAATCTCGGTAGCGCTTCGAGCGCCGAAATCGAGGCGTTGGGTGAGGAAGTCCGCCGCAGGGTCGAGGCGAAAACCCACATCAGCCTGGAATGGGAAATCCAGCGGGTTGGAAGCGAATGAACAAGGATATTCACGTCGTCGTCCTGATGGGCGGCTGGTCATCAGAGCGAAAGGTGTCGCTGACCAGCGGCAAGGGCGTCGCGGACGCGCTGCGTGAACGTGGTTGGTCCAACGTCACCGAACTCGACATGGGCCGCGACGTTGCGAGCCGCCTTGCCGAGCTAAAGCCCGACATCGTCTTTAACGCGCTCCACGGAACGCCGGGCGAGGACGGGACGGTCCAGGGCATGATGGACCTGATGGGCCTCAAATATACGCACAGCGGGCTCGAGACGTCGGTCATCGCGATCGACAAGGAACTGACCAAGATGGTCCTCGCGCCGCACGGCATCCGAATGCCGGCGGGCCGCGTGGTCTCGAGCGAAAGCCTGCACCAGGAAGACCCCTTGCAGCGGCCCTATGTGGTAAAGCCGGTCAACGAAGGCTCGTCGGTCGGCGTGGCGATCGTCACCGAGGATGGAAACTACGGCAATCCGATCGGCAAAGACGTCGAAGGCCCATGGCAGCATTTCGCCGAGTTGCTCGCCGAGCCCTTCATAAGGGGGCGCGAGTTGACCGTGGCGGTTATGGGCGGCGAACCGCTCGCGGTGACGGAGCTCAAGCCGAAGGCAGGCTTCTACGACTATGACGCCAAGTATACCGACGGCCTGACCGTTCACATTTGCCCCGCGGAGCTCCCCTACGAGATCGCCACGGCGATGATGGACATGGCCGCACGCGCGCACCAACTCCTCCGCTGCAAGGGCGCATCGCGCTCTGATTTTCGCTGGGATGACGAGCAGGGCGAAGGCGGAATCTACCTGCTGGAGGTCAATACCCAGCCCGGAATGACGCCTCTCAGCCTCGTGCCCGAGCAGGCCAAGCTCAAGGGCATTCCTTACGGCGAGCTCGTGGAGCGCCTGATCGCGGAGGCGCTCGCATGAGTGCCGCGCACGTCCGCCGCGGCGGCGCAGCCCGCGCCAGGCCCAAGAAACAGTCGAAGGTCGCAGTCCCAAAGAAGATCGCCAAGCGGCTGCCTGTCGATCAGGCCAGGGTGAACAAGGTGGCGGCGCTCGTGTTCGGCGCTTTCATGCTTGCCATCGGCCTCGTCGTGATGGTTGCCCTCGACATCCCAGCCAAGGCCGAGCGCGCCGCTGCGACGGCGGTCGGCCGCGCCGGCTTCATGGTCGGAGGCTATCAGATCGTCGGCATCAATCACATGAACCGGGCGCTCGTCGATGCGGTTGTCACCGACGAGCTTCACAGCGCTGCCGCTGAGGCCAATTCGGACAAGGCGCCAGAGGCGCTCGTTGACGTCACCGCCATTCGTCGCCGGCTGCTCGCCTATGGCTGGGTCAAGGACGCTCGCGTGTCGCGCCGGCTCCCGGACACGCTCGTGATCGACATCGTCGAGCGCAAGCCCGCCGCGTTATGGCAGAACCAGGGCCAGCTCGCGCTCATCGACTCCGAGGGTGTCGTCCTCGACCATGTGCCGGTCGACCGAATGCCCGATCTCCCACTATTGATCGGACCCGGTGCGAATGGCGAGGAGGAGCAACTCAGTCGCCTCATGGCCGCCGTTCCTACCCTCAAGCCGCAGCTTGCCTCCGCAACCTGGGTCGGCGGCCGGCGCTGGGATCTGAACTTCCAGTCCGGTGAGACAGTCGCTTTGCCCGAGGGCGAGCAATCCGCAATGGCAGCCCTCGTCAAGTTTGCCCATGCCGACAAGCAGTCCGGACTACTCGGCCGTGGCATTGTCCGCTTTGATCTTCGGGTGCCGGGGCAAATGACCGTCCGTCTTCCGCGCTCTCCCGGCGAGCCGATCGTTCCGCCGCCGGCGGCAGCGCCGCAAGCGGGTTGAACGAACATGGCCCAACCGATCGACGAACCGCTCATTGCCGTCCTCGACATTGGCTCATCGAAAGTGAGCGCGATGATCGGCCGGCCGAATGCCGAGCGCGGCATCACCGTACTTGGCACCGGCCAGCGCGAGAGCCGCGGAGTAAAACGCGGCTACATCACCGATATGGCGGCAAGCGAGTTCGCAGTGCGCGAAGCGGTCGAGCTTGCCGAACGGATGTCCGGACTGACCGTCGAGGAAGTCTGGGCAAGCTATGGCGCCGGAGAGCTGGTCAGCGACGTCGCCAATGTTGAGGTGGAACTTGGCGGTCATGCCGTGGAGCAGGCAGACGTCGACGAGCTGCTGAGGCACGGCAAGGAGGCAATCAATCGCAACGGGCAAGTCGTGCTTCACGCACATCCTGCGCTGTACACGATTGACCGCGCCCAGGGCGTCCAGCAGCCGATCGGTCTCCACGCCAGCCGCCTCGGCGTGGACATCCATGTGATCGCTG